>CAZOKM010000192.1:0-1545 GCA_964580405.1 uncultured Candidatus Bathyarchaeia archaeon | reverse complement strand
GGCTACGGCCTCGACGAGACAGTACAAGTCGGTCCCCTGCGCGACAGGGGCAAGAAGGAGCGGGTCGTGAAGTTCATCGAGAAGGGGGTCGAGGAGGGCGCGGATCTGACTCTTGACGGCAGGAACGTGAGGCTCGTCGGCGACTGGCCCAAGGATTGCTTCCTGAACCCGTCCGTCTTCGAGAACGTGTCCCCGGACATGAGCATCGGGAAGGACGAGATTTTCGGCCCCGTGACTTGCGTGGTCAGGGCAAGGTCCTTCGACGAGGCGGTCGAGATGATCCACAAAAACCCTTATGGCAACGCGGCGTCCATCTTCACCCAGAGCGGCAGGTGGGCTCGCGAGTTCCAGTACAGGGTCCAGTGCGGTAACGTCGGCGTCAACATCGGCATCGTCGCGCCGATGGCGTTCTTCCCCTTCAGCGGCATGAAGGACTCGTTCTTCGGCGTCCTCCACGGGCAGGGGCAGGAAGCGATAAGGTTCTTCACCGAGAGCAAGGTCGTCATCCAAAGGTGGTTCTAGATTGACCGAAGCGGGCTCGGACGAGGCCACAGCCTCAGCCGTCATGAGCTTCGTCGAAAGGCTGGAAGACAGCTCAGCACAGTTCTACCGCGGAATGGGTGAAAGACACCCCGAAAACAGCGAAGCGTTCCAGAGGTTCGCCAAGGAATGCGAGAGAACCAAGACCCTGATCATCAGGACCTACCAGGAGACGATCACGGACGCCCTCGAAGCCTGCTTCTCGTTCAAGGGGCTGAAACTGGGCGACTGCCAAACCGACACGGCTCTACCACAGAAAGGCAGCTTCGCGGACGACCTAGAGACGGCAATAAAGTTGGAGGAAAAGGCTGCTGCATTCTACGCGGATGTTGCGGGGCTTTCGGGGCAGCTGCTTGCCACGATTCCGAGGGCGTTCAGGAAGGCAGTTGAGACGCGAAGCCGACGCAAGTCCGAGTTAGAAGAAATTCGAAACTCATTGTGACCAAGCACCGAATGAGAATCATCGGAAGAACGGGGTTCTCCGAGAAGTCGCCCCTTCGTACTGTTTCAGGTATTCGTCGATTGCCGTTTTCCATTCCGCTTCGTCCTTACCGCCGACGACAAGCCCTCTTTCCCTAAGGTACGCTGCGAACCTTTCGAACTCGTCCCTCAAGAAGACTCGGGTACAGGCTCCGCGGGACGTTACCGAGAACCTTCCGCTGCCGAGGTCCTTGACTTCCATTCTGCCGTGGTGGCACTGGTACGGGTTGCCGTACTCCGAGAAAACGGTCCTCCGGGCTTTGAAAAATCCTTTGAAGGCGGCTTTTACTTTGTTCACGTTGCCTTCGCCTTTGACAACGATTTCGGATGGGTACTCGTACCGCCCTTCGCTGACGCCGACGTGGCTGACCGAGACGGACTCAACCGAAAACCCGTCTACAATTTGTCCCTCCTCGGGGAACCCCATCCCATCCCTGAACTTGCGCGAAAACGGCATGTTATAAACTGTGTTAAAAATAGTTTAAGCGTTTCGAATTAACATGAACTAGTTTTTAGTTTTTTGAT
>CAZOKM010000191.1:0-1686 GCA_964580405.1 uncultured Candidatus Bathyarchaeia archaeon | reverse complement strand
CCTTCCAGGCGTTGGAGTTCATCGGCAGCTTGATTGGGGCTCCGATCGGCAGCTTTATGGTTGAAACCAACGGCTGCAGGGCGGTTTTTGTCATCGCTTCCATTCTTCTGGTTGTCTCCTTTTCGGTCGCCTTTTTGTCCAGGACCCTGCGTCGGAACGACGCGGTGAACGCTGAGTTAACATCCATGCTGGGAATGACGAAGGTTCTGCCGAGTCGAAGGAACTGGAGCTTGACCGTTGTCTACGTCGACACTTTTTCGAGGATGCTCGTTTGGACGGGCTTCGTCGGCACCTTCTTCCCCCTCTTCGTCAACCTCAAGCTCGGAATAAGCGTCGAACTCATAGGCCTAATCGTGAGCATGCGGACACTGGGCATCATCGTCGCCACGGCAGCGTCAGGCCGACTTTCGGACAGGTTCGGGAGGAAGCCAGTGGCCGTCGTTGGTCTGATGGTTGAGGTGGGGAGCCTCTGCGCCCACTCGCTTGCCTCAACGTTCGAGGTGCTCACGCTCGTTAGCCTCGTTGAGGGGCTGGGCTTCGGTATGGTGCTGACCGCGGTGATGGTCATGCTCTCAGAGGTCGCCCCCGCCAAGTACAGGGGAGGTGCAATCGGGATGGACAGAACCTTCATGAGCCTAGGCGGACTATTCGGCCCGCTCTTGTTCATGGCGGTGTACGAGCTGTACGGCTCTATCTCCTCCTTCCTATTGGGCGCTCTAATTTTCCTGATCAACTTGGCGTTAATGCTGACGGTTAAGCTGCCTAAAGCGGCGGAAGAAGACGTGAATAGGCAACATCCCGTTTGACTGCTAAGCATGGCATTCAGGGATGAAGGAAAAACAGATATTCACAGCACAATTAGAATTAGGCATTTCGTGACGCAGGTGAAGGTCTAGTGAATTATCAGAACGTCGAGCTGTACAATACGGTTGAGCTGCTGGCGCCCGAGACTGGCGTCGGAAAATACATGACGCGGCTTCCCGAAAAGCTGAGGAGGTCCCTCAACGAAGCCGCAGAGTCTACCGCCCTCTGCGCCGCGGGAGCCGAAATTAGGTTCAACGTCGAAGGCAAGTCGGCGAAGGTCACCCTGTCCAGCGACGGGCTGGGGATGGCTGAGGTCTTCCAAGGCAACTTTCACGTCTCCTGGCAGATGATTGACACGCGACCCACGGAGTTCAACGTGAGCCTGCCAGAGAACATGAACTTCCTGGAAAAGGTCACAAAGGAGAGGGGGCTGCCGTTCGACCCGCGCCTGACGAGAATTATCCTGCCGTTCTACGCTCCGATAAGATTAATTGGCGTCGAGGGCGAAACCTCGCTTCCCCGAAAGAGCCAGACGCCCAAGACGAAGTACCTCGCGTACGGCTCCTCAATCACGCATGGCGCATCTGCTCTGAGGCCAACTGGCTCATACGCCATGAGAACGGCTCAGCGCCTCGGCGTCGACCTGATTGACCTCGGCTTCGGCGGCGGAGCCCACTGCGAGAGCCAAATCGCCGACTACATCGCGGACCGCGGGGACTGGGACTTCGCGTCTCTGGAACTAGGCATAAATATGATTGGCGGATTCTCGACCGAGGAGTTCACGAAGAGGGTCGAGTACCTCATTGAGAGAATCGCAAAGGCGCACCCTGACAAGTGGGTGTTCGCCATCGACATCTTCACCTACGCCGACGACTACAACCC
>CAZOKM010000190.1:0-1884 GCA_964580405.1 uncultured Candidatus Bathyarchaeia archaeon | reverse complement strand
CCTATAACCCTGAACCTTGCGTCCCTGATTTTCTTCGCTATCAGCGGCACTGACCGTATGAAAACCTCGTCTCCTTTCAACTTCACGAGCCTCGCTGCGATGAACGTGATGAACCGACCTTCGTTGTTGGACGGTTTGAACTGATTTATGTCCACTCCCTGCGGGATTATTATGGTCTTTCTCGGACTGAACCGTGATGCATAGTCGCGTGTGACAGAGTTTTGGGCAATAACGACGTCGCTCCACTTGATGGCTGACTGCACAGGAATCGAGTCGAAGACTGGTCTCAGGCCTCTGATGAACGAGTAGTCCATGTACGCCAAGCCAACGTCGTGGATTGTCATCACGCACGGCTTTTTTGTGAGTCTTGCCGCCAGTGCGCCCTCGAAGCTCGTGAGGAAGGCGTGGCCATGCACGTGGACGATGTCAGGCTTCGACTTTGTCAGCTGGTACATGAGCGATGGCGGGATAGGGTAAGGTATTTTCAGTCGAAGGGGAAGGTCCTTTATGTCGATGGCTCTGATTCGGTGAACAACCGCCTTCCCTGCTTTTTCCGTTACGCCCCTGCCGCAGGTGAACACTTCGACTTCGCACTTCTCCGCCAGCCTCGTCACAAGCTCGTAGACGTAGGTCTCGATGCCGCCTGTTACAGGAGGAAAGTAGGGCGTGACATGGGCGACCTTCAATCTCCGTCCCTCTTAAAGGAGTGCTGCATGCTCGCCCTTCTCTCGGAGTTCATGTGGTTCGAGCCTTTATGAGGTGTATGCGTCCATCCGACGGGAACCTTCCAATATTTCGTGATGACATTCCGCACAAACCAAGACCCAAAAAACACAATCAGGAAACCAACGCTTAACACTTCGCCAATGGCGACATCTGGGGTCTTCCCGAAAAAGAAGGTTATTGTAGTCTCGGAGTTACTTTCGGGGAAAACGAGCATCCCGTGAGGCCCAGCCAGGAAAATTTTCAAGTTCTTCTGGCCGTCAGATACGGTCGCTTCCCAGCCGGAGTAATAGGTCATCTTGAACCAGACGCCATCGCCTGATGATGGATTATTCAGGCTGACTACATATTCGTCGGTTGAAATTATCGAAAAATCAGCGGGATGAAAGACGTTGTTTGTTACTGTTTCCTGAGAAGTGAGAAAACGCGCGAGCTGAACAAGTAGTTTAGCCCCTCCCGAATCGTCATTAAGCATTATCTGGTATGGTAGATTTAGCCCAGTCCACGCTATCCATCCATTCTGCTTCACTATGCGGACGATAACTGGGTTATCGTTTTCATCCCAAGCGACGACCTCTGCGCCTGTTCTCAACCCAGCGGCGTAGGATATTTGAGCTTGCGAGGCGTTCAGGGGAGAGAAAGAAGAAGAACAGTTAAAGGCGGGTGAAAAACTGAGCTGAAGATTGGACGATGCCGCGTAAATACCTTCCATGGGAAGAATGTTCAAAATCTCCTCACCGAGTAAAGCGGGAAACATGTCAATGTCAAAAAGGACAGCCCCTCCGCCTTCAACGTAAGAGTTAATCAAAGTCACATAGGCCTGCTCGTTTCTTACTTTAAGTTCAGATATGTAGAGTAGTCTAAAGTGCCCCAAATCGTCAACGCTGTAATCCTCTAGATATTCGCCGCCGTCAACAAGAATGGGGTTAGTGTCTCCTGACAAAGCAAACGCTGTGAAAAGGTAAGAATATTTCGTTGGCATACCTATATGTAAAATAATTAATGATTCCTGCGGAATGATTTCAGCAATTGATGAGCTGTAATTTATTATTTCGTAAAGGCCTGAATCGGTTCGTGTAAGCCCCTCCATTGCTACGCCAGTTACGTATCTAACATTGTAGTTTCTTGAGAAATAAGGTAAATACCTTGAATCTTCCTTAT
>CAZOKM010000189.1:0-1886 GCA_964580405.1 uncultured Candidatus Bathyarchaeia archaeon | reverse complement strand
GGCGTCATCGACATCCTGATAGGCATAACAATCGGGTTCTTAGCAGGATACAAAGGCGGACTCGTGGACCACGCGCTAAGGTCCATAACGGACGCGTTGCTCGTTATTCCGACGTGGCCGCTGGTGATTTTCCTGACGCTTTACCTGAAACAAATAGACATTTTCAGCTTAGCCTTAATAATCGGAGTTTTCGGTTGGCCCAGCGTGACGCGGCATCTCAGGTCTCAGGTCCTGAGCGTCAAGGAAAGACCCTACATTGAGCTGGCCAAACTGTCAGGAGAAGGCGACTTGAGCATCATCTTCAAGGAAATCGCTCCCAACATTCTGCCGTACATCGGCGTCGGCTTCGCGGAAGCCATACTGTCCGCAATGATGATCGAGACGGGCTTCAGGATGCTGATAGGCGTCGGCCCAGTCAACCTGGTGACCCTCGGCTACCTCGTGAAGCTCGCGATATCGCAGGGCTTCCTGACGACGAGGCTGTACGCCATTATTCCGCCGATTCTGTTTCTGGTTCTGATCTTCGTTTCGCTGAACCTGATCAACATCGGGCTTGACGACGCGTACAACCCGCGGCTAAAGAAGATCACGGGAATTTGAGAATCGGCAGCTTCGAGGGAACAACGAAGCCGCGTGGCTTCATTGAAAGTGCGTGAGACGTGTAATCGAGACGAATAAAATGGAAACTAATAAAATAGCCATAATCGGCGGCGGCAGCCCCTACATTCCCGCGGTTCTGCACTCGTTTGCCCACTCCGGAGGGGTCTTCTCGGGGGCCGAGGTTTGCCTGATGGACATTGACGGTTCCCATCTGCCTATTGTGCAGGCGCTGGGCACGAACGTTGCGAAGGAGGCGAAGGCCGACATCAGGTTCACGGCGACGACCGATTTGCACAATGCTTTATACGGGTCAGACTTCGTCATCTCTAATTTTCGGGCGGGCGGAGTCGAAGGCCTCAGGCTGGACGAGGAAATCCCGGACAAGTACGGCGTCTTCGGGAACGAGACGACCGGGCCGGGCGGAACGTTCTATGCGCTTCGCTCCATCCCGCAGACGCTTAACCTGTGCAGGGGCATGGAGGCCGTTTGCCCCGACGCTTGGCTTATCAATTACACCAATCCGACCAACTTCGTCGCCGACGCGATCCGACGGAAGAGCAGAGTGAAGTTCGTGGCGGTCTGCGACGGAGGGGGTAACGGGCTCAGCCACGAGCTGGCGGTTTCATTCGGAAAGGGCGACGACGAGGTGCGGATGAGGTGCGCGGGCACGAACCACCCCGCCAACTGGATAATGGACATACGAATAGACGGCGAGGACGGTTACCCCCTCATTAGGCAGCGCGCCATAAACAAAAGCAAAGAGGCGAAGAAGCCGGAATTAAGGAGGGAGTTCGAGTTCGACGTTGAGATAACGGACATCTACGGCTACTACCCCACGAACGCCGTCTACCTGTTCCCGTACTTCCACCACGACGAGGCGCTCGCCTTCTACCGAAGCGGATGCTGGTCCCTGTACAAAACGTTCAAGGAGGAGCTCCCAGCACAATGGAGAAAGTTCGAGGCAATAGCCAAGGGGGAATCCCTCGCCCTGATGGACAGCGGAATGCACCACACGGGCGTGACCCACGGCGACCTGTCCACCCGCATAATCGCTGCCATCGCCACGAACAAACAGACGGAAATGCACCTGAACGTGCCGAACGAGGGCGCAATCCCCAACCTGCCCCACGGCTCAATCGTAGAAGTCCCCGCGCTGATCGACGCAGGCGGCGTGAGACCGCTGTGCATGGGCAAGCTCCCTAAGGGTCTGCGGGCGCTAGCTTCCGAGATAATCAACTGGGAGGAGCTGACCGTCGACGCCGCGCTTTCGGGCGACAGGAAGCTAC
>CAZOKM010000188.1:0-2037 GCA_964580405.1 uncultured Candidatus Bathyarchaeia archaeon | reverse complement strand
CCTCATAAGGGGCGCGAAGGTCGAGCTCGTCGATGCTGGACCCGTGAAGGCAACAGTCAAAGTGACCCACAAGTTCCGCAACTCCGAAATCACGCAGTACATCTCTCTGTGCAGGGGCGTTCCGCGGCTTGACTTCAAAACGGTCATAGACTGGAGGGAGGTTTCCGACGAGAAGACCGAGGCGCCAATGCTGAAGGTCTCCTTCACTCCGATTCTGGGAAGCTCTAAAGCGGCTTTCGAGGTTCCGTTCGGGTATGTCGAGAGGCCAGCTGACGGCACGGAGGTTCCCGCGCTCAGATGGGTCGACGTTTCGGACGGCGAGTACGGGTTCAGCCTCTTGAACGACTCGAAGCACGGGTTCGACGTCAAGGGCAACACTGTCAGGATGACACTCGTCAGAACCAGCTACAACCCGGACCCCAGACCCGATTACGGGGTTCACGAAGTGAGGTATTCCATTTATCCGCACAAGAATGGCTGGAAGGAAGCCTTAACCTTCAGGAAGGGTTACGAGTTGAATCATCCGCTAAGAGCCTATGTCGTCACGGAACGGTCTTCGCTGAAAAAGCGGTTGCCCGAGGAAGTTAGCTTCCTGCAAGCCAAACCTGACAACGTAGTCATGTCCTGTGTCAAGCTCGCCGAGGACTCGGAGGACCTCGTCGTCAGAGTCTACGACGCCACGAGCTCGGGGGCGGAGGCGGAGCTGACCTTCGGGTTCGACGTTCGAGAAGCCGAAGAAGTTGACCTGATGGAGAAAAAAGTTCAACCCCTCGAGTTTCGGGTAAACAAAGTAAGGCTCAGTCTTAAACCGTCCGAAATACGCACTGTATGCGTCAAACAAGCATGAGGTAGCCCCTATTCGGGAGAGCCTCAGTCCCTGTCCTAATCAGATGAGTTTTGGCACGTGACAGTATTCTTCATTGCGGTTCAGTTGCTGGCTTTTTCAGTTATTCTTAATAGATTGACGAGAGAATGAAGGAAATTGGGATGCGTCGCCATGAAAGTGCGGAAAGGCATTGCGCTGGTCTTTTTGCTTTTCGCGTCTGGGTCTGTCTTCGGCTTCGGGCTGTCCGAAGCTCTCCGCGTCGTTTTTCCTGCTTCGTCTCCGCCGCTGACTCTGGACCAGATGTATACTAATGCTGTGCGCGACGCGATGGTCGCGGAGGAGGACGAGGTTTTCAGCAACCTGACTGCCATCGTGGAGTCCAACAGTAATCTGTTTTGGCTGGGCGAGGACGAAAACATGAGCGTCCTCGTGGTCACGTGGACGAAGTACGGCTCCAGCTACCCCGTCGGTGGCGTGGTGAACACGACGTGGGGCGACACTTGGGTGACGGTTGTGCCCGAAATCAAAGCGTTCTTCGAAGCCAACCCGACCTCCGACGACGACCTTGTGCTGAGGGCAGAGCAGCTGCTTGGGCTGCCCGAAAACAGCGGCGACCTCTACTTTGTCGAGCTCTGGGTGAAGCCGGAGGACCTGTTCAGACCCACGCCTGACGACGAAATCAACGACACAACAGCAAGCTTGGCGTTCCCGGACAACGTGAGCCCCGACTACAGGGGCTGGTTCAACAGCCAAATCATTTACTCGTACTTCACGAGGCAATACCCTTGGACGCGGCTGGGCTACACCTACGACTGGGGGGACCTTGGATCGGAGTTCGGGCTGAGCGAGTTCGTCGTGAGACGCGGTTCCCTCGTCGTCGTGGAATCGAAGACGGCAACAATCGACTACCTGAAATCATAGCGGCCAATTGACTAAAAATGATACAGAAGCGCCAACCTCACGGCTTCCGCAGAATTTAGTCGACTACGCTCGCTGAAGCCATAATGGTCACGGTGACGGTCACACTCGCGAAGACAAGACAACAAGACTCGTAAATGTTCGCAACGCGCGGCTTGTACGTTTTTTAAATAATGGCTTCTGGACTCTTAATCGTCACTCGGTGACCAGCGAAGACCTGTCTGATTTGCGTTGCAAGTTTTCTGTTGTTTTGGTGCGCAAATTCTATAAGCGCATTAAAAATCCTAGGTTAT
>CAZOKM010000187.1:0-2110 GCA_964580405.1 uncultured Candidatus Bathyarchaeia archaeon | reverse complement strand
CTTCTCGACAGCGACTTGGGACAGACACTCGAGGAGCTCACGGGAAGGAGCCTTAGCCCGACGCAGTTGGTCGAGGAGAGGCTTTCCACCACCTCCATGTGGTGGGGGACGACGCAGCAGCCAATCATGCTCGAGAGCGAAATCCCCCTCACAGCCGGCTGCGTGGCCTTCAACATCCTTAGCTCCCCCGTGTCCACGTACTACAAGTACATCGGGTCTCCCCTGAACGATTTGGAACACGTTGACGTGGAGACTCTTAAGCCCCAGTTGCTGGTTTCTGGCTTCATCGTATCATCTATATTGAATGACGACGAGTGGTCCCTCAGCTGGAACAGCGTTAAACCCGTCAGAAGCGTGTACGTGGGAAGCAGCATTATAGCCTCGCAGAACGCCGGATTCATTACCCTGAACGGCAGGGTTCTGTTCTTCAACAACAACCTAGGCTGGTACGGGTCCATCCCCAACGCGCTGGTCCAGGTGCAGATGACGACGATGAACAATCCTCTGGCAAAAATTATCACGGTGGCTGACGAGAACGGAAGCTTCCAGATCAGGGGCATTACGCCCTACACCCTCACGTTCAACAAGGGAGGCTGGGAAGTCAAGGCATGGATCATTGACAAAGAGACGGGGAACATCATTTACGCGCCCGACCTCGGAGTCCAAGGCGGCAGGGTCTTTTCGAGCACAATCTACCCGATGGGGCATCCTGCGCAAATATCAGCCGTGGTTGCGGAACTCAGGGCGGTTGCTGTCTTGGACTTGCTGGACCCGAGGTACGACAGGCCACTGATGGTTTTGGACGGGAGGTTCGGCTCGCTTGTCTCAACCGACCTTTACGTTTCGACAAGTGGGTATCTGCGCCCAGTCGACTTTTCGTCAAAGAGCGACTTGCTCACATACGGCGTCTACTACGATCCGTGGGAAACCGTGGGAGTGGTTTTTGTCCCGCCCTACTCGGAAAGCGCCATCCTTCTGAAGATTGGGGGGACGGGCGCGTCCTCGCTAAGTTGGCCGATGTTTCTCACCAATTCGTCGGATGAGGAGCCTGAAGGGGTCGGAGTTGCCGTGTTCAACGAGTCGATAACGATTCCCTTCTCAATCTTCACCTTTGCCTCCGACATGTTCAGAGCCACGCAGTTCAGGTACGAGAAACTCACGTCTTTCAACGTAAGGAGCCTCAGCATAGAAAAGGCGCTTGACGAATCCCAAAAGAATTTGGCTTTGGCTGAAAGCCTGTTCGCCAGCAAAAACTACAGCGGAGCCTACGGATACGCCACTCTGTCGTATTCGTGGTCAACCCGAGCCTACAACGAGGTCATGGCGATAGTGAACGAGGCGGGCACGAGCATTACGATTCTCTTCATACTTGCCATAATAGTGTCCTTCGTCGTGGAGCGGATTTTGGTCCAAGCCAAGAAGGGTCTAGTCAGGCTGCTCTTCATCGTGGGCTTCACGCTGCTTTCCATCGTCATCATGAGTGTCATTCACCCCGCCTTCACGGTCATGAGCAACGCGATCATCGCGAACATCGGCTCGGTTCTGATGATCATGTTCGTCATAAGCCTGGGTATACTAGCCATCGAAGCGGAGAAGATGTCCAAGGCTCTATCCGTGCGGTACCTCGGCAAGCACAGCATCGAGAAGGCGCGGTTGGGCGTCATAGCCCTGGCTTCCTCGATCTCAGCGAACTTCATAAGAAAGCATCGTCTCCGGGCCGTGTTAACTTTCCTGACGGTCTTCATAGTCAGCACGGCTATAACGTCAATCACCTGCATGGCGCCATACATAGGCGTCAAGATTTCGCCGAAGTCCCTCGGAACTCTGAACCTGATTTACCCGACTCAGCTGTTCCTGAAGAACGGCCAAGGGCTGCCCCAGAACGACATTTATTCGGAGCAGGTCGTTGATGTTCTCGCTCAGGTCTTGAAGGACAAATTCGTTGTACTGCCCAAGGTCGTCTACTACCCGCAGACAGTGTTCAGATATGGCGTCTACCAAAGCATCTCCTCTACGACTCAGACGAGCTATATTAGGGCGTTCCTGGGAGTGTCGACCGCGGAATCCGTTTTCCAGCAGAACCTAACCTCCGGAAGGTTCTTTACTGAAG
>CAZOKM010000186.1:0-2151 GCA_964580405.1 uncultured Candidatus Bathyarchaeia archaeon | reverse complement strand
AAACAGGGAACGATGCGCGACAAATGGTCAGGAAAAGGCGTCGTAGACCTCGAAGTATTTAGTATAGAAAAAAATGATTGGGAAAATAGGCGACTTTTACATTTTACCGACTAAATTTTAGCCGCTGCAGACGTATTTGGTTTGTTCCATTTTGAGGGGGCAGCCTCCTCCGCAGACATTGAGGGTGGGGCAGCCTTTGCATTTTTCGGGCACGTACTTTCGGGCTCTGATGTCGACGCACAGGGGGTGCCCCCAAATCTTCTTCCAGTTGTCCTTCAGGATGTTGCCCAGCGGCGAGAAGAAGCTCTGGCACGGGATGACGGTCCCGTCGGGCTCGACGCACATGCTTATGCGGCAGGCGCTGCAGCTCTTTATGCCGAGCTCGAGCTGAAGCGGGTCTAGGACGCAGTACTCCGTCGGCGTGTACCACGTGAATTCCATGCCCAGCTTCACAGCGTGGTTCCTGATTTTTGTGAGAATAGGTTCAAGTGAGGCTTCGTCGAGGGCGAACTCCTTGGCGACCTCGGGAGCCTTCCCCGAGTAGATGAGGCTGTTGCACGCGAACTGCTTGAGCCCGAGGCTGTTGAGGAAGTCAACCGTCTCTAGGATGTCCTCAACGTTGTACTTGTTCAGGGTCGTGTTGCTGAGCGTATAAATCGGCGATGCGATGGCGTTCTTGAGCCCTTGGACCGTTTCCTCCCAGCTTCCCTCGACCCCTGTTATCTTGTCGTGGACCTTCGGGTCGTGCGACTCCACCGTTATCTGAACGTGGTCCAAGCCCGCTTCGACGAGTGAGTTGAAGTACGTTTCGTCCCTGAGCCTGCGACCGTTCGTCACGAGCCCACTTACCAAACCGATTTTCTGTGTATAATCTATGAGCTTGGAGAGGTCGTCCCTCAGCGTGGGTTCGCCGCCCGTGAAGACGACATGAGGTATTCCGAGATTCAGGAGCTTGTCCATCACCCTGTACCATTCCTCGGTGGTCAGCTCCTTGGTCTCTCTAGGTCCGCCCGCGTAGCAGTGAAGGCACTTGTTATTGCAGCGGTATGTTATTGCCAAGTCCATGCGGTAGGGGGCGCTGAGCTCCTCCGAGAAGGGCTCCATCTTGTCGACGCCGAGGTACGAGACGGGGCACACGTCCGGCGTCTTCGCGAAAGTGTTGACGATGAACAGGACATCCTGGTAGTCCTTGAGCGCGGTTTCGGCATCAACCTTGTACTTCCTTCGGGCCTTCCTGACGGCCTCCTCCTCGGACATGCCTTCGATGAAGGACTGGACGTAATCCGCCGCCGTTGGGTTGAGGAAAAGGACCCGCGAGCCGTTGATGATGAGTACCCCGTCGCCGTCCTCCTCGAAGCGCAAATGCAGACGGAGCCCCTTGTAGTCGCCGTCCTCGACCTTAAGGTGATGCAGAGAAACCTTCCGCTTCGAACCCAGAATCCTCCCCAGTCCACTCAACTACCTCGCACCTCCATGGGCACAAGCGCACGCGCAGCTCACACACGCGCACGCGCAAGCGCAGTGGGCGCAGGCGCAGACGCAGCTCGGTCGGCTCCTGACTGAACTCTGACTCACCGGCGCGGGCGCCTGAACTATTTTGTTCGTGAAGGCTTGCATGTTCTTCACCATGTTGTTCGACGAAGCCTCCAAGCTCTTGACGACTTTGTTGGCGAAGTCCTGCCCGGGGATGGTTACGGTCTGCCCCGTGGTCTTGGTCGGAACCGTCACCTGACCAGATGACGAATGGGGACCGTGCCAGTACCACCACCACCCTGGGCTGGGGATGATGACCGTGTTCTGCGGGAAGGTGTCCTTGAACTTGTCGTCGAACTTGTCGTCGGCGAGGAGCCAGTAGATGTTCTGGTCTATCGCGTCCCCCTTGAGCTCGGGCGTGCCAGCCTGAGTAACTTGGTCCCAAGCCTTGCTGACCACCGAATTATAATAGTTGATTGTGTCGCTCCTCGAGTAGCCCCGCATCTTCACGTCGACGTTGCCCCTCAGGTCCAAGTACGCCTGAGCGAGCTTCAGTTCGTCGAGGCTTCCGTCAGCCGTCAGGGCGTCCAGGTACTCGATTTCGTAATACCGCAGGTCGGGAGGAGACTCAACATCACTCGTCAGCTTCTGAACCTTGATGGCTGGCTCAACCTCCGA
>CAZOKM010000185.1:0-2189 GCA_964580405.1 uncultured Candidatus Bathyarchaeia archaeon | reverse complement strand
GAGAAGCACAAGAAGGAATAGGAGTAACCACAGGGACTCTCTAACCACCAAGTAGCGAGAAAGGAGGTTAGACCATGGTTGTTCGTAATTCCGATGACACACCGTTCTTCAACGAGGCCGAGGCTGACGTAATCAAGCTTATGCGCGGGAAGCGGAACGGCAAGCTCGAAATTCATTTCGAAGACGGTGGGGTGAAGCGCATCAAGAACGTCTCCGAACTCCACACCCTGGAACTGACTGGCATCAGCCGACGGATCGAAGAGATGGAGCACGGGACGTACACGGTCAAGAAGCAGGATGGCAGAGTCGTCCGCGTGCTGGACGAAGGAAACGTCAAATACGACACGAAGACGGGAAGGCGCGTGACGAAGTAGTTTCGAGCGCGCCTCCCAGGACAGTCAAGCAACCCCAGTCCGAGTGACAGGAGAGACCTGAGCAAGGACCCAAAAACGGCTAAAACCGCGGGGTGCCATGCTCAGTCTGAAGCACTGTCGAAGAAAACTCGGCGCCTGCTGCACGCTTGAGGATGAAGAGCTAGAACAGGTCAAAGATTCGCTCTGCTCGCTGGCGGCCGTCATCATCTCCGCGTTTCAACAGGAACAGACCTTCAATCCCAGGGGCAGCGAGTACAAGGGAAAGCATTGGATGAACCGGATGGGCAGGAAGAAACCCTCATCCACTCGGGGAGATAAAGAGGGAGCATGAAGAGGGCTGTCATTTACTGTCGAGTCTCAAGCAAAGAGCAGGTCGAGAACTTCAGTCTCAAGACCCAGGAGAAAGCCTGCCGTGAATACTGCAAGCGAGAGGGATACCAGGTAGACAAAGTGTTCACGGAGGAAGGCGAGTCGGCGAAGACAACCAAAAGAACCAAGTTTCGTGAGATGCTGATGTACTGTGAGAAGAATAAAAACACCATCAGCTGCGTCGTCGTTCACTCCTTAAGCCGTTTCTCCAGGAGTTCATACGACCACTATGTAATCAAAGGCCACCTTAAAAAACTCGGCATGATCCTTCGCTCAGCAACGGAGCCGATAGATGAGTCACCTACGGGTAAATTTATGGAGGGGATACTTGCATCAACAGCGCAGTTCGACAACGATTTAAAATCCGAAAAAACCATAGACGGTATGCAAGAGGCTTTCCATGAAGGCCGCTGGGTCCATAGCCCACCAGTGGGATACATGCGCGGGCCGTACACTTCACCTAGCCTGGTCCACGACCCCGAGAAGGCCCCCCTGGTCAGGAAGGCCTTCGAGCTCTACGCCACGGGCGGCTACACCGGCGTCGAAATCACCCAGCAGCTTAACGCGATAGGCCTGCGGAGTGCGCGCAACCTGCCGCTCCGGCCCCAGGCCCTCGACAAGCTTCTCCGCAACCCGCTCTACATGGGCGTCATGCGCGAGAAGAAGTGGGGAGAGACGAAGAGGGGCGACTTCGAGCCCATCGTCAGCCCGGAGCTCTTCCAGCAGGTGCAGGACATGCTCACTGGAAAACGCCCCTCCGTGAACCGTCGGTACAGGAACCACCCCGACTTCCCGCTGCGGAGGTTCGTCCGCTGTCCGCGCTGCGGAACCCACTTCACCGGGAGCAACTCCAGGAGCAGGAGCGGCAGGCTGTACCCCTACTACTGGTGCCCCAAGAAGAACTGCAAGGCCGTCAACGTGCGCAAGGAGATAATCGAGGCCAGATTCCTCGACCTCCTGGCCCGGTACAGGCTGGAACCCGGCTACAAAGGCCTGATGCGGGACATCCTCTCGGATGTCTGGAAGGGCGACCAGTCCCAGCGGTTGAACAGCCGCCAGGAAATCGAGAAGCAGCTCGCCAGGCTGAACGAGGACCTGGAGAAGCTGGAGGACACCTTCATCTTCCAGAGGCACATCGACGAGCCGACGTACAGGAAGCACAAGGAGCGGCTTAAAGAGGAACAATTAGAGGCCCAGGCGGAGCTGGACCGGCTGGAGGAGGATACGCCTGACGTGGAGGGATTACTGGACTTTGCCTTCAAGGCGCTGGGCGAGCCAGATGAGCTTTGGCGGAGGTTGGAGCTGAAGGAGAGGCTGGTCTTACAGGATGTCTATTTCCCGGCGGGGCTGACCTTCGATGGAGAGGCTTTTCGAAACGTGGTAACTAGTCCAGTTTTCAACGCTTTAGCGGAAGAAAACGCGACGGAATATCTTGTGGGGTGGAAG
>CAZOKM010000184.1:1826-2201 GCA_964580405.1 uncultured Candidatus Bathyarchaeia archaeon | reverse complement strand
GGCTTGGAGCCCGCGAAGCCCGTGGTCATGGCGGAGGGCGCTTACGAGGAGGGCACCGAGTACGGGTTCGACGTCACGCCGCTGTGGGTCCGCAGGCAAGCCTACTACTCATATTTGACGGGCGCGCACCACGGCTACGGGCACAACGACAGCTGGCGGATGCTCCCGACGTGGAAAAAGGCTTTGGACGCGCCTGGCGCGAGGCAGATGGGCGTATTGAAGAAGGCCATCCTTAGCCTTGAGGAATGGTGGAATCTCGTCCCCGACCAGACAATCCTCAAGGTCAGCGGACAAACGAACGGCAGACTGCTGAACCTTGCAGCGCGTCATCGTGGCGGAAAGTGGGCAATCGCATACTTTGCTGGCAAAGCCTCG
>CAZOKM010000184.1:0-1816 GCA_964580405.1 uncultured Candidatus Bathyarchaeia archaeon | reverse complement strand
GGCAGGAAGCGAGGCTGAAGCCCTGTGGGTGGACCCGAGAAGCGGCGAAACAACATCCATCGGCAATTTCGCCGCCGACGGGACGAAATCGTTCTCGACGCCTGAAGGGTGGGAAGACTCGCTGCTTTTACTGAAGGCAAAGGATTGAGGACATTGATTCAAGGCGAAGCTTAACGAATAACTTGAGATTGTTCTGGGTGTCCCATAGAAATATATCAACTTTCGGCATTATCGAAGGGTAGGAGCGTGAAACGGTGAAGGTTCTCGCAGTCCAGTCAAGCCCGAACGTGGACGGATTGACATGCCAGCTGGCTAAGGCTGTCCTTGAGGGCGCTGAAAGCGAAGGCGCAGAAATAGAATTAGTTCACCTGAACAAGTTAAGAATTGAATCCTGCATGGCTCACGACGGAGGGTGGGGAACGTGCCGCACAGAGGGAAAATGCATGATACAGGACGACTTTCAGGGCTTAAGGGAAAAAATCAACAAGGCGGACGCGCTGGTTTTCAGCACTCCCGTCTACTTCGGCGACTTGAGCGAGTCAGCTAAACGGTTCCTTGACAGGTGGCGTAGATGCGAATTTAGTAACCGCGAAGCTAGCCCCCTGAAAGGAAATCTTGCCGTCGGAATAGCGGCAGCTGGAGGGTCAGGCGGAGGAGCGGTGAACGCCCTGCATAATCTGGAGAATTATTTGTGGTTTCTTCAGTTCACGATTTTTGACCTCGTCCCCGTAACCCGAAGGTCGAAGGACCACAAACTCGACATGCTGAAGGCAGCAGGCAAAAGGTTAACAACCTAAAAGTAATATAACATTTTTTTGGGATGTTTTGGTATGCCTGAACTTCCCGAGATCAGGGTCATCGCAGCCCAAATGGACAAGGAACTTTCTGGGAAACGGGTCGCTGAAGCTGAACCGAGGCAACCGAAGAACCTCAACGTGCCCGTGGACGATTTTATCAAAGCCATCATGGGAAAAACCGTCAGCAACGTCGAAGGCAGGGGCAAGTGGATATTCGTGAAGCTCGAGCCCGCGCACCTTCTACTCATCAATCTGGGAATGTACGGCGAGCTCCTCTACTACGCGAAGGGGCAGAAGCTCCCCGAACGCTACCAGTTCAGGTTGACGTTCTCTGATGGGAGCGGCTTCACGATTTTCTTCTCGTGGTTTGGCTACGTCCACTTCGTCGCGGAAAAGGACGCTGCGAAGCACAAGATGACGGGCAAGCTGGGCGTTGACCCGTTCGACGACGGCTTCACGTTCGAGAAGTTCGACTATTTGTTAACCTCGAAGAGGAGGACGAGGCTCAAGAGCTTCATCATGGACCAGAAGAACGTCGCGGGAGTCGGGAACGTCTACGCGCAGGACACCCTCTTCGAAGCGGGGCTGCACCCCGACCGCGAAATCTCAACCCTCACCAAACAAGAGAAGGAAGGCTTCTACAACTCCATAAAGAATGTGCTAGGTCGCAGCGTCGAGCTGGGCGGTTTGGCTTACGAGAAAGACTTCTACGGGCGGAACGGCAGGTTCGGCGCAAGCGAATTTAAAGTCGGCTACAAGGAGGGCAAGCCCTGCCCCGCGTGCGGGACGACGGTACAGAAAATCAGGACGGGAAACACCTCAACGTACATCTGCCCGAAGTGCCAGCCCCTGAAAAAGTAAGCTAGTCGTCAATGCCTCTCTAGTGTTTCCCGAGTTTTTCCCAGACTGGCGGAATCCTCTTTTCGTTTTCGGGTCCGAGTATGACGGGTTCTACGCCGCTGAGTTCGCACAGGTACTCGAGCTTGCGGAGGTGGTTGCCCGACGCCGCGAGGATGTGG
>CAZOKM010000183.1:0-2204 GCA_964580405.1 uncultured Candidatus Bathyarchaeia archaeon | reverse complement strand
AAGCACGTCCGTGTCGCCGAGGAATCCGAAGCCGTCGAAGAAGTCCTAGAAAGGCTCGGAAAGGAGCACGCGAACGTCGCCTACGGGTTCGCTGAGGTCGAAAAAGCCCGCGGCCTCGGCGCGGTGGACAGGCTGCTGATTGCGGACGTCAAGTTGAGGGAAGCCTCGGACGACGAGAGGCGCGTCCTCGAAGGGCTCATGCGCGACGTCGAGAGCAAGGGCGGAAGGGTCGTCATAATCAGCACCGAACACGAGGCGGGGACAAAACTCAACTCGCTCGGAGGAATAGCAGCCCTTTTGAGGTTCTACATCAAGTAGATAAGAACTTATCAGGACTTCTTTATTGCCTCAATTATTCTTTTTTCTGCGAAATCCACTTTTTTCTGTAGGGCTTCCTGAGTTTTTGCTTCAACTGTTAATCTGACTAAAGGTTGCGTGTTGGAGACTCGTATGAGGAACCAGCCGTCGTCCTCCACGACTTTGACGCCGTCAATGGCAACGGTTCTGTAGCCCGCCTCAGCGAACTCCTTCGCCAAGTCTTCGACGACCCGGAACTTCTTTTCGTCGGGGCACGCATAATTCTTCAGCGGAATCCTCGGGTACTGGGGAATCGAATCCACGACCTCGGAGAACTTTTCACCCTTTTTAGACAGGACTTCAGCGATTTTCAGGCTCGTGTAGACCGCGTCGTCGAAGCCGTAGACGTCCCTGAAGTAGAAGTGCCCGCTTGTTTCTCCGCCGAAGACCGCGTCCGCCTTCGTGAATTCGTCAACAATGTACGTGTGCCCCACCCGGCACAAAACGGGCTTGCCGCCGAGGGCTCTAATGGTTTCCTCGACGGCCAGCGAGCAGCTCACCTCGTAGACGACAGCTGCGCCTCGTATTTTCCTCAGGAAGTGCTCAGTCAGTATGATGAAGATGGCGGTGTTCGAAACCAGCCTTCCCTTTTCGTCCACGAAGATGGCCCGGTCGCCGTCCCCGTCGAAGCCCACGCCGAAGTCCGCCTTCCGCCTGAGAACCAGCCTCTTGACCTCGGACACGGTTTCCTCGCTTGGTTCCGGCGAGTGCGCGAGGAAGGACCCGTCTGGCTTCCCGTTGATGACCGTGGCGTCCAGCCCGATTTTCTTGAAGACGCCCGGCATGAGGAGGCAACACGAGCCGTTCCCCGGGTCCGCGATGACGTTGAGTCCGCGTTCGATTCTTGTTTTTTCCGAAACGAAGTTGACGTAGTCAGGAATCGCGTTGGGATTCTTCTTTAGCCTTCCAGAGGGTGAGGGCTTGAACTCTCCTTTTAGGGCAGCGTCCCTGAGGGCTTCCATGCCCATGCCCATGGAGATGAAGCCGTCCTTGGTCCAAATCTTCAGCCCGTTCCAATCGGGCGGATTGTGAGACGCGGTGACCATGACGCCGCCGTCCTTGCCGTAGTGGGCTGAGGCGAAGTTCAGAATCGGAGTCGTCACCGTCCCGATGTCCTCAACGTCGAGCCCCCCCGAAAGCAGTCCTTCAGTGAGAGCCTTCCCCAGAGGACCGCTACTGAGCCTGACGTCTTTGCCCACGAGCACTGTCTTGTTTCCGCCGCCGATGTACGACGCGAGCGCCCTGCCGATTGCTCGGACGGTCTCCTCCGTGAGGTCCTTGCCGTAGACGCCCCGGATGTCGTACGCCCTGAAGATGCCCTCTGAGACCAATAGGCGAACCTTCCAAGGCTATTCTACGTCTGGGTAAACTATTAAAATTTCCGCACACAACAATCAAGGCAGTATCTGTTGGTGCGAAACGTGGAAGTAACCGAAGTCGTCACCGCGTACGGGCACAGCCTCGTCCAAGCCGCCCACAGGACAACGATAGAGGTAACCAAAGACCCGCACCTGACGAAAAAGGGAGACTGCATAATCGCGGTAAAAGCCGACAGAAGCCTCATGGACCTGAGCCAAAGCTTTAAAGACGCAGCAAGGAATTCGAGGGCGAAAATTACAGTAACAATCGAAGCTGGCGACGAAAAGGAAACAGTCACTGCACACGGCGACGCGGGCTTAACGTTCACTCATCCCGCAGACATGGTCATAAGAAAAAGCAGCTACGTATGCAGTCGAACACTGGCAGTTAAAGCCGACAAAGCCGCCGTCGACCTTTCAAAAAGCCTCGTTGAGAAACTCAGAGACCCCGACCAAAAAGTTAGGATAATATTGGTTGTGTATGCCAGA
>CAZOKM010000182.1:0-2212 GCA_964580405.1 uncultured Candidatus Bathyarchaeia archaeon | reverse complement strand
AATATGGTTTATGCATCAAGCATCCAATAAGCAACAAAACTTTATTGTAAGGACGCGGCGGAAACCTATCCTTCCCTCGGCTTGGCGACGATTTCCTTGATTTTTAGCTCGTGGAACTTCCGCGGGCAGGCAGGCTGGACGACGATGGCCGTGTCCGCGCCTTTACTTGTGCCCGCTATTGCCATCACTTCCTTGTCGACTGGGATTAACCCCGCGTCGGCGGCCATGAGGGCGACTTCGACAGCGACCTTCATGCCCTGACAGAACCTGTACAGCGCCTCGCAGACCACTTCGTTGGCGGTAGCGCCGCCGCTTTTGTCGGAGAAGGCTGAGCCCACGTCGCCTCCCAGCGCAAGGGTGCCCGTGTAGACCTTGACGCCCCTGTCCTGTAGCCTTTTCCTCTCTTCGGCGGTCATCGTCCACCCTTCGCTGCGGAAGCCCTCGGACAGCGTCACGGCGACGATGTTCGTCTTTTGCGCGTCAAAAACCTTGGCTGCCTTCAGGGCTGTCCCGCCGTGCGACGTGGCGACGACGACGTCCCGGATTCCTAGCTCCGAAGCTCTTTCGCGAGCGAGCCTCAGCGTCTCGTCGGTGTTCTTCGACCCAGACTCCTCAAAATAGGTGATTGCTTTGACCGTCAAATCAAGTCACGCCGTTTCCTACTTTACGTTTTGGCGATTTATAATTTTTGAGAAAAACTTTCATGATGCTCTTTGCAGGTTCATCATTCATCGGTTATTACAACGATTTTGTTTCTACTTTTCAGACCCGCAACTATCTTCACGCGCGAGGAGGGAACGTTGAAGTGCTTTGCGAGCTTCTTTACTAACTCTGTGTTTGCCTTGCCCTTTTCGGGCTTTGACGTCAAGCCGACCAGTATTTTGTCTTTCTCGACCTGAACGAAGTCCTTGTGGAATGTTACCTCAACGTCGTACCTCATACGGAGTCGCGGACTCCTTTGGGCGTCATGAATGTTACTGGTTCGTGAAGGCACGTAAACCTTTTGCCTCAATCATCGCGTACGTCATGAAATATTTAGTGAATCGGTTCTGAAACCTTAAAATACCGTCGCCAACCATTGTCAAGCACTCAACACGGGTCAGGGACTGAGTGGAAATGAAGTTCCGTCCGCCAAGCCGGAAGCTGGTCGACGAAGCCGCGAGCCTCGTTGTTTCCGCCTGCAAGGGGGGCTTCGGGAGCAGCCTCGAATGCGTGACGCTGAAGGGTTCAGCCGTGAAGGGGGACTTCGTCCCAGGTTACTCGGACTTCGACTTCCACGTCTTCCTCAAGCCGGAGGCGATGGAGTCAGAAAGGGTTCCGAAAATTGGCTGCGCGCTCAGGTTCCAGAAGGCGTTCGGACGCGTCAAGCCCGCGGACTACGGCGTCAGCCAGTTCCAGATATACTTCATCAACTCCCAGCATTACCCGGACGACTGGGCGCCGCCTCCTGAAGGGACATTCAGGGTCGTCTGGGGCAAGCTACCCTTGGTCATCGCGGAAGTGGGCGGCGAAGTCTACGTTCAGCGGGCGAACGAGAACCTCAAAACCGTCGGGGACACGCGGAAGACCCTCGTCGGAAGGTTTGTGGACAAGCCCGACGCGTCGGTTCCGGGGCTTGTTAGGCTTCTTGGCGCGTGTCTTAAAAATTACATGTACTCCGTCATGATTCTACTGTCTAGCGAGCCGAAGGACGGGTTGAGGCTGCGGCTGGACGAGATGATGCCGTTGGTCGAAAAGGGTGTGGGGTCCAAGGGGCACCTCAGCGTCTACTTCGAACAAATATCCGATTGGGCGGTAATCCAGAAGGATACGGATAAGGCGCGGGCTGCCTTCGAAGAAGGCATGGCAGCTTTAAGTGAAATTGAGCGCTGGTACAACAGCCGCTGAAACTACGTTTTTATTTTTAGTCTTTGAGTTTCATCGCCCACAGCAGGCCGTTGAGGACGTGGGTTTGGAACCATTCCTGGTCCCAAGTCTCAAGGTAGTGCCCAAGCCCCGTGTAGAAGACGCGCGCCTTACCGTAATTGTGGCACCAGCACATCGCGTAGTCGTTGTCCGCCCTGTTGCCCTTGGTGAGGTCCACTGAGCTGTTGTCGAGGCTGAGCAGCACGCGGGTCTTTTCGCGGCTCCAGTCCCTAAACGTGTAGACCTCCTCCTTGAGCTTGACGGACTTGGGCAGGTGCCTCGTCGCGGGGTGCGCGTGGTCCTCCAC
>CAZOKM010000181.1:0-2258 GCA_964580405.1 uncultured Candidatus Bathyarchaeia archaeon | reverse complement strand
GCCTATATATAGCCCCTCTCTAGGCTGACTGAAATTTGGCGCTCAAACGCAAAAAAAAATTTGACACGCAAATCAGACAGGGTCTTTTTAGGCTGGGTTATGTCACACAAAACAAAAATATTAATGTCACACAAATCAGACCGGACGAAAGCGCAGAAGACGAAGACGAATGCCTAAGCCGTCTCGGACCTTATCTCCCAAAATCCAATATACGTGTTCCGCAGAAACATTCACCCAAAGCTGTTCACAGAAGTGTCTCGCATGAAGAAGCTGAAAATCGGATTAATCGGCTGCGGGGGAATCGCGGGGGTCCACGCCGAGAGGCTCAAAACCATTCCCGAAGTCGAGATGGCGGCCTTCGCGGACGTAGTCGAGAACAACGCGAAGTCGTTCTCCCAAAAATATAAGGGTACACCGTATGGCGACTGGAAAAAAATGCTGAGCAAAGAGAAACTGGACGTTGTATACGTTTGTCTGCCGCCGTTCGCCCACACGGACGAGGTTGAGCAGGCCGCGGAGAGGGGCGTCCACGTGTTCATCGAGAAGCCCATCGCCCTCAACATGAAATTAGCAAACACGATGGTCTCAGCGGTCGAGAAGCACGGCGTCAAGAGCCAAGTCGGCTACTGCCAAAGGTTCAGCTACAGCGTCGACGAAGCCAAACGCCTCATCCAAAGCGGCGAAGCAGGATATCCTGGGCTGGCCGTGGGGTGGTACTGGTGCCACTTCCTAGGAGGCGAGTGGTGGAGGGACGTGGACAGGAGCGGCGGCCAAATCGTCGAGCAGTCCACCCACGTCTACGACGCGATAAGGTACCTGTGCGGAGACGTCGACGAGGTTTACGGACAGAAGAACATCAAGTTCTGGACCGACGTCCCCAACCTGACAACCGAGGACGTCAGCAGCACCACGTTCAGGTTCAAGACGGGCGCCGTTGGCTCAATCACCGCGACCACGTGGGGCGCCCACTCACAGTGGTGGCTCAAGTGGCTCATCGCCGCAAGGAACTACACGATGTCCTCTGAATCAAGCAACACCCTGAAGCTCTACTCGACGGCGGAGGCTGGCGAACCCAAAACGTCCTCCGAGGAAAGGGACGTCTACCTCCTCGAGTCCAAAGACTTCGTCCAAGCGATACTGAAGGACAAGGAGACGAGGACGCCTATGAAGGAGGGCGCGAAGACGCTGGAGTTCACCCTCGCCGCCCGCGGGTCGATGGAAAAGGGTAAACCCGTCAAGCTACCACTAACGTAGGAAGGTGAATGACGATGATGAAGAAAGGCGTGAACGCGTGGATTTACCCCTCGGACTTCAAGCCCGAAAGGGTCCTCGAAGCCTCCGCCCAGATAGGGTTCGAGGGAGTCGAGCTCAACCTCGACGAAAACATCCTAAAGATGCCCAAAGCCGAAAGGAAAGCCATAGCCCAAAAAGCAGCTTCATTGAACCTTAAGCTACCAAGCCTGTGCTCAGGGCTGTTCTGGAAGTACAACCTCGCAAGCCCAGACGCGAAGACGCGGGCGAAGGGCACCGAAATAATCAAGGAGAGCTGCGAGTTCGCCGCCGACGTAGGCGCAAAAGTGCTACTTGTGGTCCCAGCGGTGGCAACCGCAGAGGTCACTTACCAGCAGATGTGGGAGTGGTCACGGCAAAGCATCGAAAAAGCTGTCCCAGCGGCTGCATCTTATGACGTGACGCTGGGAATAGAGAACGTTTGGAACAGGTTCCTGTACAGCCCGCTGGACTTCGTTAGGTTCGTCAAGGAGTTCGACAGCCCGAACGTCAGAGCGTACTTCGACGTCGGCAACATGCACTTCCTCGGCTTCTCGGAGCAGTGGGTGAGGTACCTCGAAGGCATGCTGGCGTGCGTCCACGTCAAAGACTTCCACCGCCCCACGATCCAGTTCAAACCCCTCCTCGAAGGCGACGTCCCCTGGAAAGAGGTCGTGAAGGCATTAAGAGAAACCAAGTACGACGGCTTCCTCAACGTAGAGCTCTCCCCGTACCCCAGCCACCCGCTGAAGGCAGCCATGGACAGCAAGACGGCGCTGGACATCATCCTCTCGATGAAATAGTCGGAAAGCCATTTTTCCCTGTTTCTTCCTTTATGGCTTACGTAGGCTTAAATGGCTCTTTGCCCTAGCTAGTACGTGAGGGACCAGACTTGTATAGAGAAAAGAGGAGCCACGCCCCAGAGGAGATACCGCCGGGCTTCCGCGAACGCTATTTTTCACTCTTCTCAGGGCCCGAGCCCGAGACGC
>CAZOKM010000180.1:0-2259 GCA_964580405.1 uncultured Candidatus Bathyarchaeia archaeon | reverse complement strand
GTACGGTCTCGGCCTTCTCACTCCGGCACTGACAAGCGGCACCTTCACGAATAGCAGGGGAGAGGAGTTCCCCGCGCCAGAGGTTCCGCCTATTACGTATTCTGAGAATTACTTGGGCGTCCCGCCGGACCCGTCGGAGGAAGGATTGTGGGTGCCAGCCCTCATGTTCTATGGTAAGCTCACGCCGTGGATTAGCGTTCAGATGAGGAATGGCTTGACAGGTCCGCACGGAGGCGTATTCTGGAGACTGGACACTAAAAAAATGCCCGTGGAAACCTTCGCTAACCGTTATCCCGCCACCTACAGGAGACTGCTGAGCTCGGGCGTGGACTTGTTGGAGGACGCGCTGGAGTTCGCCCCGTTCGGGCACTACTTGATGGGAGGAATCCGCATCAACGAAAAGTGCGAGTCAAGCCTTCCAGGACTGTACGCAGCTGGCGAGGTCAGCGCCGGCGTGTTCGGGGCTTCCAGGCTTCTCGGCGCAGGCATAATCGAGGCACTCACAACGGGTAAAATCGGGGGAGAAAGTGCAGCTGAGTACGCCAAGAGTCTTGCTTCTAACCTTCGACCGGATAAAGGAATGATTGAATCCGAGAAAGGGCGCATTTCTGAACTTTACAAACGGAGAAGCGGAGTTAGGTTCGAAAAGGTCAGGGATAACCTGCACAAGGCGCTTTACGCGGTTTTCGCTACGAAGGACCAAGCAAGCCTCGTTGAAGCTTTAGGGAAACTCGAAGCTCTCAAGGCAGAAGTTAATGGTATCTATGTTCCCACCGACGCCTTCCCGTCCCACAGGATAAAAGAGATGGCGAAAGTGTTCGAAACCGAAAACATGGTCCTCGTCGGAGAGATATACGCGAGGGCGTCGCTACGCCGGACCGAAAGCCGGGGGCACCACAGAAGGACTGATTATCCCAAAGCGAGTCCAGAATGGCTGCGGCGCATCATCGTCAGGAATGACGGGGGAGCCATGAAGGTTTCCGTCGGACCAGAATTATCGGCTAGCAAGTGACGGAATTCTCGGAATTTCGAACCCTACACGAAGTCCTTACTGCTTTTTTCTGAGGTAAGCGGGTATCGGCACATCCCACCACCCCGTCGATATTCCTTCTGAAGTCGGGTACTCGTATTGCACGGGAACCTCTATCACAGTGGGCTTCCCTGAGTCGAAGGCACGCTTCAACGCCGGCGCAACCTCCTCGGGTTTCACCACGAGCTCGTTGTGGCATCCGAAAGCTTCCGCGAGCTTCGTGAAGCTTGGGCTATAAAGATTACCCGTGTCTTCGGCTTTGAATTCTGTTGCGTACTTCCGTTCCTCGCCGTACTTGTCCATTTGGAGGTCGCGTATGCTCAGCCAGCCGCAGTTGTTCAGGACCACGTGGACGGTAGCTATGTTGTACTGCACCGCCGTCGCCAACTCCTGGCACGTCATCAGGAAGTCGCCATCCCCCGAAACCGAGACCACCTGCCTGTCGGGCTTCGCCAGCTTCACTCCCAGTGATGCCGGTATCGCCCACCCCATCGTGGACATGCCGCCGGAGCTGAGGTGCGTCCGAGGCTCGTAAACCGGGAACTCCTGAAAGACCTGAGCCTGAGGGTGACCCGCGGAGCCGACGACAATCGCGTCTCTCCTCAACGCCTTCCTGAGCTCGAACAGGAAGCGGGACATCGTCATGGGCGACTTGTTATCTTTCCTTAAAGATTCGAGCTGCTTCAGCCACTCGTCCTTCGCCTTCTGAATCGCTTTGAAGTAGGGCAACTCCTGATATTTCCTCTTGGTCATCATCGTCTTGAGGGCGTCAATGACCTGCTGCAGTACAGCCTTCGAGTCGCCGACTATTCCTATCTCAGTCGGATAATTCTTTCCAATCTCCGCAGAGTCGATATCGATGTGAACGAGTTTAGTCGGCGGGATGGCAAAGCTGACGCCGTCCTTGTAGGAGCTCGTTGACTGGTCCGCGAACCTGCACCCAACAGCCAAAATGACGTCTGCTTCCCTCGCCACCTTGTTGCCGCACGTCGACCCTTTAGCGCCCGCATAGAAGGCACAAAGTGGGTGGTCCTCAGGGATGACTCCCTTGCCCATCATGGTAGTAATCACTGCGGCTCCCAAGAATTCCGCGAGCTCGACAAGTTCAGAGGACGCCTCGGACAAAATGACGCCTCCGCCCGTAAGAATGACGGGTCTCTCGGCTTTCGCCAGCAGTTTGGCTACCTCCTTAACCTTCTCGGGGTCGCCGTATATCCTTCCCGACGGCT
>CAZOKM010000179.1:0-2353 GCA_964580405.1 uncultured Candidatus Bathyarchaeia archaeon | reverse complement strand
CCTTCACCTCGGAGTCGTTGACGATGAAGAAGTCAACCTCCGAAGCCAGCTCCCTAAGGGCTCTTCGGCTCCTCTTCGTCCTCATGTAACCAATCCACGTGTTAACGGAGATTCTGGTCTCGGGCGACGCCTCCCGAATCTTGGTGACAATTCTCTGCACCCTTAATGGCGGCAGTGGTGAAATGTGGACAGCGCCGTCTGGCTTCAGCTCCTCTAGGGGCAGCGTATCAAACGAAATCTTCTTCCCTGCACCGTACTCCTCCTGAAGGTAGTGGGCTTCCCACCGCTCATCGTAGCGGATGGAAAACTTGGTCGAAGGGGCAGAAGCAACTGTGACTTTTCTCTTCACGAACGACTTCACGTCGTCGATGAACCTGTAATCTCTGCCGACAACAGAAGCCAAAACGACGTCCTCAACGAGCGTCCTAGCTGCAGCAGCCGCGTGCAGAGCTGCGCCGCCGGGCTGGACGTTCGAGCCGTTAACATTCTGTACCGTGTCAACCGAGACGTGCCCGAGGAAAGTGATGCTTCCAGCCAACAGCCAGCCCGCCAAATGACTCAGCGAAACAAGGTATGTTGTGCCTTTTTAACGATATATGCGGTTCGCAAAAGAGGCGGAAACGTCCAAAAAAAGGACGGTTATCCTTATTACTTTGGTCTGTTCAAGATTGAGCATCAAAGTGATGGAACATGCCGGAAAAAGCCCTCCAAAACGCAATCGACGACGAGTACCTCAAGAAGCACCCAGAGTCAGTAGCCCTCCACGAGAGAGCCACGAAAAACTTCGCCAGAGGCGTGACCCACGACTCCCGCTTCTTCGAACCCACACCCATATACTGCGTCAGAGCTAAAGGCTCACGCAAGTGGGACGTTGATGGCAACGAGTACATCGACTTCTGGATGGGGCACGGCGCCCTAATCCTCGGCCACGCTTACCCTAAAATTACTAAGGCGGTCGTCGAACAGGCGCGGAAGGGCACGCACTACGGCGCGTCCACCGAGCTCGAAATCGAGTGGGCGGAAAAAGTTAAAAGTCTCGTCCCCTGCGCACGGAACGGGCTGGTTGAGTTCACGAGCTCGGGCACGGAGGCGACGATGATGGCTCTGAGGATAGCCAGAGCCTACACGGGTAAGTCGAAGGTCGCCAAGTTCATCTCGCACTTCCACGGCTGGCTCGATTACGCAATCGTCGACTACAACCCAGACTATTCGCCACCCCTAACAGGCTTTTACCCCGGGGGAGTGCCGCTGGAGACTTGTCAAACGGTGCTCGCTTTGCCGCCTAACGATGTCGAATCCGTTGAAAAAACGCTTGAAAGAGGCGACGTTGCAGCCATCATCCTCGAGCCAGGCGGAGCCTCAATGGGCCACCTGCCAACATACAAGCCGTTTCTGCAGGAGCTCAGAAGGATTACGCAAGAAACTGGGGTAGTGCTGATTTTCGATGAGGTTGTAACAGGGTTCAGGGACACGCCGGGCGGGGCACAGCAACATTACGGCGTGACCCCGGACATTTCGACCTTCGGAAAGATTCTCGGCGGAGGATACCCCGGCGGCGCGGTCGGCGG
The DNA here is from genome assembly GCA_964580405.1 of uncultured Candidatus Bathyarchaeia archaeon. GTDB lineage: Archaea > Thermoproteota > Bathyarchaeia > Bathyarchaeales > DTEX01 > JAGTRI01. Next base: position 785 of record CAZOKM010000179.1, on the reverse strand, counting down.
CAAAAGAGAACTGATGGAGATGCTTGAAATGAAGAAGGATGAGGGCTGGGGCGCGAGGAGAATCAGCCACCCAGGCACCTTTAACGCGAACCCCCTCTGCGCGGCAGCTGGTAACGCCTGCCTTGGGTTGATAAAGGAAGGGAAGGTTCACCCGAAGGTCAACCGCATAGGCGAGGAGTTCAAGTCTGCACTCAACGACGTCCTGCAGGACAGTCACGTTAACGGTTTGGCTTGGTCGACAACGCCCTCAATCGTGTTCATTGGCTTCGGCATCTCAGAGGAGGACCTTAATGTCGCAGATATTGATGGATACGTGAAGTTCCAACAGAAGAAGGACCGAAGCCAGAAGGTCGTGAAAAGGCTCGAAAAAGCCATGATCAACAAGGGCGTCCACATAATGTCAGGCCGACTCATAATCTCCGTTGTGCACGATAAAGCAGACGTTCAAACGACCGCGGAAAAACTCAACCTGTCGCTGAAGGAGCTTAAGGCCGAGGGGACACTAAAGGAATTCACTTAGGCAATATCTGGCCAGCAATCACTATTCTTTTTCATAAAAATAAAAAAATGGGTGGAAGGAGTCCTTTCTGCTAGACTAGTGCGTCAAGTGCCCTTCTTTCGCTGATTACTCCGACGAGTCTGCCTTTCTTCGTTACCGCGAGCCTTCTCACGTTCTTGTCCCGCATCATTCTGATTGCGTCTTTAAGCGTTTTGTCCGTTTCGATTGCGACGAGTGGCGTGGACATTATTTCCTGCGCCCTTGCTTTTACTGGGTCCTTATGGTC
>CAZOKM010000178.1:0-2373 GCA_964580405.1 uncultured Candidatus Bathyarchaeia archaeon | reverse complement strand
ATCTTGCAGCCTTCTCCGGGCGAAACGTCCTGCCGCCCGTAGCATTCCTGCGCGTAGTGCGACTGCTTCGACGAGTTGGTGGCCAATGTGAAGTCCTCCTTTACCCATGGGAAGACGCCGAACAGGCCGAGGAGGGGGCAGACTCCGCACATTACGCATCCCCCGGCTTTTTTGATGACGTCCGTGTATCCCAGTTTCTTGGCCATGATCTTCGTGGGTTCGGCGCACTGCACCCAGAGCCGCACGCCTTCGTGGACCTTCTTCCCCCTCAGCATCGAGGCGATTTCGCCGACCTCCCTGAGCGTGGCGTGGGGGCACCCGAGGAGCACCATGTCAACGTCGTCGTCCTCCGCGGTGGACAGAAGTTCGTACTCCTTCTTCAGGTCCTCGTCGGTGAATGTGAGCTTCTCTTTTGGCTTGTCGCCTTGGAAGGCTGCCTCCAGCGTGGGAGCCTCGGGCGTGATACCTACCATGTGGAACATCGCGTTGGCGCCGGAGGAGGAGGTTCCGCCGCAGAACTGTTTCAGACCCTCCGTTGTGGCGCTTTTTATGCCCGTCAGCGCTGGGACTTCCCAGAGCTTGTCCGCTTGTCTGCCTGTGAAGTATCCGAGTGCCCCAAAGTCGGAAGCGGATTTCAACGAAGCCTTCACGTCCACAAGTAAAGTGGCTTTTCTGTTCTCGTCCAGCTGCATGCCGAATTCGGGGGTTTTACCCGTCAGCGCTGAAAAGTATGATCCCATTCCCTCGCGGTTGCCCCTCGCGCCGAAGACGGAGTTCGCCCAGATCCAAGCGGAGGACTCGGTCCACGCTATTGGCTGCCCCTTTGGGACTACGTTGCCGACCAGGTAGGGCGCGCAGGTGCTGGTCAGGGAGATTCCCAGCTCGTTGTAGATTTCCATCAGCCTCAGAATCTTCTTTTCGTGCTCGTCGGAGTATCCCTGTTCCCTCCGCTCCTCGAAGTCGGGGAGGCCCACGTGGCAGGTCGAAAAAGCTTTAACCTTCAGGCCTTCCCTAGCCCGCTTCAGGAGCTGCTCCTGCTCTTCCTCGTTGTAAACCCAGTCTAGGACGCCCGGTCCGTAGGGGTGCGCGCTGTAGATGTTAATCATCCTTTTGGCGTCGAAGGCGTCCCCGATTTTCACGAGGACTTCCATGGCTTTACCGATTTCGCGGCCGTACTCGCCAGCCAGCATTTTCTCCTCGTTCTTGTCCAGATACATTCCTAATTCATCCTCTGGATTATAACACCATAAAACTTCATTAGATATTTATTGGTAGCGCACTTTTGACCTTTTTGTGGTCATTTGTGGTAACGTTACATTTTGACCTCAATTCGATGATGCGAAAAGGTTTTAATGAAACGTCATAGACAGTTTCCGTTCAATCATGTGACGATTGCGGCAGGAGATTTAGATTGGCAGATTTCGAGGAAGTCAAGAAGGAAATTTCCGAGTACATCGAGGGCGTAAAGATTGTTGACCAGCACGAGCACCTGACCTTGCCGTTGCTGAAGGAGAGCAAATTTGAGAACGACGTCCCGTACTTTCTGACCAACACGTACCTTGGTGGAGACATGTGGGCCATCGGGTTCCCGACGACGTCCATCACGCCCGAGAGATACGCATACTTGGAGAAGCCGCTCAGCGAGGACCAGTCCGAGGAGCGGTGGAACGAGCTGAAGCCATACCTTGAGAAGCTGCGGAACACGGTCTACTACAGGCACCTCCTCATCGCCCTCCGCGACCTCTACGGCTTCGAAGACGACGAGGTGGACGACTCAAACTGGAGGGAGCTCTCGCAGCGCATCCGCGAGAAGAGCCGGAACAGGCTGAGGTGGTCGCTGGAGGTTCTGGACAGGATGAAGGTGCGCAGGGTCATCCTGAACATCGGCAGCACGTTGCCCAACGACAAAATCATAGAGGACGACAGGCTGGTCCAGGTCGTGAGCATGGACGAGTTCGTACGGGGCAGCCCAGAAGCGGCTAAGAGAGTCGTCCCGGAAGGCGTACACTCCCTAGACAGCTACCTGGATGCGCTTGACCAGACCTTCAAGGAAGCAGTCAAGGCAGGCGTAGTTGGCATAAAGTCCACGCTGGCTTACGAACGGAGCATCTTCTTCGAGAACGTAGCCAAAACCGACGCCGAGAGAATCTTCACCAAGGGTTTAAACGAGGTCGGCGCGCAGGAGAGAAGGGCATTTCAGGACTATATGATGCACGTTGTCTGCGGGAAGTGCGCCGAGTATAAACTTCCGTTCCAGATTCACACGGGGCTCCAGGCTGGGATACTCAACACCATAACCAACGCCCAGCCCACCCTCTTGACTAACCTTTTCCAGAAGTATCCTGATGTCCGCTTCGACGTCTTCCACGGCGG
>CAZOKM010000177.1:0-2400 GCA_964580405.1 uncultured Candidatus Bathyarchaeia archaeon | reverse complement strand
TCCTCAGCTGCAACAGCTACGACGTCCTCGAGAAGCTCCCGCTCCTCGTCTACGAGGGCAAGGGCAGCGAAAAAGTAAGGTACGAATTCTGGAGGACCGTGACCCTCCGCTTCGTCAACGCGTGGACGGTCCCCTACTCGGAGAGATGCGCGAAGCTCGGCCTCATGATGACCGGACACTACAACGCCGAGGACAACCTTCACTCACAAATCAGCACAATCGGCGCGGCCATGCCGCACTACGAGTACCAGCAGCTCCCGGGCATAGACCATCTCGGGCGGAACATCGACAATCCCCTCGTGCTGAAGCAATGCTCAAGCGTCTCGCACCAGTTCGGCAGGACGCGGATTCTTTCGGAGATTTTCGGCACCAGCGGACAGAGCATGACGTTCGAGGACCAGAAGTGGATGGGCGACTTCCACCTCGCCCTAGGAGTCACGTTCTTCTGCCCGCACCTGTCGCTGTACACGATGAAGGGCGACGCGAAGAGGGACTGGCCGCCCACGAACAGCTACCAGCAGCCCTACTGGGAACAGTACAGGCTCGTGAACGACTACCACTCAAGGGGAGGGTACCTGTGCTCCCAGGGCAAGTTCGCCGCGGACATCCTCCTGCTTCACTCGATGGGCAGCGCGTGGGCAACCTTCGACCCGCTTGCCAAAGGGTACGAGACTCAGGTCTGGAAGTACCACAACGCGCTCGTTAAGCTCCAGGACGACCTTCTGGCGCTGCACAGGGACTTCGACTACGGCGACGAAATCGTCCTCTCCCGCCACGGGCACGTCAGGCGGAAGGAGTTCATCGTCAAGGAAAGCAGGTACAAGGTCGTCGTCGTGCCGCCGTCCCTGACTTGGGCGAAGACCACCGTCAAGTTACTCACAAAGTTCATGAACGCGGGCGGAAAAGTCGTGTTCGTCGGCGAAGCCCCCACCTTGATGGGCGGCTGCTCATGCAGGTTATGCAGCAGAAAAATCAAGGCGGTTCTCGAGCACCCCAACGCCGTCAAGGTCAGCGCAGATAAGGGCGACGTTGCTCAAGTTTTAGATAAAATCCTTCCGAGGATAGTCAGCATCAAAGACGGGAAGGGCGAGGAAATCGGCGACATACTCGTGCACCACAGGGTCGTGGGCAAGCGGCACATCTACTTTCTGGCGAACACGAGCCGAACCAGCAGCTACGATGCGATAGTCGAGCTTTCTGAGGTCGGCGAAGCGACGGAGTGGGACTTGTTCACGGGAACCGTTTCACCGGTCAGTGCCTCGTCGGTTCAAGGAAAGACCGTAATCAGAGCACGGTTCTACCCCACGGGCAGCCACGCGTATGTTGTGGACACGACGAAGCCAGCAAGGAAGACCGCGCCCGCCGCTGCTAAGGCTGGGGAGGAGGTTACGAGCCTACCGTCTGAGTGGAGCTTCAGCCGCCTGCACCCGAACTCGTTGACGCTTGACACGTGCAAGTATTCCCTCGAAGGCGGCGAGTGGACCGAGGTCATGCCCGTTTGGAAGGCCCGCAGGCAAATCTGGAAGGACACGGGGCTCGGGGCTTACATCGGCATCCAGCCTTGGACACTGATTCAGAAGAAGATTAAGCCCAAGAAGACCTACAAGCTGCAGATTGAGACGAGGTTCATGTCGGAGGTCAAGGACAAGAAGGCCTTCCTCGTCGTCGAGAAGGCTCCGCTGTGGCAGCTTAAGGTAAACGGGAAATTCGTGTCCACCTACGTCAAGGAGTGGCATTGGGACAAGCAGTTCGGCAAAATCGACATCTCCAAAAACATCAAGGTCAGCGAAAACGTCGTCCAGCTCTCGGGCAAGTTCGACATCGACACTCCCGTGGAGGATGTGTACCTCGTTGGCGACTTCGGAGTCAAAAAGGTCTCGGACACCCAGTACGCGCTCACGGACGAACCCAAGACCCTGAAGAATGGTGACTGGTGCACCCAAGGCTACCCGTTCTACGCTGGAACAATCAGGTACAAAGCGACCTTCGACCTCGAAGACAAACCCAAAAAGGGCGAACGCGTTCTCGTGCGGCTGCCCGAAGCCAAGGGAACCCTCTTCCAAGTCAGGGTGAACAGGAAGAAACCCGTCCCCGTCGTCTGGCACCCGCTGGAGGCCGACGTGACCGAACTTGTGCGGAAGGGCAGGAACGAGCTGACCGTGGACGTCATCAGCTCGCTGAGGAACACGTTCGGTCCGCTTCACAACAAGCTGGCGACGCCGTACTTCCCGCTGCACTACCTCGTGGGACCCTTCTCCTTCGACGACGAACGCAACTGGACCGACGCCTACATACACGTCCCCTACGGGCTCATCAACGGCGCAGAAGTGATTAAAAGAAAATAGACTTCACAAAATGGCCGTGAAAGGCTGAGGGAGTAAATCCCTCAATTCCTCTTTT
>CAZOKM010000176.1:0-2423 GCA_964580405.1 uncultured Candidatus Bathyarchaeia archaeon | reverse complement strand
GGTTGTGCCTCTTCAGGGCTTGCCAAAAAATGGTGCAGATGAGCTGATCGTAGGTGAAGCCTGCTTCCGCGGCTGCTTCGGGAAGGCAGGAATGCGCGTCAGGGTCAGGTATCAATCCGGGTAAAGGATTGACTTCGAGCACGCGCGGTTCGCCGTCATCACCGAGTCTCATGTCCATTCGGCACAGGTCTCGGCAGTTGAGAACTCTGAACGTCTTGGCGGCTGTCTTCCATATCTTTTTTTCGAGCCCATCGGGGACGTCAGCTGGGCACTGAAAAATGTCCAATGGTTTTTCTGGCACGTCCCAAACCCACTTTGCCTCGAAAGAATAAATTGGGCTGGCTCCGCTCGGGAGCTTCTCAAGCAGGATTTCTACGATGGGCAGGACGAGGGGGTCGCCGTTGCCTATCAAGCCGACCGTGAACTCTCTGCCGGGAAGGAACTCCTCAACAATAGCGGGTTGCTTGTAGGTCTCTATGACCCACGATAACTGCTCACGCAGGCTCCGTTCGTCCTTTACGAGGGAGGAGCTTCTGATTCCCTTACTTGAGCCCTCGGCCAAAGGCTTTACGACAAGCGGAAACTCTATGTTGCGCTGTCTTTTTTGATTGGGTGAAAAGAAGACTTGAAACCTAGGGGAAGGAACACCATTGATGTTCAGTACCTGATGTGTCAGAGCTTTGTCCAGTGCTATAGCAAGCGTCAGCGGTCCCGAACCCGTGTATGGCGTCCCAAGCATCTCCAGCATCGCGGGAACCTGCGATTCTCTGCTTTCGCCCCGTATTCCCTCCGCGATGTTGAATACGAAGTCGGGCTTTAGGCTGAGGATTTTGCCGTACGCTTTTTCGTCCGCTTCGATTTTTGTTACTTCGCATCCGCCTTTATCCAAAGCTCCAGCGATGGCGTTCACTGTCGCTTCGTCGTCGAACTCGATGTAGAAGTCTTCTGGCTGTCCCGCCGTCTGGTCAGAAGTTTTTTTCAGGTTGTACGTTAGCCCGACGTTAAGCGTCATCGCTTTTCACTGGGGATCTTCACAGGAACCTCCAATTGCTGCAGAGGCTTCTTCTCCTGCGGTATCTGCGGGTAAGTGTATTGTTTTCCCTGATAATTCTTCATGACGACTTGGCTGTCCCCGACGCTCACGACGTACTTCGGTTGGACTGGAATTTTTCCTCCGCCGCCCGGCGCATCAATCACGTAGCGCGGGACAGCGAAGCCCGACGTGTAGCCCGTGAGGTCCTCGACTATCTTGAGCCCAGTCTCGACCCTCGTCCTGAAGTGGTACGTGCCCTTGACGAGGTCCATCTGGAAAAGATAGTACGGCTTGACCCTGATTTTCAATAATTTCTGGACGAGGCTTTTCATCGTCTCCGAGTCGTCATTAACTCCTTTGAGCAGTACGGACTGGTTGCCCAACGGTATGCCTGCATCGGCGAGGAGCCCACATGCTCTTGAGCTTTCTTCGGTTATCTCCCGCGGGTGGTTGAAATGCACGTTGACATAGAGCGGGTGGTACTTCTTCAACATGTTGCACAGTTCGGGCGTAATCCTCTGCGGGAACGTGCACGGCACCCTCGTCCCAATCCTCACGACTTCAACGTGAGGAATCGCTCTGAGGCTTTTCAGCAGGAATTCAATCGTGTCGTCGAACAGCATCAGCGGGTCTCCGCCCGACAGCAGAACGTCTCGGATGGCGGGCGTTCTCTGGATGTATCTGATCTGTTCTAGTAAAACTTCTTTTGAAAGGTCAATTAACGGTAAGCCAACTCTTCTTTTTCTGGTGCAGAACCTGCAGTACATCGCGCAGCTGTTTGACACGCACATTAGCACTCTGTCGGGGTAGCGGTGGACCAAGCCCGTTGTTGGGCTGTCGCCTTCCTCGTTCAGCGGGTCATCTGTTCCATATGGGTCCTGCAATTCGAATGGGCTGGGGATGCACTGCTTCCAGATTGGGTCTCCGACTTCTTCAATTAAGTTAAAGTAGTAGCGAGAAATTTTCATCGGGTATTTTGCGACAACGGTGTTTAGAGCTTTCGTGTCGACGGAAAATTTTTCGAGGATTTGATGGGGTCTCGTTATACTTTCAGAAAGACTATTTTTCCAGTCTTCAACCATCTTCGTGTAACACGCGCTGTGGCACATACATGCCACGAAAAAAATATGCACTTCTAAACACACTTTTAAATCTTTCTATTATGTTCGTAACAAAAACGGCATAAACTGTTCATTAAAAATTTTTTCAGAAAATAAATTTAGTAACATCTCGTGATTACGTTGAGTGTCCACATTAGTTGCCCTACCCTTATATACGAATTTAGAGAAGAATTTTTTTAACGGTGAAGAAATTTGGGTAGTGTAAATATGAATTCGGGAACAGCAGAAACACTCGACAGAGTGGAGGGCGACCTCAACTTAGCTGACGG
>CAZOKM010000175.1:0-2459 GCA_964580405.1 uncultured Candidatus Bathyarchaeia archaeon | reverse complement strand
GTACGCCGTTGTCTGCTGGCAGCTTGGAGTCAGAGACACAAAACTGATGCTCATCGTGTTCTTCGCGGGAATCTTCGTCATCGTCTGCGTATACACCTATGTCACAGAACGGCTCAAAAAACGGAAGGCCCAAAAAACCTGACCACTCCTTAAAGACGTAAAATCCACAAAGAGACCCCTGATTCGCATTTTTTTGTAATTAAATAAAATTTTCAACGAGATTGGCGCCAAAAATCTATATGAACAAACGTTCATTATCGCTCAGGGTAAACGCAGTGTTCAGCTTCGGGCGCACTCAGAAGTATCTGGCTACTCGGGACCTGAGAGTCGGAATCCTCTTCAACATTATACCCAACCCGTCCTCCAAAGAAAAAACTGACCGCATCCCAGAGGACTGGGTCATGGACCACGTCAAGGCAGTGCAGGCAGCCGTTATGAAGCTCCAGCTGTCATGCCACCTGCTCCCGGTCAAGGACGACGTGAAGTTCCTCATCAAATCGCTGGAGCTGTTCCGACCCGACGTCGTCGTCAACCTCTGCGAAGCCTTTTATGGACGCAGCCAACTGGAAATGAGCATGGCTGCGATGCTCGAGCTGCTGAAGGTACCCTACACCGGCTCGCCGCCCCTGACCTTGGGCCTTTGCCAAAACAAAGGTTTTTCAAAACATGTTCTAAAAGCCAACGGGATACCAACTCCTGATTACCAGATTCTGGAGAGTTACAAGGCTTGGAAGGGCGGGATTAGTTTCCCCTTGATCGTGAAGCCCTTGAGGGAGGACGCGAGCCTCGGAATAACCGGAAAGAGCATGGTTAAAAACAGGCGGCAGCTCATGGTGCAGGTTAACTACGTGAACAGGCGGTACAAGCAGCCAGCCATTGTGGAGAAGTACGTGGACGGGCGGGAGCTGAACGTGTCGATCCTCGGATTCGAAAAACCCAGGGCTCTGCCAATCTCCGAAATAATCTTCAAGAACAAAATCGAACCCAAAATCGTCGACTACTCCGCAAAGTGGCTAAAGAAAAGCAAAGAGTACAAGAACACCAAGCCCGTTTGCCCCGCGAAGCTGCCCCCCCAACTGGAGAAGACCGTGAAGAAAACGGCCTTGAATGCTTACAGGCTGCTGGGCTGCAGGGACTACGCTCGGGTCGACATGCGCCTGAAGGACGATGTCCCCTACGTCGTGGAAGTCAACGCCAACCCCGACATCTCGCTCGATGCAGGCTTCGCCCGCTCCCTGAAAGTGGCGGGGATAAGGTACGAAAGGTTCATCGGGGAAATAATCTCGTACGCGGTGCAGCGGAGCCCCCTGTGCTAGTCGACCCCACGGTCCACTATAATAGCACGTAATAGTCCGCACTCGAAGAGCGCGAGCGAGAAAGAGGCGGAGAAAAAAAGGCTAGATGTCGTTGCCGCAGTGGTAGCACTTTCGGGGGTGCAGCTGGGCGGGGATGGGTCGCCTGCAGACTGGGCAGCGGTACTTCTGCTCCACGTCATTCAGCCACGCGTCGACCCCGCCAGCCTTGATCCTCGCGAGGTTAGCCCTCAGGTCGATGCCTTCGGCGAGGTTTTCCTCGTACAGCTGCTCGAAGAGCTTGCAGGCGTACGTGAAGTAGTCGGAGCACTCGTTGCAGAACTTGTAGCCCTTGGCGTTCAGGCACTGGACGATTTTACAATTGTTTCCCCAGCACTCGGCGGTCAAAGCTTGGCAGCCGTTGCACTGAATCTTTTCCTGAGGAACCTTAAGGGAGTCCGCCAGCCCCTTCCTGTAAGTGCCTCCGTCCTTGTAGCCCCTGTAAATGCCGCAAGCCCCGCAGAACAGCCCGCATCTTCCGACAAGGTTTTTATCAGCCAAAGAAACAAACCACCACTCACCGCATGATAATGGCTCTAACCTTTTAAGCGTTAACATCAAGGACTAAAAAGGGGTTCAGGGTTCAGCCTTCTTCTCCCTTTCTTCCCTCGCATCCTTGCTGTAATAGTACAATCATAATAATCCCATCGAAGCAGAATAAGCGAAAAACCACAACAACACGTTCATTCCAGAATAAACCCAAATCAGGATTATAATTACTTGCACGGGAAGCCCAGTGATAATACAATCCCTCTCATACTTTTTCTTCACGTTTCCCAAAACTCATTTTTCCTTGCGTCATGTCTTAGTCAGCTAGTGTGTCCAAGGTTTTTCAAAGCCTTGTAGAGAAGAAACGAAACCGAAGCGGAAAAAATCGTTGCCAACCCAAAAACAAGTGCACCCCGTAACATGATTTCGGTCTCGCTATTGGCGACCCAAATCATATCAGAAGCTGCAGGAGGTCCCCAAGACGGATAACCATTTGATGTTGGTCTTATCTCGTAATGTCCTAGTATAAAATTGTTAAGAGATGGAGAAACTGCAATGTTCCCCATAAACCACGCCATCAATAATGGTTTCAGCCGGATCAATGCTGACTACTCTACC
>CAZOKM010000174.1:0-2541 GCA_964580405.1 uncultured Candidatus Bathyarchaeia archaeon | reverse complement strand
CTCCTGGGGCCTTCAGGTCCATTGTGACTGTCTTGCGAACGTCGGGGATGATGCCGACCGCCGTAATGAGGAGCGAAGGCGTGACGGGGCCGAGGGGCGACTCGTTGTAGAGGCTGTCCTTGCCCGAGATGAACGGCGTCTCGAAGCCCTTCGCGTAGCGGTAGCAGGCCTCGCAGGCTTTGACGAGGGAGCCCAGCCTGTCGGGCTTTTCGGGGGTTCCCCACACGAAATTGTCGAGGAGCGCTATCCTTTGCCCGCCTGCTGCGACGTTATTCCTTATGGCTTCGTCGATGTTCGATGCCGCCATCCAGTAGGCGTCGATTTTGCCGTACTGGGGGTTCATGCCGCACGAGACCACGAGCCCCTTGTACGAGTTGTCGAGGGGCTTGACGACCGCGGCGTCGCTCGGGCCATCGTACAATCCGCAGAGGGGCTTCAGGACTGTGTTCCCCTTGACCTCGTGGTCGTACGTCCTAATCACGGACTCCTTGCTCGCGACGTTGGGCGAAGCCAAGATGTTCATGAGCTCTTCGGTGAGGTTGTCGAGCTCGCGGAACCTTGGCTCCGTGTACTGGATTTTCGGCCACTCAGCCTTTTTTTGAGATTTTGGGGGGTTGAAGAGGAACTCCATGCTGATGTCTGCAACGACTTTTCCGTCGTAACTCAACACCAAGTTTTGCTCAGGCGTCAAAACGCCGACGTCGGTGGCTTCGACGACCTCCGACTCGAAAATCTCGAGAACCTTACCAAGGTTCTCCTCGGGCACGGTAATCAGCATCCTCTCTTGGGACTCGGAGATGTAAATCTCCCAAGGCGGGATGTTCGCGTACTTCAACGGGACCTTGCCGAGGTCGACATTCGCCCCGCACCCGAACCTGTGAGACGCCTCGCCTAGAGCACTTGATAATCCCCCACCGCCGAGGTCAGTGATGGACGAAGCCAGCTCAAGGTCCCTGATTCTGACGATGGCCCGCTTGAGCTTCTCCTCCTCAATAGGATTCGCAATCTGAACAGCTGGCCTCGAAACCTGCTCAGATTTTTCGGTAAGCTCTAAAGAGGCAAAGGTCACGCCGTGGATTCCATCCCTTCCGGTTCTTCCGCCTGCTAGGACGAGGCGGTGCCCTGGCTTCGCGTTCTTCACGTACTTCTTCACGGGCAGCGTCCCGATGCAGCCGCAGTAGACGACCACGTTCCCCGTGTAGCTCTCGTCGAAGAAGATTGCGCCATTGACCGTTGGGATGCCCATGTTGTTGCCGTAGCTCCCAATCCCAGCGACGACGCCCCTGTAAACGTACCTCGGGTGCTTCACGCCCTGAGGCAACTTACTAAAATCGTAGTCGAGAGGTCCGAAGCCGAGGACGTCAGTGCAGGCGATGGGGTCAGCCCACACTCCGAGCACGTCGCGGATTACGCCGCCCGTCCCCGTTGCGGCTCCGCCGAAGGGCTCGATTGCCGAGGGGTGGTTGTGGGTTTCGACCTTCGCTGCGATTGCCACGTCGCCGTGGAACTCGACGATGCCCGCGTTGTCCTCGAAGACCGAGACGCACCACGGCTTATCGAGCTCGAGGGTGGCTCTGGCGATGTAAGTCTTGAAGAGAGATTCTATTTTTTCTCCCTCGGGCGTCACGACCGTGCCCTTGAACGTCTTGTGGAAGCAGTGCTCGGACCACGTCTGCCCAAGAGTCTGGAGCTCAACGTCCGTCGGGTTCCTGCCTTTCTTGATGAAATAATTTTGAACAGCCAGCATCTCGTCGAGGTTGAGGGCCAGACCCAGCTCCTCGCTGATATGGACGAGCTGCTGCTTGTCAGACTTTACAATTTCGACTTCGTACAGCTCGAAGGGAACGTCCTTCTTCAGGTACGGTTGCGGGCTCATCGGCTTTCCTCAACGTGAATAGTGAAATTGTCCTTCACGGGATTGGCCAGAAGCCTGCGGCTCATCTCGTCGACCATTTTCTGCGCGTCTTCGAGCGACGGGGCTTCGACGTGCAGCTCGTAGACCTTGCTGACCTTGACGGAGCCAACCGCGTAATTCAGGCTCACGAGGGAGTCCTTCGTCGTTTCGCCTTCAGGGTCGGAGTGCCCGGGCTTGAGGCCGACCTCGACCCTAGCCACGTATTGCATGAAAATAGTAAAAGATGACTCTATATTAAAGCCTTATTGACACAAAAACATCAATATATTGTATTAATTAAGATATTTTTGAAAGTTTTTGCATCAGGTCGTCGTAGGCTGCTCTGTCGACTGGGAACGTGACCGCCCTTCCTTCGAACGACGAGAGAACAATGGCGTTGATGATTTCGATGGAGTTCCGCCCGTCCTCACCTGTTACAGGAGGCTCCGTGTCCTCGATTAGGGCTTGGCAGTATTCCCTTATGACGGTCGTGTGCCCGCCCCTTTCTTCTATTTTGGGCTGTATGTCTTTCCATTGAACCTCAGGTTTGTCGATCCAGACCTTCTTGTCAGCGATGCACTCCTTGAGGTTTTTGCTCATGGTCATCCATTTGGCTGTTCCGTCGGCTTCGATTCTTCCCTTTTCGC
>CAZOKM010000173.1:0-2541 GCA_964580405.1 uncultured Candidatus Bathyarchaeia archaeon | reverse complement strand
TTGAAGATTCTAAGAAAAAGAACGTTTTTTGGCCCACCGAGGAACTGAAGAAGCGTGCGTGGGTCAACGACGAATCCGTTTACAAGGAGGCCGCCAAGGATCCCATCGCGTGGTGGGGGAAACTCGCGAAGGAAGGCATAACTTGGTTCAAGGACTGGACCGAAACCTACAAAGAAAATCCACCCTTCTACCAGTGGTTCGTTGGCGGGAAAACGAACCTTTGCTACAACTCCGTTGACAGGCACACGTTGGACTGGAAGAGGAACAAGGCTGCCCTCATCTGGGAGCCCGAGCCGCTCAACGAGCAGCCCCGAGTCCTGACCTTCCAGGACCTTTACAGGGAAGTTAACAAGTTCGCGAATGTCCTGAAGAGCCTAGGCGTCAAGAAGGGCGACAGAGTCGGCATCTACCTGCCCATGATTCCCGAGGTCCAAATCGCCATGCTTGCATGCGCGCGGATAGGCGCGGTTCACAGCGTCGTCTTTTCAGCTTTCAGCGGTCAGTCCGTGCGCGACAGGATGATTGACGCTGAAGCCAAGGTTCTGGTCACCGTTGACGGTTACTGGAGGAGGGGGAAGCCAGTTAACCTTAAAGAGAACGCTGACATCGGCGCGGAAGGCACCAAAATCAAGGACGTAATCGTCGTCAAGCGACTTGGCAACGAAATCAACTGGGTTCAAGGGCGCGACAAGTGGTGGCACGAGCTGATGGAGAAGGCTGACCTCTACTGCGAGCCCGAGGCCATGGACAGCGAGGACATGCTTTTCCTTCTTTACACGAGCGGGACGACGGGGAAGCCGAAAGGCATCGAGCACCACCTTGGCGGATACGCCGTTCAGGCTTACTGGACGACCAGGTGGGACTTCGACCTGCACGACGAGGACGTTTTCTGGTGCACCGCCGACATCGGCTGGATCACGGGCCACACGTACAACTGCTACGGACCCTTCATGAACGGCGTCACGACCCTGATTTACGAGGGGGCGCTTGACTACCCAGCCCTAGATAGGTGGTGGCAGATCGTTGAGAAGTACGCTGTGACCGTCTTCTACACGGCTCCGACGGCGATCAGGATGCTCATGAGGTTCGGCGACGAACTCGTCAAGAAGCACGACCTGAGCTGCATCAGAATCCTCGGCACGGTCGGCGAGCCCATCAACGAGGACGCGTGGATGTGGTACCTCAACACCGTGGGCGGAGGAAGGTGCCCAGTGATCGACACTTGGTGGCAAACCGAGACCGGCGCGACCCTGATTAACTCGCTGCCTGGAATCGGACCCTTCATACCGACCGTCGCGGGCAGACCCTTCCCGGGAACAAAATTCGCTGTCCTGACGGAAGAGGGCAAGCCGACGAACATCGGCGAGGGAGGCTTCCTAGTACAGAAACCCCCATTCGCTCCGGGCATGCTGAGGACGGTCTACAAGGACCCCGACAGGTTCAAGCAGCAGTACTTCGGCGTCTACGGAGACAGAAACTACTACACGAGCGACGGAGCCTACGTCCACGACCAGATGGGAAATTATCGCATCACTGGCAGGGTGGACGACGTCATGAAAGTAGCGGGACACAGGCTCTCAACCGCAGAGGTAGAGAACGCCATCGCCCAGCACCAAGCTGTAGCTGAGTGCGCGGTGGTCGCGATGCCCCACGACATCAAGGGCGAGGTTCCAGTTGCCTTCGTCGCTCTAAAAGCAGGATTTAAGGGTTCGCCTCAGCTCGAGGACGAGCTCAGGAAGAAGGTTTCCGAGGTCATCGGCCCGACAGCAAGGCCAGAAAAGATCGTGCTCGTGGACGACCTGCCGAAGACCCGCAGCGGAAAGATCATGCGCCGCATCCTCAAGGCCCTGACGACAAACCAGCCCATAGGCGACATAACGACCCTCATGAACCCAGAGTCCGTCCAAATCCTCAAGGAAAAGGTCGGTTACAAAGGCTAGCGTTAAAATTTGTATTCAACACTTTCATACCAGTAGGCTATTGGACATAAGGTTTACCTAGTTAGAGATTAAAACGTCGGCTCTTCGTGAACTGACGTTCAGCGATGTAGAATTCCATTTCTATCATTTTAAAAAAGAAGAATACACCAGATGTTATCAGTTATCAGGATAAAAAAAGCTTTATTGAATCGTTGAATGATATTCACGCTTAAGATTATGATAAGAAACTTTGAAGAGTTTTTAGACCCCTTTTTTCTTGGAATCGCAAAACAGATTCATTATAAGCTTTTTCTAAAGCATTTTTCTTTACGTATTTGTTTCTGACTTGTTCTTCACACATATAAGCCGATCGTATGTTAACTGTCAATCTGAAAATTTTTTTATCAACTTCATTAATTTGTGGAGTTTGATCTTCAAATACCTCTTTTCTTTTTCCAAGGTTAATTAACGAATCCGTAAGATCGTGTATCTCTGAATCATCCATTGCAGTTTTATTGGTTAATGCTTGTGATAATATTCCAAAAATGTTAACATATCCTAATTTACCTCTATTTTGTTCTAGTCCTCTCCACATAATGAATAAACATTGAATGATATAAAT
>CAZOKM010000172.1:0-2583 GCA_964580405.1 uncultured Candidatus Bathyarchaeia archaeon | reverse complement strand
ACGACGAAAACCGCCAAGAAACCGATAGTGCTGGTCCCTTCCCCGCCGCCGCCACCGAGCGAGCGACCCACACCCTACGAAACCGGCCTGAGCGACATAGCTGAAGTCCGCTACGTCCCGCCGACCGACAAGCAGAACTTCGAAGAGACCCTGAGAGAAGCCGAAGCCATGGTCGTCTGGGGACCCACCGGCGAGGAGATACTGGGCAAGGCGCCGAAGCTAAAGGTCGTGTCAAGGGTCGGCGTCGGCTACGACAACGTCGACGTCCCAGCCTGCACCCGGCACAACGTTTACGCGACCATCACGCCCGGAGTCGTCTCGGACGCCGTCGCCGAGCTCACACTAGGATTAATGCTGAGCCTGTCGAGGAAGATACCCCTCTGCGACCGGTACACGAGAACGGAATGGAGCAAAGCAGGCTTCCTCGCGCAGGTGACGGGAACGGACCTCGCGGCCAAGACCCTAGGAATAATCGGACTCGGACGCATCGGGCAGGAGGTCGCGGCGAGGGCCAAAGCCTTCAAGATGAACCTGATCTACAGCGACAAAATCAGAAACACCAAAGCCGAAAAAGAACTGGGCATTGAATACGCGGAATTTAAGGACCTCCTGAAAGCCTCCGACTTCGTCACCGTCCACGTGCCGCTGATGCCCGAGACCACGCACCTGATGGGCGAGAAGGAGCTGAGGCTCATGAAGCGGACGGCCTACCTCGTCAACACGTCGCGGGGCGCAGTCGTCGACGAAAAGGCGCTGTGCAAAGCCCTCGACGAAGGCTGGATAGCGGGCGCCGGACTCGACGTCTACGAAAAGGAGCCCCTCCCCGCCGACAGCCCATTAACAAAGAACGAAAAGGCAATCCTCACCCCGCACGTGGGAACCGCCACCGCCGAAACGAGGCGCCGAATAATGCTGAACGCCGCAGAGAGCATTCGCCAAGTCCTAAGCGGGCTGGCGCCAGCGAACGTCGTCCCCGAACAAAGAGGAAAAGTTTTCAAGAAATAGGCGATTCAGGAAGCACCTTTCAGGCTGTCAACGTAGGCTTCCACTTCGCCCCTGAACCCAGCAGCCTTCGCCTTTGCCTTCGTGAAGCCCCTCTTTTTCGCCAATACTTTGATGGCTCTGTGCACGCCCGAGCTGTACTGGAAAGCCTTCTTCGGCTTGAGGGCTGCCTGAGACAGGACGGCGATGTCCAGCGCGACTTGTCTCAGGATGTGCTTCCTCAGGTCGTCGTCAGCGCCCTTCATCTTTCGGTTTATGGGAATTTTCATGGCGAAGTCCACGAACCCTTCGGACATGAAGGGGCACACGTAGTCTACTCCGAACAGCGACGCGAGCTTATCCATTTCAGCTTTGTCCTTGTACGCCACCTCGACAAGGTCCCTCATCAAGCTCAACATCGAGCCTTCGTCCCCGTAACGCGTCCTGTAAACCGAGTACCCGCAGAAGAGCTCGTCCATCCCGTTCGCCGAAGCAACGGTTCTCAAATTGTACTTAGAAGCCAGCCTGAACACGTAAAGGAAGCAGACGCAGTCCTCGAAGCGGACCATCCTGCCGAACTCAATCCCTTCAAGCGTAGTTCTTAGACCGTCCTCCAGCTCCTCCAGAGAAACAATCTCGCTAAACAGTTTGAGCCCAAACGACCCAGCGACCTCGGAGGCCACCTTAACGTCTGAGCCGTCGTTGAAGCCGACGGTCAACAACGTAACTTTTTTTCCAGCGTCCGCGCAGAGCTTGGCGAGGAGCGAGCTGTCGACGCCACCCGAGAAGGCAACGCCGATTTCGTCCGCCTTCAACTCCCCGACTGCCTCTCCGAGCTTCCGCTTCAACTGTTCGCCTACTTCAGGGTCCGCCATCAGGATTCCTCGTCCAACAAGATTTTTTCCGCCCATTAAAGAGTTTGCGGACATCTCCGCGCAACGGTTACTTTTATTATTTGGATTGCCCCTATTCTATGATGCAGCGAGGCGAAAACGGTTGAGCAGCGTTATAGAAGTCAACTCGGACAGCTGGGAAACGGAAGTCCTCAAATCCGAAGGCTTGGTCGTCGTCGACTTCTGGCATCAGCAGTGCCCGTGGTGCATCAGGCTCGCGCCCGTCTTCAGCGAGGTCGCCCAGGAATACAAGGACAAAGCAAAATTCGCTTCCCTGAACGTCCTGTCGAGCCACGAGAACCAGCACATCGCCCTCCACCTTGGGCTGATGAGCACCCCCACGCTCGTCTTCTTCTGCCAAGGCAAGCCGCTGGCCGCCGCCGTCGGATTCCAAACCAAAGACCGCATAAAACAGCTCGTCGAAGACGCCCTAAAGAACTACAAGGAATGCGCCAAAAAAAGTACGGAAATAAAAATTACGTAAAAGCCTTCTTTTTCTCACCTCTTTATCCTCTAAACATCTGGAAAAACATAGTTCAAGTTTCTGGCATATTGAGAATGTTCAACCAGAAGACTGCTTACTACATCCTGCCCGAGTACTCCACCAGGGAAGTATGAGTAAAGACTGTAAGAAAACGACTTTACATACCTAATTCTTATAGTCTATATTTATAAAATTATTATGAAGACCTGTTTGACTGTAAGAACT
>CAZOKM010000171.1:0-2586 GCA_964580405.1 uncultured Candidatus Bathyarchaeia archaeon | reverse complement strand
ATCCATTATTTTTCCTTCTCTACGAAGTCTTCATACTCACGGGCGGTCATAAAATTATCCAATTCCTTTGAATCCTTTACCCTCAGCTTCGTAATCCAACCTTCGCTGTGAGGTTTCCGGTTTATCAATTCGGGTTTACTTACCAAAGCCTCGTTGGTCTCTAAAACTTCTCCGCTGACGGGGGAATAGACATCTGACACGGCCTTAACGGATTCAAGAACGGCGAGGGTCTCGCCTTTTTTCACGACTTTTCCTATTTTTGGCAGTTCAACGAAGATTACGTCCGTCAGTTGTTTCTGGGCATAATCCGTTATCCCCGTTGTTACTATGTCGCCTTCGACTTTTACCCACTCGTGTTCCTTCGTGTACCTCAGTTGCGGGGTTTCTTCATTCATTGTCTCGCCTCTTATAGAACGGTGTCTTAACTATTCTTGCAGAATAAAAACTGTCTCTAATTTGAATTTTGATCTCCTTTCCTATCTCTTTATATTCAATTGCGACGTATCCCATGCCGATGTTCTTCTTAAGAGTTGGCGAGAAGGTTCCACTCGTAACGTGCCCTATCTCGTTGTTGTTAACAAAGATTCTGTATCCATGTCTCGGGATTCCCCTGTCAATCATCTCAAAGCCGACCAATTTTTTCTTAACGCCCCTTTCCTTTTGTTCCAACAGTTTTTCTTTACCGATGAAATAGTCTTTGCTAAATTTAACCGCCCACGATAAGGGAGCCTCGAGTGGCGTGGTCGATTCGTCAATGTCGTTCCCGTAAAGTACGAATGATGCTTCTAGTCTCAACGTGTCTCGCGCCCCCAGCCCGACGGGTACGACGCCTTCGCTCTTTCCCACTTGGAGAATCATGTTCCAGACACACTCGATTTCGTCAGCCCTAGAGTAGATCTCAAAGCCGTCCTCCCCCGTGTAGCCAGTTCTTGAAATCATAACATTAATGCCGCCCAATTTCATCTCGTCTACCCAGAATTTCTTTAGCCCCGATAAATCGTAATCGGTGAGTTTCTGAAGGACTTTATCCGAGCTTGGTCCTTGCAGGGTTATCGTAGCTAACTCGTCGGTGATATTCATCAATTGCACGTTCTCTTCACTTTTCTTTCTAGATTCCATCCATTCAAAATCCTTTTTCGTGTTCAGGGCGTTGGCAACAAGCATGAAATGGTCGTCGCCAAGTCTGTAGACCAGTAAGTCGTCTATTATCGTGCCAGACTCGTAGCACATGAGCGTGTACAAAGCCTGTTTCTTGGCCAGTTGGGATGCGTCGTTCGTGATGAGCCTCTGAATAAAGTCCATCGCATCCGAGCCAGAAACGTCAATCTTCCCCAAGTGGGACACGTCAAACAAGCCAGCTGAGTTCCTGACGGCGTTGTGCTCTTCAATGATCGACGTGTATTGCACAGGCATCTCCCAGCCAGCGAACTCGATGAAATGGGCGCCTAATCCCTTATGAGCTTCGAACAACGGTGTCTTCATAGTTACTTGACCTTTCCCCGATAAATGGCAGTTTCAACCATACTCGCTTTTCCCTGTGTCATGAATTCAGAGTCATTGGTTATTCTGATTGATAAACTTTGAGCGAAGCTTAAAAACCAGTTGTCCTAATTTGCGAAAATTGGTCTGTTTCTGCGTAATCGTCAACGTCAAAAGAGACCGTTATTGGTCTGAAGTGTTGTCAAAGCATTCTTGCCCAGAAAAATTTCATAAACCAACATGGAAACGAAACAAGCATGGGTCCTTGTTCTGTGAATGTTGCCCACTATGTATATCGGAAAAAGCCTTTAGTATCCAAGCAACCAGATGTTGTTTCCGAACGGATAAACGCCCTGCTTCGCATATTTACAGGTCTTCGGTCTTGAGGTGAACCCCGTGTTGAAGAAAGTTTACGAGCCGTGCGTGACCAGCGACATGTTCAACTACTATTTCAATCCTCCGATGGATGAGAGGCTGAGGCTCTTTAGCAAACACGGCTTCAGGTACGTCCACTGGTGCGACAACTGGAACGACGACACCTTCTACTCCGACCAAGACATCGAACGAATCTGCAGCCTCATAAAAGAGGCGGGACTCAGGTGCATAGACGTACACGGCACAGCCACCGACACGATACGAATAGACGCAGCTGACCCGAACCTTCAAGACAAGTACATTCAGCTACTTGAGAACCGCATAAGATTCTGCGCTGTCGCTGGGGGAGACAGCGTGGTCGTTCATCCGCCTTACGACGAACCCGGAACCGCAATGTTACGTGAAAGTTTGGACCGCACTCTGCGCGTCTTCGAGGAGGTTAAGCCATTGTGCGAGGAGCTAAACGTGTCGTTGGCGGTGGAGAATGTTACCAAGGCAGCGGAGGAGGAGCTGAGGTTCTACTTCGAACGGTTTCCATACAGCTTCGTCGGGTTCTGCTTCGACTGCGGCCACGCCCACTACCAGAAGAACTTTGACGGGCTGAAGGCGTTCGCCGACAGGCTCAAGGTTCTGCACCTGAGCGACAACAAGGGTGAAGCAGACGCTCACCAACCGCCCTTCTGGGGCAACATTGACTGGAGAGCTGTCGTCGACTGGGTGAAGTCCACGGGG
>CAZOKM010000170.1:0-2599 GCA_964580405.1 uncultured Candidatus Bathyarchaeia archaeon | reverse complement strand
GTTGTAGCCCAGCCCAGACCCCATGAAGACGAACTCCTTTCCCACGTAAGCTCCATCGGTAGCCTGTGTGAATCCCAGAGGCAGCGGCGCAGATGTGGCATTGCTTGGGGGAACCGACCCGTAATTGAGCAACATGACGTTAGCTAACTCACTCGTTTCGACCTTGAAGAATGAACCGTTTTGGAAAACTGCGTGACATTTTTGCATGCTGCCTATCGTGGCTTCGGAAACCACCGACATGTCATCCAGATTATAGACCTTTACGCGGGTGCCATTAACTATGCCCACAACCACAACCAAGGCGGCAGTAGCCACAGTACTTTTTTTTAGCACCCAGCCAGAATTGAGGTCGTTCGGGTTGGACAAGTTGTACTGCCATATTTTTGCGGGAACGTAACCGTAATACTCGTAGGTTGTTTCTTGCGCGTGCACACTAGATATCTCAAGTGGCGTGAAAGAGGAAACAGAGCTGCAGAATAGGATGGTAATCATTGTCACCAACGGTCCAGCCTTGATGCATGTTCTCGGTGACATTCTG
The DNA here is from genome assembly GCA_964580405.1 of uncultured Candidatus Bathyarchaeia archaeon. Taxonomy (GTDB): domain Archaea; phylum Thermoproteota; class Bathyarchaeia; order Bathyarchaeales; family DTEX01; genus JAGTRI01. Next base: position 2,061 of record CAZOKM010000170.1, on the reverse strand, counting down.
ATCCCTGCTTAGATAAAACTCTGATATTCTTTATAATCAAGTCTTTTATAATTTTCGCAATCTCAGAACCTTAGACAAATATGTTCGAAAAAAATTAAAAAAACATTTTGGGATGATTGTATGGGTTTTACTGCGCCTTTTTGCCTCTACCTCTCAGAAACAATATTACTACTATTACTCCAGCTGCAGCAACCGCGGCTCCGATGATTATATATGTTATTGGGAAGCCCTCCGTGAGTGGAATCAAGGTTACGCCCGTCATCAGGTCCACCGTTTGGATGCAGGGCACTTGAACTCCGCTATACTGAAGTCCTTGATAATCCGGGGTGGAAGGCCAGCTCAATGTTTCGACGATGACGTTCTTGTCTGCGCTTATTATGTGTGTGCCGGGCTGAGAGAAAGTGTAGTAAGTGTTCGCCCTCACCGTCGAGGGATTTCCATCTATTATCACTTCTGTGTCTTCAGATGCGAATATGTAGGCTTCGACGTACGAATCGACTGGAAGGTAGAATGGCGTGTCCTCGTCAGGCTTGACGCCGAAATACCCAACGCCTGAACCGTAGGCGCCGTGAATTCCATTAGTTGGCCCGGAGCTTACTGCCCTCTCGATTGAGCCGTTGTGAATGTGCACAAGCGTTACTGGATGGTCGCTTTCAACGAAAAAGGCCAGTGCTGCTGGTTTGAACCCGTATCCGCTTCCTGCAGGGACGTCGGCTGAGAACAATTGCTGTTTAGTCTGGAGGTCCCAGACAGTGATTTTGGTGTTTTGCGTGGCTGACACTCTGTACCCGTTGCTTTCTATGGTGTCCCAAGTGTTTCTCTCCACTGACACTGAGTAAAAGTGTTCCCCGACGAAGCCTCCTTCAGTGCATGGAACATAGAAAGTTGTTTGGCCTATGTTTCCGCAGTGTATCATGATGTTGCCCGTGGACTCGATGTGGTATACCATGAAGGGTTCCCAAACGAACCTTTTATACGAGTTGGCCTCAATCGTCTCTGTGTCCACGTCTCCATCTTCCCTAGTTACTGTAATAATAGACTTTTCTAGAGCGAAAATCGTGTATTGCTGATAAATGTTGATTTGGACCGCCATCATGATGAAATCCTTACCAACATACTTCCCGTTAACGTCATAGAAGAACGTGAAGGGCAAGGGAAGCGTCCACAGCGTTTGCCAATTGGCAGGTAATGGATTGTACTTCGCCTCATCCAAAGAAATAATGTTCAGAAGTAATACGTCGGCGAATTTGTCTGTAACGACCTTGAAGAAGGTTCCGTTTTTAAACTTAATACAGGCGTTTTCCATGCTGCTTATTGTTTTTTCATACACCTTTGTACCGTTGGTTAAGCAATAGAATTCCACGTGCGTATTTTCCTCTATGCCCGTAACTACTACTAGTCCAGCTTTCGCTACCGAACGCGTGTCCAGCCTCCAGCCTGAGGATAGATTATTCTGGTCAGTCAAATTGTAATCGTAAATCTTTGCAGGAACATAACCGTAATACTCGTAATCGTTTTGGGCATATACTTTGGAAACGGGGACTGAAGATATAGCGAGAAAAGAGCTTGATAGAAGAATGACGAATAACGAAATGCATAATCCAAAATTTCCTCGATTTTTATATGCCATGCCTAATCCACTTCTGTTGAATAAGCCTTAGATAATTTTAGATGAAAATATTATTAAGATTTTTGGCAAGAATCAGAAAAAATGACTCTTAAGACTTGATTTCGTCCTAAAAAACTGAATCACAATAATCTCAAATAAATTTGGATGGTAGCGGGGGGTCGAGTTTCAAGAGCCCCGTTTCAGGGCTTCTTTTTGAACGACCGATTTCTGGGTCACTCAGACCTGACGTCTTATGAGCCCAGCGGGTTAAACCTGGCTACCCCACCCCGCTACAAAGGGATGGGCTCCTCTCCATCGTTTAGAGAGTCCAAAGTCGGATAACAATTGCAGCATAGATAATCTTTTCGGTCAAGAAAATTTTTCGAATCCTTAGGTATTTATAATTGTTCGTGAGACGCGATTAGCGTTTTGACGGAATCAGCGCCTTGAGA
>CAZOKM010000169.1:0-2616 GCA_964580405.1 uncultured Candidatus Bathyarchaeia archaeon | reverse complement strand
ATTTAAAAGACTTTGGATTGATGAACAGCGAACGTAAAACGACATGAAGCCTTTCCATAATATTTTCTTTTTCATTTGTTAGAAAATACATTTTGGTTCCGCGTTCGCATGCTTTGACAACGGCCTCAACAACTTTCATGTCAAAATATTGTGTAGCAATGTATACGTTCTTTTCTGCCCCATTTATATACTCAACCACATCATTAACAACCTTTTCCCAGGTATCCGCCATCCTGACGGGTCCAAGAATGTCTGTTATGCGTTCTCCAGGTACAATATTAGTGTCTTTCAGAATCGCACGCATAATCTCTTCAGTCTCATCAACCGTTATGTTTTTTGCTTTAGTCAGCTTGTCAATTAGGTCCAAGCGGTCCTTCTGGACTATTGCTGTCATGAACGCTTCTGCGAGCTTGAACCCTATTTTTCCGAGAGTCGTGTGCCTGTAGGCGCCGTCGACCCTTTCGATCAGGTCCGCGTCGATGAGCCTCTTGAGGTGCGTGTAGTACTTCTTCTGGGTCAGGTCCAAGTCCCGTATGGCCTGGGTGGAGCTGCCTATGCCATTATTTGCGGCGTAAAAAATTTTTATCGCGTCAATGTTGGCTGCCGCGGAAAATAGCTTCTCGAGCTCGGCGAAGGCCATCACTTCCGGGTTCACCTTCTCGGCCTGAACGGTCTCGAAGGGATCAACCAACGACTGCCTCTTGCCGATCACGTTCTTCATTATATATTCTTTACCCCGCTGAGTGCTTTTATTGCGAACTTTATAGTTTCAGTAAACGTCTTTTCCTCGCTGCTGAAGACGAAGGGAGATGTGCCTACAGTTCCTTCAAGATTGGGCAGTACCCAACTTCCCTGAACCACGTCCATCTAAGGCATCGCTCCTCCTTTCGTTTGACTGTCGCAGTTTTTTGTACCCAAGTTTCAAGCATCGATAGACGAAAAGACTATAAAAGAGGTTCGAACGACAACTATATACCGAAAAAACGTGTTCCAAATACATTTCTGAACTCCATCAAAAATGGAAAACATGGCGGTGCCTGCTAAAGACTGGTATGTTGTTTAAACAAAAAAATTCTTTGTTGAGCAAATCAGACAGGTCTACACGGGCTGCGTATTGTCATACAAACGAAAAAACTAATGTCACACAAAACAGACCAGACAAAAAATAACCGAACAGCTACCCGAATACAATTAGTGTCAATACTGAGCCTTTGAGAAACTGCGATAAATCCAGAAAAACGTTCACCAGCGAAGTCTGGCTTACGCCTACTTTTTCGCAGGTTTGGGCTTCTTCTCAGCCTTCTTCGGCTTTTCCTTATCTTTCTTGGGTTTTTCCTCAGCTTTCTTCTCAGGCTTCTCCGCGGGCTTCTTCGTTAGTTTCTCTGCTGGTTTCTCCGTAGGCTTCTCCACAGTTTTTTCTACGGGCTTTTCGGTAGCCTTCTCAACAGCTTTCTCAGCGGATCTCTCAGCAATCTTCACGTTGATCTGGGCGATGTCGTCCGTGACCACGTTCCCGCGGATCGTCTTCCGCCGCCTTAAGCTACTCTGTGAGGGCTTGAACCCTATCCCCCGACCGAGCAGGATTCTGGATTTGATTCCGCCGTGGACGTCGGGTCTCATCGGGAACCCGGACTTGTCGCTTCCGCCCGTGATGACGACCTTCTGCCCCGAGAGCCCCAGAACGGTGCCGTCAATTGTTTCGCCGATTTTTCTGCCAACGAAGGGCGCAGCTCGGTTTTCCTCGAGCTCGACGACGCTGGACTTGCCGCTCTGCGGGTCCGAGATTACGACTTTGAACTTCGCCAACTTTGAACACTCGCTCCGAAACAACATCTAGAGTTGGTGGTTATTGAACGAAGATTCCTTTATTAAGCATTCGCCCCGTCACGAGCCCAAACACATCCGCAAAACGCGGAAAACACTAAAACGGCGCATGCTGAGCACACAAGAGCCAGGTAGATGTTAAGTTGTGGAAGAATAATCTCGGCGGCTGACGTTGATTCTTCGCCCTGAACCTCCTCCACCAAGACGTCGCTCGTGATTATCCTGTGCATCCCGGAGACTACAATTTCCTTGAACTGGCGCGATTCCATCACGTAATTGGACACTGTTATGTTCGCGTATTGAACCGTCGGGTCCGTGATGATGGCTGACGAGGTGATGTGGCTCAGGGGGTCCGAGCTGTTCCCCCTCGAGTAGGTGAGGTCGATGGGCAGCCACCCCCATGGAGGAACGTACACCATCGCCCAGCCATGCCAGCCGATGCCCTTCAGCGAGCTCGTCCATAGACCGTCCCAATAGTTACTCGTGCTGGACCTTTCAGGTATGTAGATACAGCCGATCTGCAGGTAAGCGGGGATGCCCGCTGCGCGGCACAGCCCAATCAGGAGGTTAGCTTGGTCGTCGCAGTCGCCCGTACGCCCCAGCAGCGTCTCGTTAGGGAACCGCGGCGTGTCGACGCTACCGTAGTCAATGTTCTGCGTTATCCAAACGATGTAGTTGGACAATATAGAAAGAACGTTCGTCGTGTTGCCCGCAACGGTGAAAGCCAAATCGCTGATAAGGGACACGTTCGACTGCCAGAAGCCCGGGGAACAATACGAAGCCTTCAAGCTT
>CAZOKM010000168.1:0-2644 GCA_964580405.1 uncultured Candidatus Bathyarchaeia archaeon | reverse complement strand
GCCCAGAAACGCAGGCTCCAAATCAAGATATGCAGAGAGTGCGGAGCCCGAAACGCCCCATCCGCGACAAAGTGCCGAAAATGCAAAAGCCACTCCCTCAGGTGGAAGAAGAAAGAGAAAGCCCACTAGGCGCCAACAGTCGACCCAAAAAAAACGTATTTTCTGAGCGCAATAAACAGAGTGGACACCAACCAAGGGACGAGAAAACTATTTTCGGGCGACGTCGACATCTATCGGCCCCCAAGGCGTAGTCAGCGTCCGCGAACGGACGGACCTGAACCCCGCGCGAAGCATGGAGTCCGCGACGAAGCCCTGATCGTACCCCATGTCATGACCCGCCAGAGCCATAAGCAAAGACGACAGCACGTGAATCTCAGGCTTAGTCCCCTCATGGGTCAACCCAGTAAAGTAGGAAACGAAGACTCCGCCCGGGTTGAGGGTGTCAAAAACTTTTTTCACAACGCCATCGAGTTCGTCCTTACAAAACTGAAGGGACGAGCACGCCAAGACAAGGTCGTACCCCTCGCCGATGGAATCGCGGAACCCGTCCCCGCCAAGAACCTTCACCCTGTCCCCCATCCCGTACTCCTCGATGAAGGACTCAGCCACCTTAACCACCGAAGGCAAGTCGAAGACGACCCCCTCCATGCTGGGATGCGCAGCCACAACAGCCATCCCGATGAGCCCCGGACCCCCGCCCAAATCCAGCATCCTGCTGAACGACGGAAACTCCGGCAGCCCCGAAACGATGTCCACCACCGCCTGAGCATCGTAAGCCAGCTCACCGCTAGCAGAGACGGCTGCGACCTGCACAAACGCTTCCTCGCAGAAGGCTGTTTCTGGCGTGGGCGGCGGCCCCTCCCTAATCAGCTTCAGAAGATTCTCAGGCGAGGTAGACATGTCAGACTGCATTCGTAGGCTTGCCCCCATATACGTGGGGCTGCCCTCCACCAGATAAGATTGGGCTACGGGCGAATTTCTGTACAGACCATCCTTCTTCTGCAGAAGGTCCATCGCCGACAGACCGTCCAAGAACACCTTAGTGTTATTTGGGTGGGTGCCCATTGCCTGCGCCACTGCATCAGCTGACGTGGGCTCGGAAAGATGGTTGAAAACTTTAAGCTCGATGCCCGTCAACAGCAGCCTCAACCGTGTAGGCGCAACGACCATCCTGTAGAGGTCTCCGAAATCGATATTCGCCTTAGGCAGCTTTTTCATAACAACGTTTTTCTTTTTCGCGCACATCCCTAAGCATCCTATTTGTTGAGACCCAGAAGCATTCTAATAATACTTTAAAAAGTTCAGATTTCGAGGATTATCTCAACTTGGCAGCTCTTCGGAATGTTCATCTTCTGCTTCCACGAGTTCCCGACGCCTATCATGGCGAAGACCCCCGAAACCTCAGCCTTAGCCTTTTCCACGAGCTTGAGCAGTGCGAGCTGGGTTTCGCCGCTTTTGATGATGTCGTCGACGATGAGCACGCTGTCCTTCTTCTTGATCACGTCCCTCGGCAAGTAAAGCGTCATCATGTGCCCCGACACGTCCAGAGTGTACGTCTCCTCGAGGAAGGAAGGGACACCCACCTCCTTGTTCGGCTTCGCAATAACAATGTTCACGTCCAACGCGTTCGCAACCATCGTAGCCAACGGCACCCCGTCCACCGCGGCGGTCAGAACCTTCGTAATCCTCCTCCCAGCGAAGTTCGCAAGCGCATAATTCGCGGCCTGGTCAAGCAGGCTGATGTCGCCGATGATCTGGGTGTTGTCGAAGAAGCCCGTGCTGTCGAACTTTATCCTCCTCCGGAACTCGGCCTCCAAGCCCACAATCTTCGAAAGGGCACCCCAAAGGACGTGCGCCCTGTTCGTGTTGGGGAGGACGTGACCCTTCACGTACCTGCTGAGAACCGTCACCGGGAGGTCGGTCTTTCCCGACAGCTCCCTGTACGTGAAGTGCTTTTTCGCGGTCCGCAACATCTCGACCGTCGCGAGCCTGAACTTTAAATCCTCCGCGTGAGTCGCCATTTTACCACATCTCTGTTATATCCGTCAACGACGTGCTTCGATTTAAACATGAATCTATCACCTTTTTATTTAATCCTTTGCATCACAAGAAGCCGACCCGCATCAGAATCACTGTGATTCGTTCAATAAGACGACGAAAAGCAAAGACGTTTTTCAGCTTCTTTACGTGGTTCAGAAACCTTAATTTCGGTCAAGGTGAACAGTATCTGAAGCCGCGACAGTTCGTGAGAGGTTGCTGACGTTGAGCGAAGAAAACAAGGTTAGAATCGTCTACAAGCCAGCCAAGGAAATCGTGATACTCGACTACTTCCAGTTCTCGGTGGAGAAGCTCGAGCAGATGTTCGCCCGCATCCTGCAGAGCGGAGCCCCAATCTCGGCGCAGTGGGCGGAGGGAGTCCTCTTCCTCTACTTTCCGCTTGTCCCAGACTCCGAAGACCTCATGGAGCAGTACCTCAAGGGCAGAATCTACTGGAGCTCAGTCAGCTTCGCCCTTATGCCCCGGTACGCGCCGTCCATCAAGCTCAGCGGGCTCGAAATCCCCGTTATGGACGTCTCCGAGCACCCAATCCTCAAGGAAACCGCCAAGTGGCTGAGGGAACAGGCAAAAACAAACGAAAAAAGAC
>CAZOKM010000167.1:0-2672 GCA_964580405.1 uncultured Candidatus Bathyarchaeia archaeon | reverse complement strand
AACCATGATAACCTTAGGAACAGCGGCACTGCTAAGGTTGGTATAAAACGATAAAATAAGAAGAAGTATCAGTGTTGCGTCTCTATGGCTGGTTTGGGAGCTTGTACCTGAGGGTTGCGGCTATTCCGCCGAACGATTTCCAGAGCATCTGCCCCTCCTCGGTTTCGGTGGAAATTACCTCGACGGTTGTGCCCGACATCTCAGCCATCTCCGCCAGCTCGTCGATTATTTCCTGCCTCTCGGCGACCTGAAGCGTGGGAGTCTGGCAGCTCGGGCACGGTGCGCCAGCCAGAGACTGCTCGAAGCTGGAGACTTCAGAAGCCTTCATCGTCTGGGAGTAGGTGTGCCCGCACGACGTGCAGCTGATTTTCACCCGCGTCGTCTCGAGGGCCTCGGACAGAATAACCGTGTCGACTAAGTTCGACTTCAATGCTCTCCTCACGTCCCTTTCTCCATATGTCGCGAGCCCAGTGTCGTGCCCGATTTCGTACAGGAATTTCTGGACGATGTTCTTTTCCTCGACGTACCTGACGCTCTTTACGATTTCGGGCGCCCTCTCGAAGATTTCCTCGATTCCCTGCTCCCCCGTGTAAGCCGTGTCGATGGTTCCAACGATCTTTTCCTTAAGCCTGTAATCGAGGTACCTCCCCTTGTCGAAATCGTACTTCGTGGGTCCCGGTCCGCCCAAGAGTATACCCTTCAGGTTCTGTATGGGGAGGAAGTCGTCGTTGGCATGGGCGCCGATGCGCTTGAAGAACTCGGTGACCTGCATCTCGCGCAGCCGCTCGAACCTTCTGGCTGACTGCCCGCCCGCGCGGTGCTTACCGGGGATGCCCGAGGTGATGTCCTCGACGATTTCGAGCCTGCGCCCCCGGAGCGTGGCGAAGGTCGCTGCGCTCGTGTCCACGAGGAGGATTCCGTAGGTCTCCGTTTCCTTCAGCAGGTCCATCAGGTGCTCGATGTGGAACTTGTCGTCGCAGCGGTAAAGATAAATGCCGATGGGCTCGGGAGGAATGACCACGTAGGGTCCCTCTATCCTCTCGCTTCCCGGACCGTTCTGCGGAATTGCCCCACAGAACAGGACCAGCCCGTTTTCCGGGACCGTCCTGAAGAGCCTCAGGCGCTGGGTGACCTTCACAATGGCGTCTTGGACGTTCTTGCGGGTCGTGTTCGACTTGATGTTCGAGGCGGTGCCCCACTCCTCCTTGAGCATCTGGGTGACCTCGCTTATCTGGCGCCCCGGAGGCACGTAGAGGGTGACGAGCTGGGTGCCCCTTCCCTCCCTCGAAGCCAGCGTGTCCAGTATCCTCTTCAGCCGAAACCTCTCAAGCGACGTTCTCTTCTGGCTCATTTTTCGTTTAGCACCTTAATGTTACCTTGAATGTAAAGGTAAAGTTGACTTTAATTCGGTTTCAAAATAACCCTAACCAAGATAATTAAACATTTAGGCTAACAAAAACGTTATCTATTCTCGGACCCAGATCTGTCAGCTGATTTACCGACTTCTTTTTCTACGGTTCTTAAAAGTGCAGGCTGAATAAGCATTAGAACCGCAAGGGCGTGCGAGCACCTTCCCCTCCGGACGAAGCCGGGGCAGTTGCAGTTCACCGCGCCGTCGATTTTCTGGGCGACCGTGTACGTTCCGTGCTCTCCGACGACGTTGTAGACTCCGTCGCCTATGTGCTCCGCCTTTCCCTTCTGAATCAGGTCGTAGGCCTTCTCAATCATCTTGTCTACGGGCAAGCCCCTTCGCCAGCGTCAGAACTAAGAATCATCGTTCTCAATATAATAAACGATTCGCCACTTAAACATTAAACGGGAACCATCAAGCCATTTAAAAAATTCTTCGTCTACTCGGTCTTCTACAGTTTCTTCAGGAGCTTTGTGGCTGCCTGCGCAAGCTTCGAGCCCGCATCTGGTTCCAGGACTGACACGGTCGGCTCGTAGCCTCCCTCCTTGAAAGCTTCGGCTGTGGGGATGTAGCCGATTGAGTCGTTCGCCAGCTCGCTCACGAAGGTGTGCTTGAACGGCGACTTCCGTTTTATGTCGAGCTGGAACTCCACGAAGACCTCGCTTGGAAGCCCCAGGATGGCTGCGTCGTTCAGCCGGAACGCTTGGACTTCCGTGGTTATAGCCTTCTTCGCGATGCGTTGGCTGGTCAGGTAATCTTTCTCGCCGGCCTTCGTCCTCCTAATCCAGGGGGAAAGGTCTTCTGGGATGTCCTTCCTGAGTGGCAACCTCACGGTGGACTGTGCCGCGTTCAGTCTAGCCTCAGAGGTCAGGTCGGTCACTGACTGGAGGGCCTTTAGTGCTTCTCCGCCTAGGATTTGTCCGAGGCGCCTCGTTTCTCTGACCCTTTCTTCGGTGCTTTCGGGGAACACCGGCTTCGGAGGAGGCGAAACGTCAGGTCGGTCGAAAACCCACGCGGGGTTGATGTTTGCGCAGCACCCGTTCACGAACATGGCAACGGTGTCTTCGCTAAAAACGTCCTCTAGGATCCTTAGTGCGTGCCCCGGGTAATCGCGTGAAATATTGAGCTCGTTCGGGCCCAGCGTCACAGGGTGGCAGGAGTAGTTGACTAAGACGCCCATGACGCGCCTCGATTCGTCCTCGACTCTGGCGACGGTCACCGCGGGGTCAATAACGCCCTGTGGCCAGCTGTACAGGAAGTA
>CAZOKM010000166.1:293-2699 GCA_964580405.1 uncultured Candidatus Bathyarchaeia archaeon | reverse complement strand
ATCGCGAAGAGGTCAGATGATCTCTTTTTCCTTAAGGTACTCGCGGATGCAGAAGTTCAGAAAGCCCGTGAGGCTTCTCACGCCGTTCTTGAGCTTTAGCTCTTCCTTGTTTTCGTCGTAGTATTTTCTCGCTCGTTCGTAGATTTCATCCGGGACCACGATGGGTCTCCAACCGTCAGCCATTTATATACACCACCTTTGTGTTCACGTATTTGTTTTCAATTCCTATATTAATACTTGTCTTTATTGGTTATAATATATAACGGGGCTATATTTAAGCATTTCGGATATTATTATACAAAAATTTGTATAAGGTGTTTTCGCCACCATAACACAAATCAGATAACCCTTTATTACCACGCGTATATAACGGACAATCCCCAAAATATGTGAAATATTACATAAAAAGCATGAATTTCCATAAATCTCCATTCTTAACATGGCTTATAAGGAGGAAAACGTTTTATCATCCCAGAAATCTCAGAAAATGTTTAAACAACATTCAAAATAGTCTATTGGCGGAGACGCCGTGCGGTTCTTCGTGCGTGGAGAGAAAAACTTGGTGTTGACTGACCCCTACGGGAGACCGATTGGAAGCATCCGTATCTCGGTCACGCAGAGGTGTAACCTTGACTGCTTCTATTGCCACAGGGAAGGCGAGGATTCAAAGCTCGGCAAAGAGATGACCCCAGAGGAAATAGGACGAGTATCTGAAATCGCCGCCTCATTCTCCATAAAAAAGGTAAAACTGACGGGCGGCGAACCCCTCGTAAGAAAAGACATTGCAGAAATAATACGCAGAATCAAGTCCACACGTGGAATAAGGGAAGTCTCGATGACCACGAACGGCATCCTCCTCTCAGGCAACGCGGAGAAACTGAAGGACGCGGGACTCTCAAGGGTCAACGTCACCCTCGACACGCTGGACGCCGAGAAGTTTAGGCGCATAACGGGCGTGGACGCCTTCGAGGATGTGGTTTCCGGCATTCGAGCTGCGGTGAAGGCTGACCTCTGCCCCGTGAAGGTCAACATGGTCCTTCTCAAGGGCTTGAACGAGGACGAAGTCGAAGACATGATGGAGTTCACTAAAAAGAACAACCTTGTTCTCCAAATCATCGAGCTGGAGTCGCCCTCTGAGACGGAAGCATACGCCCAATACCACGCCGAGCTCGAAAAAGTAGAAAACAGTCTGAGAAAATTAGCGGAAAGGATCGTCGTGCGGCGGATGCACCACAGGCGGAAATACTTCCTCCGTGGTGGAGGCGAGGTTGAGGTCGTCAGGCCCATGCACAACACCGAGTTCTGCAGGCACTGCAACAGGATCAGAGTAACGTCCGACGGGAAGTTGAAACCGTGCCTCTTCCGGAACAGCAACCTCGTTGACTTCGTGGGTCCCATGCGGAAAGGCGCGTCGGATGATGAGCTCAAAGCCCTCTTCGTCGAAGCCGCTGAGAGAAGGGCGCCATTCTTCACGTAGAAGCATCGTAAAATTCATCTGTAAATCACTTATCCAACAACTGAACTTATCATGGGTAGGGTGGAAATGATGCCTAAACAGGCGAAGTTCGGAATCATCGGCACGGGCGTCGGAGCCGGGTTCTGCGCCCGAGGCTTCTCGACGTTGCCCCCTGACGGTCCGGCGAAGCTCGTGGCTGTGACGAGCCAAAGCGAGGGTCACGCTGAGGAGTTCGCCCGCAAGTGGGGACTCAGTCTTTGGTTCACCGACTACGAGGAGATGATGCGGAAGGCTGAACTGGACGCGGTCATTATAAACGCTCCCCATTTTCAGCACTTCCAGATGGCGATGGACACGATGGACGCGGGGCTGAACGTTCTGGTCGACAAGCCTATGGCGATTAGCCTCAAAGAGGCCGACGCCATGATTGAGGCAGCAAGAAAGAGTAAGCTGAAGCTGGGCGTCGTCCTGCAGTCGCGGTTCGACCCAATCTACAGGAGGATAAAGACAGCGGTCGACGAAGGCAAGTTCGGTCGTCTGATTCTCGGGGACGCCGCCGTGAAGTGGTTCCGCACCCAGGAATACTACAGCAGCAACCCTTGGAGGGGCTGCTGGGCGACGGAGGGAGGCGGAGCCCTCATCAACCAGGCAATCCACACGATAGACGTGCTCCGCTGGGTCATGGGTCCGCCGAAGTGCTTATGGGCTCAGATGGGCGCTTTCGCGCATAAGATCGACGTGGAGTATCTCGCCGTCTCAGCCAAACGGGTCGAGAACGGCGCGCTGGGCACAATCCAGGGGAGCACAGCCGTCTATCCGGGGCTCCCCACGAGGCTCGAAATCCACGGGACGAACGGCACAGCGGTCGTTGAAGGTGAAAAACCTAAAAGATGGGCAATCGTCGGCGAGGAAGAGGAGGCGGCTGAGGGCGAAAAGGAAGGCTTGAAAGC
>CAZOKM010000166.1:0-283 GCA_964580405.1 uncultured Candidatus Bathyarchaeia archaeon | reverse complement strand
GCCCCCGAGCTTCTTCCCGCAGCCAACCACGCGTCCGTGATTGCGGACTTCGCCGAAGCCGTTTTGGAGGACAGGCAGCCCTACGTGGACGGCGTCGAGGGCAGGAAGTCGCTGGAGCTCGTGAAAGCCATTTATAAATCGGGCATGAGTAACAGTTGTGTGGACTTCCCGCTGAAGGAGTGAAGAGGGCATGAAAGTCTTTATTATGACGGACCTCGAGGGTGCGACTGGCGTGGCTGGCGACTGGAGCGACTTCAACCCCGGAGGCAGAGAACACGACTCG
>CAZOKM010000165.1:0-2702 GCA_964580405.1 uncultured Candidatus Bathyarchaeia archaeon | reverse complement strand
TTCGTGTAGGGGTGAAGCGGCTTGGAAACAATCTCATTAATAGTTCCCTTCTCCACGACGTTGCCGTTGCAGAGGACAACCACGTCGTCGGCGACGTAGTGCGCCACGTTGAAGTCGTGGGTCACGTAGACGGAGGAGATGTCGTACTTCTTCTTGAAGTCCAAGAGTATGTCAAGGAAAATCGCCCTCAGAGAAGCGTCGATCATCGAAACGGGCTCGTCCGCCAGCAAGAGCCTAGGCTTAATCAGCAGAATCCGAGCCAGCATCAGCCTCTGCCGCTCCCCGCCACTAATCTGGTGCGGGTACCTGCCGAGAAGCTCCTCGGGCCTGATGCCGACCTTCCGCAGCGACTCTTCAATCAGGGCTTCGCGGTCCTTTCCGGGATCAAGATTAAAGTTTTTCATGACCAGCTCGAGTACCCTGTCGACCCTGTAGAACGGGTTGTAGATGCTGTAGGGGTCTTGGAAGATGACTTGGACCTCCTTCCTAAACATTTTCCGGTCCTTCTTCAACAGCTCAGCGACGTTTCTTCCCTTGTAAAGCACCTCGCCCGACGTCGGCTTGATGAAGCCCAGTATGGTCCTGAGTATCGTCGACTTGCCGCTGCCGCTTTCGCCCACGAGAGCCGTTATCTGGGGCTTTTCTCCTTTTATTTTAAAGGACACGTCTTCGACAGCCTTGATTTGCCTCTTCGCCAACATTCCCGTGGTAAAAACTTTTGATAGATGATTAACTTGCAGAAGCGGAGTCGCGCTCATTTCAGGTCACCAGCCAGATGGCAAGCCACGAAACGGTCCTTTCCCATGTTCCTCAGCTTAGGCAGCTCGGCTCTGCAGACGTCCTTGGCGAAGGGGCACCTCGGATGGAACCTGCATCCCGCTGGCCAGTTGAAGAGGCTCGGAGAAATCCCGGGGATTCCCTTGATGCTCTTTTTCGTTATCGACGGGATGGCTTCTATCAGCAGCTTCGTGTACGGATTCAGCGGGTCCTTGAACACGTCCACGACGGGACCGATTTCCATTATTAGACCCGCGTACATAATCGCCAGCCTGTCCACGAGCTCCGCGTGGACCGCCATGTCGTGGGCGACGAAGAGAATCGCGACGTCGTTCCTGTCCCGGAGCTCTGCTATTGTCTGCAGGATTCCCCTCTGGACCACGAGGTCTAAAGCTGTAACGGGTTCGTCTGCGACGATGAGGTCGGGCTTGAGGGCGGTCGCGGCGGCTATGATTACCCTCTGCTTCATGCCTCCGCTCAGCTCGTGCGGGTACATCTCGCTCACGTCCTTTGCGAGTCCCACGGTCTCGAGGAGGGTGGGAATTTGGTTTTCAGCTTCCTTTTTGGAGATTTCCGAGTTCGTGGTTATCGCGTCGACGATTTGGTCCTTTACCCTCAGAATCGGGTTCAGAGAGTTCATGGAACCCTGCGGGACGTATGACATCTTCTTCCACCGTATCTTGCGGAGCTCCTCGGCTTTTAGGCTCAGAAGGTCGATTCCGTCAAAAGTAACCTTGCCCCCAGCAATGTAACCGGGAGGCTTTATTATTCTGAGGACTCCCTCGACCAGCGTGGACTTTCCGCACCCCGACTCCCCCGCGATTCCGAAGACCTCCTTCTTTCGCACCTCAAAGGTGACGCCGTCTACAGCTCTGTACTCTCCGGCGACGCCCTTGTAGTACACCTTAAGGTTTTCAACTTCGAGGATGTTGTCCATGTTTTGGCTCCGCTTGTCCTTTCTGGCGGTTCTGACGCTTCCACGAGAGCATGATAGATGCGTCAGGTTTTACCTTTTCTATCCCTTGAGGAACCGTTCAACGTTTTTGTAGCAGATTTTTTCCATCACTTCTTCGGAGTACCCGAGCTCTTCCCGTATTATTTTCCTGTCCATCTCGTAAATCCGCTTGGAGCCTCCCCAATCAGGGGCAAAGTCCGTGGCGTGGGAGTCGGTTCCGAACATCATATGATTCTCAGCACCATTTGCCAGCGCGGCTTCCAGAGCCCTTTTCCTGTAGAACTTGGGGGTCCCCGGAGTCAAGTCAATGTACATCTGCATCTTGTCGACCTTTTCCGCTTCGGGGGTCGTCCATTGCCTTGACCACAGCCTCCCGTAGACGGCTATGCACTCGTCGGTCCACGGCCAGCTGATGTGCGCCAAGGCGAACTTGACGCGGGGAAAGTTGAGTAAGGGTTCGTAGTACACTGGCTGGCAGAATCTCGATGAGTCCTTGTTGTCGCCCAAGACTCCTGAGTGGAAGATGATGGGGACCTTGAGCTCCTGCACCTTCTCGTAGAAGGGGAAGAACATTTGGTCGCACGGGTAGAAGTGGTCGGGCATCAGCTTTATGCCCCTGCACTCGTACTTCGTCACCGCCTCTTCGAGGAGCTGGACGGCGTTTTTCAGCCGGGGCTCCATCCACGCGAAGCCAACGATTTTGTCCGGGGCCTCCGCCTGGAGCTTCGAGATGAACTTGATTACCTTTCTTTGTTCAGAGCCGGTGACGCCTAGGCTTGAGTATCCCATGAACCCCACTGGGTTCGGGTCTTCTCCTTTTCCCCACGGGTAGGGCGAGAGGATGATGGCTTTGTCGACTCCGCCCTTCTCCATGGCTTTCAGCACGTCGTCTACGGTTTCGTTTCCCATGCTGTGAACGTGGCAATCTGTCAGCACGCTTTTTTCCTCCTTTATATTGTCATATTAATGG
>CAZOKM010000164.1:0-2755 GCA_964580405.1 uncultured Candidatus Bathyarchaeia archaeon | reverse complement strand
CAGTTACCGAAAAAAATCGTTCTCGGTGTGAAAGCCTCAGAAACCGTCGGCGCGGAAGCTAAAGCCTTGGGCGGGAAGGAAGCCCTTCTCGTGACCGACGGGAATATGGCGAAGCTGGGAATCTCGGAAAAAATTTTGGAATCTCTCGTTAAGGAGGAATTGGAGGTCGACGTCTTCGATGAGGTTGAGCCTGAGCCCGTCATAGAGATGGCTGAAACAGTCGCCACGGCAGCCAAGAAGAAGCGGTACGACGTGGTAGTGGGCGTCGGCGGCGGAAGCGTCCTCGACATGGCGAAGGTCGCAGCCGTGGCACTCACGAACGCGGGTCCGATGAGGAGCTACGTCGGCGTGAACCTCGTCAAGAACCCGGGCGTCCCAAGCATCCTACTCCCAACAACGTCGGGCACGGGGTCAGAGGTCACCAACGTGGCTGTCGTCACAATCGCCGAGGACGAGCTGAAGACTTCCATAATAAGCCCCCACATGTTCGGGCATGTCGCCATTGTTGACCCGAGCCTCACGTACAGCCTTCCTCCCCACCTGACCGCCTCGACGGGGCTGGACGCGCTGAGCCACGCCCTGGAGGCAATGATTTCCGTCCATTCAAGCCCCATCACCGACGCTCTGGCTCTTCAGGCCACGAACCGCATCTTCCACAACCTGCTTGGAGCCTACAGAAAAGGAGACCCAGAAAGCAGGTACGGCATGAGCTTCGGCTCCCTCATAGCTGGGATGGCATTCGGCAGCGCAGGCGTGTGCCTCGGTCACGCAGCGGCATACACTTTCGCCGTTTCCTACAAGGTTACGCACGGCGTGTCGTGCGGACTCGTCCTACCCTACATATTCAGATACAGCGCCCCAGCCATTCCTCAGAAGCTACCAGAGGTCGCCAGAGTCATGGGTCTAGACGTTGGAAACTTGAAGCCCGAAGAACTAGGCGGCGTAATATCGGACGCTATCCTTGAGCTAATGGGCGAGCTACAGGTGCCGAGGAGACTAAGAGACGTGAGAATACCCAAAGAGGCCGTGCCGAAGCTGGCGGATAAGCTCTTATCGTTCAAACGCTTGATTCTGAGGTGCCCGAGGCAGCCCTCCAGAGAAGAGGCTTTGAGGCTTTTCGAGGAAATGCGGTAATCCCGACAAAGATGTTTTTCGAACGGATTCGTCGATATTCTTAAGTCATGACAACCCAATATGAAAGCGTCCACTTCAGAAAGGATTGATGAGGCTTGAAACAGAACAGGCTCAGGGAAAAACTGAGGAAGGGCGAACCGACCGTCGGCACCCGAATCATGATTGCGTGGCCGGGTCTGGCGGAGATGATTGGGAACACGGGCATCTACGACTACGTTGAGTTTTTGGCGAGTACGGCCCCTTCGACCTTGGCGACCTCGACAACTTGGCTCGGGCGGCTGAGCTCGTCGGCATCTCGTCCATGATAAAAATCGACCAAGAACCCAGAACGTTCCTCGCGGGGAGAGCGTTGGCAGCCGGAATCCAGAACGTGCTCTTCGCCGACATACGGACAGTGGAAGACGCTGAGGAGGCTGTGAAAGCCGTGAGGATGGAGCCGAAGGGCGTCAGCGGCTTCAGGATGGACCGCAGAAACGGGTACGTGAGCACGACGGCGAACGCGGCTGACGTAGTCAAAATGTGCGACGACGCGGTTGTCGCGCTGATGGTTGAGAAGAGGCAGGCGGTCGAGAACCTTGAGGAAATCCTCTCAGTGAAGGGCGTGGACATGGTCCAGTTCGGCCCGTCCGACTACTCTGTTAGCATCGGTTCGCCCGGCGACTACGCGAACCCGAAGGTGAAGGAGACGGAGCTTAAAACCATCAAAACCGCGCTGAAGATGGATATAGCGCCAAGAGCCGAGATTGGCAGACCCGAAGACGCGAAGAGGTACCTCGACCTCGGTGTGCGGAACTTCAGCCTAGGCACAGACGTGGGAGTTCTCAACAATTACTGGAAGAACAACGGCGCGGAGCTGAAGAAACTCCTCTCTAGTACATAGATGGCTGCTGTAGACTAGTAAACAGATAATAAACACGGCGAGCTTATTCGAGGCGTAGGCGAGTTAACAATGTCGCAGGCAAAGATCATTCGCGAAGAGACAAAAATCGGGGACACCACTTTCTCCGCGGTTTTAATCGAAACCAAGAATGGCTACGTCGTGCTGTTGAGCGAGGGGCAAGACAACCTCGGAACCTTGGCGGTCTCCGTCCCACAAACGCCAGGGATGGTGGGTCCGCCGTTGTCGTCAGCGCTTCTGGGCGAAAGGAACGTGATGCTTGCCCGAATGTTGGCGGAGCGTCTCGCCAACAGCCTGAAGAAGATGGTCCTAGTCTCGGTCTTCGTCAAGACCACCAAGGAGGCTGACGCTGGGCGGACGTTCCTGAGGCTCCTTGAAAAGACCCTGAAGAAGATGATTTCGGGCGACGAGTCTCAGAAGCCTTCTTAATGGCATTGAAAGTATAGGATCTTCAATTTTATAATGACGAACGAAACAAGTTTTCATCGGTGCTTGGCGAGGACTTCTTCCTGCCTCTTTTTGGCCACCGCGAGAAGGGCTTTGTAGTATTCTCCCGTCTCCATTTTGGTGCAGATGTTGCCTAGGGCTTCGTGGACGCTTCTGAAGTATTCCCTGTCCGAGTCGGTGAGCCCCTTATTTTTAATCATCGTAACCCTGTCTTGGATGCCCATCCCCGCCTCCCTCAGCGACGCGTAGAGGACGCGGTGCTCAACCTGAATCAGC
>CAZOKM010000163.1:0-2756 GCA_964580405.1 uncultured Candidatus Bathyarchaeia archaeon | reverse complement strand
CCCTTTGGGACTTGCTCCATTCTACCCGTATCTTGTCTGCCACGTTCATGAAGGGTTCGCCAAGCCTCGAAGTGGCGATGACGAGGTCGAATGTTCCGTCTTTCAGCATCCGCCCCAAGGGCTTGTCCGCGACAGTGACCCTGTAACCCCAGTAACGGTCCACGCTGTCGGGCGAAACCAGCTGACCCGTGAAGCTCCTGCCCTTCTCAACTACCCTGACCGTCACCCGCGAATTAACGGACGCATCGCCATTTGGTATCAATACGGGTCGTTCGACGCCCACGTCCACGAGGACTCCGTTGCCGCTTCGGGAAACCACCGCACCTTCGCGGATTTCACCGATTGCCAAGTCTCTTTCGCGGTTCTGAAGGGGGTGGTGAGGAGTCCTGAGTGGGGGGAGAATGCCGCCGAAGCTCAGTTCAGGCTGTATCTTGAACAAGCGTTTCCTGAGGTACTGCGGAGTCTCCAGATAAGACAGTAATGTAGCGACGAGCTCGACGTCCCGAGCTTGGCTCTGACCCTGGGTGTCGGAGAACACGACGACCTCGTCCACGCGGAACATCGCCAAAGCCCGCCCGACGAACCCGATCTTCGACGTCTTCTCCCTCAAGTGCGGAACGTCCGAAACGATGGACGCGGGAACAGCCACCGAAAGCCTCGGGCACCGTCTTGAAGGAACATTAAGCTGCAAATTTTTCAAACTTCCCATTTCTGAACATGGTTTTCTCAATGTTTTTTACTTGGCTCGTTGCGTCTGTCCTCTTATTTGTTTTGTTTAGTTTAAGTGTTTATGTTTGACAAGAATATTCGCAGCAAAACTTGGAGTTTTCATGAATGGTAAGCTTTAATATTTTTCGAAGTCTTGTTATTGGGATAAATCACAATTATTTACCAGTAGAGTTAGTTAGGGATTCGGTTTGAACAAAAAGCGAACAATATTTCTTCTGACTTGTTATGTAATCATTTTCTTAATCATTGTTTGGCTGAACTCGTGGAAAGAAGGGGAACTCAGGTTCGGCTTGATATACCACCATCCCGTTGGAGACTACACTGGTATCTCGAAGATTCACTGGCTAGGCTCTCCCACTCAGTTCGCCGTGGTTTCCCCCAGCGTCGAGTCAGATTTGCAGAGAATCAGGAACGCAGGATACAAGAGCGTCATTTTCCACGTAGCCATAGCTTGCTTGAACCCTTATTATCCGTACCCGTCGGATTTCAACTACTCGTTCCTGAAGCAGAACGTGAAGTGGATTTCCGATATGGCAGCTGCTATGGGTCTCGAAGTCTACGTCCTGTATTACCCCGACTGGAGGTGCCCCCCGTACAGCAACAGCTCTGAAGGCTACTATTATAACGAGGGCTCAGTCAACTGGAACTTGATGGCGGACTTCACGAGCTACCTCGTGGCATGCAAAAGCGTCAGGTGGGCAGCTCCATTCTGTTTATCCGACAACATGACCGCGGTGCGGAACTTCTTCGACCACTTAACCATCAGCCCGAAGGTTCTCATCCACGCTGACCAGCCCTACTTGAATGCTGTCCTGTCGAGTTTCCCCAAGGAGGCTCCTTACGAGGAGATTCTTGACTCGAGGAACCGACCGAAGCTTCTCGAAGCGTACGATGAGCCATATGTGAGCCTGGTTAGGAACCTTGATGAGCACATAATAACTGGGCAACAGAGAAACGGCACTTTGACGCAGTCGGAACAGATACGCAGGTTGCAGGCGAAAATCGCGTCGCTGGGAAACCAGCGGAACACAATCATCTGGTGCTACGCCGACTACCCGGACAGCTCCTCGCCGCAGGACTTCGGCCTAGTACAATCACCAAATGAGTCTTTACCGTCTGTAGAAGCTTGGAACGAAGAGGCGGTTCAAACCTACTGGGCAATGTTGACGTTACTTTTAATTCTGGCTATCATCGCAACTTGGTTAAGTACGAAAAATTCTCCACAGTCCATCTAGAACAATAACACTTTGTAGATGTCCACGATGCTGTTTCCCGTGCAGGAAACCGTCCTGCCGTCGACCCTAACTGCGCTTGCTCTTTCCGCAACCCTCGCGGCTCGTTCGCTGTCGTGGAACTCGACCCTGAGCTCCATCGGAGCCTTGGGCTTGAACGGCTTGAACGACTCAGCTTTCGCCGTCGCTTTTAGGGCTGCTTCCCGAATCATCCTTCCAGAAGCCTGAGGGTGAAGGCACCTGGCAGCAAATCGGCTTGTCGCCTCCTTCACGGCAACCGTCTCGATCCCTTTAAGCAGGGCTTGGGCTTCCTTGACCGCAGCTGCGTCGCCTGTTACAAACCCCAGCGGCACATCGTAGTGTCCAGCTAATGCAGCCCATAATCCTATTTCGCCCACGGGTTGTCCGTTGAGCCAAATGTTGTTTATTCCGGTGTGGGAGAGGGTGTGAGTCAACAGCCCGTCGCGGGTACCAGCCATCGAGTGAGCCCCAACGCCGAACATCAGGTCGAACGATACGTCCAGCCCCTCGAGCTCCAAGACCCGCCTGCCACGGATGAGCTGAGCTCGGGAGTCCAAGCTTTCGAGGAGTATGCTGAACGCTGCGCCGTGACCGTCCAGAACCGTGACCTCGTCTGCTCCGCCCTCATAAGCGCCTTGGACGGCAGCGTTGACGTCGCCCGTGAGCATTCGCCTCGCCGAGTCGTGTTCTCTGCCTCCGGGGTTGAAGTCGCTCCAGTCGCCAGCCACGCCTGTTGCGCCCTCGAGGTCCGTCATGACGAATACTTTCATGCTC
>CAZOKM010000162.1:0-2783 GCA_964580405.1 uncultured Candidatus Bathyarchaeia archaeon | reverse complement strand
CAAATATAAGCAACGTTTGTTTATCATTAACTCCTTTAATACCAGGCCACTCGTTTTTCTGCTTCGCTTTTACCTCAATTCGCAACATTTTCCCTTTTTCTTGATTATACACTAGAATATCAGTACGTTTCAAGTGCCCCAATGTTATCTGAGCATAAAAGTTCCTTCTACAAATTTCACTTGCCGTCGCATATTCCCCTGCTAGATTTAAATTGTCTTTATTTATCAAGCAATTCACCACGATAAATATAACGCGCACGCAAAAAAGCTTAATTGTAAATTTTTATGTGCGAGTAATGTAATGAGTAGAGGGCGCACAGAACAAAACAGCAGAGAAAAGAACTTAACAAAAGAAGAAGAAAAAGATTAAAATTAATTACTAAGCAGTATGTAGAATGTTTTTCCTTTATGAGTGATTTCTTACACGCCTTTTTCTGGTTTGTTCACGTATCCGTTCTGTTGGAGCCACTTTAGGGTCGTCTGGAACCTTCCATATGTCGGCGAACTCTTTGTTGTAAGCTTCTCAAGCTCTGTCCAACGTCTTGGTTTCTTCATGAGCTACTCCAGAATAATTTTCACGATTCTATGCGTCTCGTCAACTGTTTTTCTCATCGTCAAATCAGCCTCACGATGAAAAACCCAAAAAAAGGATGAACGGTTTTTTGTCCCAAAGAATCTTAAGAACAAAGGTTGCTTGTAAATAGAATAAGGAAAGATTATGGCGACCATTCATAGGGAGTAAAAAGGCATGAAGCACAAGCCTGTAAAGTTCGGCGTCGTCGGCTGCGGCGGGATAACGAACGCCTACCACATCCCGAACGAGCTAATTCCACTGCTGATTAAGAAAAAAAGAGCTGAATTAACAGCGGTCTGCGACTCCGTCGAGGAGAGAGCCCGGCTGACCAAGGAGAGGTGGCACGCGGACGGCTACTTCACGGACTTCGACGAGATGCTCGAGAAAGCAGACGTGGACGCGGTAATCATCGCCACAAGCATGAACACCCACGCCCCGTTAGCCATCAAGGCGGCGAAAGCGGGGAAGCACTTCTTCGTCCAGAAGCCCCTCTCGACGAACATGAAGGACGCCGACGCCGTCGTCGAGGAGACGCGTAAAGCAAAAGTCAAAGCTCAGGTCAGGCCCGACACGCCGTTGTCTCCGGTCTACGCGAAGGCGCGAGAAATCGTTAAAGAAGGTCATATAGGAAGATCACTGTGGTTCCAGTCCGGGTTCGGAAGGGACGCGCCCGACTGGGGAGCCGAAACCTTCTTCAGCAAGGAAGCGGGCGGAGCCCTCTTCGACCTCGGCGTCTATTCAATCGCCCCCATCACGTACGTTCTGGGTCCAGCCAAACGCGTCGCGGGGATGGCGACCATCTCGATTCCGACCCGTTCGCTCATGCCAAAGGACGTGTACACGAAGAATTTGATTGACTACCTTAAGGGGGGTCAGTACAAGGTCTGGGACCCCAGCCTCCCCCACGAAGAGGTCAAGATTGGCGCAGAGGACAACACCTTCACGCTTCTGGACATGGGCAACGGCTGTCTGGGACTCGTTATTTCCAACTTCATCATGCCCCACGGGCTCAGGCGCCCCCTCCCCGAGGCAAGCCTAGAAGTCTACGGCGAGCAGGGAGGACTCATCGTCGGCGGGGTCGCGGGCTCGTCGCTTTCGGTGCTTTCGCAGAAAAAGGACAGCAAGTACCGGGTTTCGTACGACGAGTCGTCGACCGGCTGGTTCCACTTCGGCACCATGCCTCACGGCATTAATCAACTCGTGCACTTCGTCGACTGCATCGTGAACGACGAGGAGCCGTTGCCGAGTGTGGAGTGGGGAAGGCACCTCAGCGAAATCATGATCAAGTCCCTCGAGTCGGCGAGGACGGGCAAAACCCTCAGCGTAGAAAGCGCATTCTGATGGAAAAGCCCGATTTCTAGAACGTCAACGTCCACGGCGCGTACGTCTTCGCCAGCATGAGGATTACGAACGAGACCAGCGGCACTGTGATATTGTCGTCGATGGGCTTGAACTCGAAGTGCTCCACGAACGAAGCCACCGCCCCTGCGAGCACTCCAGCTGGACCCAGCGTCGTTCCTACCGTAATTGAGAACACTGCCATGGCAAGGTTTCCCCACCACGACTTCGTCCGCCTCTTGTAGATGTAGTTCCTGACTACCCCAGTGACCGCGTCGCCGACTGACATGAAGAGGACGGGCAGCACGCCGAACCAGAAGTCGCCCCCAGACAGCAGCCAGCCGAGGCTGATGACCACGCCCCACATCAGGCAGAACGAAACCTCGTACATATTCTCGTTCGTCTGGAACCAGTCTAGGATTTTACCGATTCTGTGCGGCGTGTAGAGGAAGACCGCCAGCACCATCGCCATCACGAAGGGCAGGATGGCCGTGCTGAACACGAATGGGACGGTGATTGCGCACACTCCGCCCGCCAGCGTGTGTATGACCTTCCTGTTGTAGTAGACGGCGACGAAGTGTTCGACGCCCCGCCGCTTCATCAGCCCATAAAGCTTCTTGGTTAATACTAGGGCGACGAAGACCACCCAGCTGAAAAGCAGCACTGTCACGGCGACTTCTTCAGCGGATATCATACGAAACTATGGAGTCACGTACTGGAGAAATAAGATTTTGGGAAAAAATGAAAAAAAGGGGGAAGACTCGTATAAAGAATCTACTATCCTAACCGTCTGTCCGCGATGATACCGGAACCGATATCGCGAAGAGGTCAGATGATCTCTTTTTCCTTAAGGTACTCGCGGATGCAGAAG
>CAZOKM010000161.1:0-2789 GCA_964580405.1 uncultured Candidatus Bathyarchaeia archaeon | reverse complement strand
AAGCCCACGAGCTTCAGGAGCTCGTCCGTTTTTTGCCCGATTTTTTCTTCGTCCCATCCCGCCAGCTGCATGGGGAAGGCGAGGTTCTCCTTGGCGGTGAGGGTCGAAATCAGGTTGTACGACTGGAAGATGTAGCCGATGTTGGTGCACCTGAACGTCGCGAGGAACAGCTCGTCGTACCTTGTCAAGTCGTGCCCGAGCACCGTAATCTCGCCCGAGGAGGGCTTGTCTAGGCCGCCGATGATGTTTAGTAGTGTCGTTTTTCCGGCTCCGGAAGCGCCGCGGACGACGATGAAGTCGCCAGCCGAAACCTCTAAGTCGACTCCTTTGAGCGCTTCGACAACTGTTTCACCGATGCTGTACTGCTTCTTTAGGGACGACGCGACAACCGCTTTTTCCTTCGCCAATTCGCTGTGCACCCCGAATTAGGTCTACATCAAGTTTCCCGGACTCTATTAAGCCTTCGTCAACCCTTGAAAAGCAGCCAACTATTCCTTTCCTTCCTGAATTTGACTAGGCAGTACCGCCCGTTGAGCCTAGTCCCGTGGATGTTGACGACGATTTCGTTCTCGCCCCACACCTCGGTTTCGTAGGTTCCCCTGTCCCAAACCTCAACTGTTCCCGCGCCGTACTCGCCCTTAGGAATCGTGCCCTCGAACCCCACGTACTCGAGTGGGTGGTCCTCGACCATCATCGCCAGCCTCTTCACGCCCTTTTCTGTCGGCGGCTCCTTCGGGACTGCCCAGCTCTTGAGGACCCCGTCCTTCTCAAGCCTGAGGTCGTAGTGGAGATGTGTGGCTTGATGCTTCTGAATGACGTAGACGGCGCCCTCCTTCCCGCCCTCCGCGGTTTCGCCTTCTGGCTCGCTTGTCTTCACGAAGTCCCGCTTCCTCCGGTACTCAGCTAAACTCATACAACGAATAATGGTTCTGCGCGGAAATAAGCCATTTGCATAAAAGCGATCAACCTTCAGACCCTTTGACGATGAGTCCCTCGGGTTTTGGTCACCGACAATCTTATTTAAAACGCGTCCCCAATCAATGATGTTAACTCATCTTAAGGCTCGAGGAAAGAAGCGGTTTGCCGGACATCATCGGTCACGGAACGTGGTACGACAAGGTCGCCCAGGACATCGTCGAGAGGGAGCGGAAGCTCGGCAGACCCACCGACCCGATAAGGGTCGAAAGCGGAGTCGCCGCGTCGGGCATCCCCCACATCGGCAGCCTCTGCGAGGTCACGAGGAACTACGCCGTTTCCTTGGCAATCAGGGAGCAGAAGGTCAACTCGGAGCTCATCGTGTTCTCGGACAACAAGGACGGGCTGAGGAAGGTGCCCTCCGGGCTGCCGAAGAGCCTCGAAAAGTTCGTCGGCTTCCCCGTCACCGAGGTTCCCGACCCGTTCAGCTGCCACGAGAACTACGGGGAGCACATGGTCAGCCTCCTCCTCGAAGCCCTTGACCAGACGGGCGTGAAGTACAGGCTGATGAAGGGCGCGGAAGTCTACAAGAACGGGCTTCTGAACGAGGAAATCCGTGTGCTCTTGGAGAACGCTGAGCGAATAGGGAGAATCGTCAGGGAGGAGACGGGGCAGGAAAAGTATCTTGACGCTCTGCCCTACTTCCCGATATGCGGGTCGTGCGGCAGAATCTACACAACCAAGGCCGTCAGCTTCGACGCCGATAAAGGCAAAATCTTCTACAGGTGCGAGGGCATGGAGATCAAGCGCAAGTGGCTGGAGGGCTGCGGCTACGAGGGCGAGGCTGATTATACCAAGGGCGAGGGGAAGCTCAGCTGGAAGGCGGGCGAGTTCGCGGCGAGGTGGCGGGCTCTGAGCATAGGATTCGAAGCCTACGGCAAGGACATAGCCGACTCTGTTAGAGTCAACGACAGGATTTCGCGCGAAATCTTGGGTTACGAGCCGCCGATGCACGTCCAGTACGAGATGTTCCTCGACAAGGGCGGGAAAAAGATTTCCAAGTCCGTCGGCAACGTCTTCACGCCGCAGGTCTGGTTCAGATACGGCTCCCCCCAGTCAATGGTTCTGTTGACCCTTAAAAGGTTCGTCGGAACCCGCACCTCCTCCGTGGTCGACATCCCGCGCTACATGGACGAGCTCGACGAGCTCGAAGACACGTACTTCGGAAGAAAGAAAGTTTCCGACCAGATGGAGAAGGCGAAGCTCACAGGACTCTTCACTTACTGCTGGTACATGAAGACGCCTGCCGCCCCAAGCGTCCACGCCCCGTACAACCTGCTGGTGAGTCTAGCCAAGGTCGCCCCGAAGGGTTCCGAAGCAACGTTCATCGCGGAGAAGCTAAAAAGCTACGGAATCCTCAAGGAAGCGCCCCAACCTGACCTGCAAAGAAGGATACAGTACGCTCTTAACTGGGCAGAGGACTTCAAAGAGGCAACAGAAACAACGGTCGAGCTGAGCTCGCGGGAAAAAACAGCCATCAAAGAGCTTATACAAACCCTCCAGCCCACAAACTTCTTGCCTAGTCCATACATACTTAGTACACAAGAAGAAAGACCAAGACCCATTGGACTTCTTATTATTGACTCTGAGAGAATACAGACTGCGATCTTCGAAATCTCGCGAAAAAATGGCGTCGAACCGAAGGCGTTCTTTAAAATCCTTTACATGGTCCTCTTTGGCACGTCGTCGGGACCGCGGCTTGGACCGTACCTCGTCGACATGGGCGCAGAGAACGCGGTTAGGACCCTGCAAAAAAGTCTAGGGATTAACTGAACGCATTCATCCTTTCTTTATTGCTTCAGCTAACGCTTTTC
>CAZOKM010000160.1:0-2815 GCA_964580405.1 uncultured Candidatus Bathyarchaeia archaeon | reverse complement strand
ATAAAGAACCTCGTGCTGGTCTGGATGCTTCTGGGGCTGGTCTCGTTCTTCGCCGGAACCCTCTAAAAACGTGGTATTGCGAAAGCGTCAGTTAAGGACTCGTTAATTGACGATGTGAGCTAATCTTTTTTCTTTTGTTTTCCCGTCTTCGACGTTATTCTGATTCCTATGACTTGTGTGCTTGCTGTTTTTTCAGGAGTCACGAAGCCAGCTTTTGTTTCTCCGGCGTATTTTTTTATCAGCAAGTTCAGCGCTTTGGCTTTTTCCTCAGGGTCATCGATGAATGTTGCTTCGCCGAAAGCGATTACGCTGCGGTATATCAGACTGAAGCTGCACGACGATTTGCCAAAAATGATTCCTGATTTTTCGTCGGTCTCGAAGCACACGTTCGGATTTGCCTTCATTATGTCTATTTTTTTGCCCTTTTTTGCGCAGTGAACAAAAATTGTTCCAGATTCTTTGTCGTAAACGAACAACACTGGCACAACATACGGCTTATTGTTATCGCAGACTCCAAGTCTTCCGACTTCAGATTCGACTAAGAATCGTTCCGTATCTGCCTCATTCATTTCTTTTTCTTTTCTCAACATCTGGTTTACCCGCATCTTCTGCGCATTTGAACGTGAAATATGCATATATGAATTAATGACGTTTTTACTTTTTTCTTTGACGATTAAAATATTGCTTATTTTATTGTTGGTCTTGAATTATTTCGCCTTTCTCCTGCAGCATTGAGATTATTTTCACGATTTTTTCAGGTGGAATCCTCTCGGTGTTTATGGCAACGTCGAACGGTGGGAGCTTCGAGATGTCCACTCCGTACAGTTGCCTCGTGAGCTTCACGACCTCTCGGTCCTTCTCCTCAAGCTCCTTCAAGGCGACGAACTCGGGCTCAGTGGACCTGCTTGTTTTACGGTGAATTCTCTCGTTTTTCGAGGCGACAAGGAGGACTACGACGCCCTTGTCTTTTTCGTTGGCGGCGAACAGTGCTGCTTCTCCTTCAATCACCGAAGCAGCTTTCTTGTGCGACAGCACCTCTGCAACTTGGTCCTCCATCCTCACGTGCCTCTTGTCGTTGAAGAAGGTGAACTTGAAAAGGGGCTTGTGGACTTGTTGCTCCAATTGTTCGGGTGGCTGCTCGATTATCTCGTAGTCTAGCTCTTTCTGGATGAGCTGGGCGATGGACGTTCTTCCAGACGAAGGCAACCCGTACACAATGACGTGCGGTCCCAGAGGTTGAGGAGACTTGTACGTTATCAGAGTTTCAGGGATTAGGCGAATCAGCACAGGGAACCTAACTAATCCGTCCACTAGGAAGGCGCATATGAACGGCAGCCTCGGGTCAACGTTCCACAACAGCCCCCCGAAGATACTTGCGGGAATCGCCATCGCCCTCCACAGGAAGTCCCTCGTCGCCTCCCACTCGCTCTGCATCTCCTCAGGAATGACCTCAGTCGAAGCCGCCGTCCACGAGGGCCCAGCGGAATCCCCAATTGCCCTGAAAGCCCACGCCAGAAGCGGAATAAACGGAGCTATGGCAAATCCTGGGAAAGTGCCGCCAATAATCAGCGAGGCTACACAGAAATACAGAAAAGGGCGAACGAGGAGGATAACTCTTTTTCTGCCACGATGGTCTGAAACCTGAGCCAGCGGATACAGAAGCAAAGCCGCAGTCAAGCTGTAGACCGCAGGCAAAAAGCCGATAATCGTTATTGAGGACTTACACACTTCCGCCGCATATATGATCCAAAGGGGGGCAACGGTTTCCCACGCCCAAGGCCCAGACACGGCTATGAAGAGCCACGCCGTGGCTTTTCTTTCTCTTGACAGTCTGTAAACGTCGATTATTTGCCCGAATATGCCCTTCATCGAATCGACAAGTCCCTTCGGTGAAGCACTGACACGCCTGATTGAGCTTTCCAGCTTCCTGTTTGTCAAAAACAAGACGGGGATTGACAAAACGAACTGGGCAACGAAGATTATTCGAAGCTCGTCCAGCCCCCCAAGCCTTTGAACAACTAACGCGCCCAGCGGCGGAACGACCACGTTAACCAAGCTGATCACGGTGGTCATAACTGCGAGGACGCGGCTTCGGGTTCGCTGCTCTGAGGAAGAATAGAGTAGGGCAATGTACGCAGGCGTCGAGAAGGCTGCCCCTAAAGCCCCAAGCAAGTTCGCCAGAACCGTGATTCTCCAGTCGGGCGCTAACGCGAATATGATGGGATTGGGTAAAGTCGCCACCATCCCAGTTATCAGCACCTTTTTTCGGTCGTAGTGGTCGGACAGCCACCCCCCGATTAGGATGAAGAACAGGAAGGCGGCGGACCATATCGAAGCGATCAGCCCGAGGACGACCGCGTTGGCTCCCAGGACCTCCTTCATGTAAAGGGCGTCAAGCCCGCCTGTCAGTCCAGCTATCATTGTGAGAAGCGAGTCTCGGACGGTGAGTGCCCTCATGTTGCCCTTGATAAGCGACTTGGCGTCCGAGGCGAAGGTCCTGAACATTAGCGAGCTGTCTCCGTGTAACGGCGGAATTGCTCATGTCAGGAGCTGCCATATAAACTTGGCTTCCATGAGGATATATATGTCCCAAACTGCACCGTGGAATTCGTCGTCTTCTGTTTTTTTAAGTACGTAATCCATGAAATCTTTATATTACAAATCTCTTTACACAGTAATTGCTTGGTTAAAACATTAACAGAACATGAAGGTATACGAACAGTAAACCAGCGGGGGTCGCCAAGCCAGGTCAAAGGCGCAGGCTTCAGGAGCCTGTCCCTAAGGGGTTCGCGGGTTCAAATCCCGTCCCCCGCAC
>CAZOKM010000159.1:0-2845 GCA_964580405.1 uncultured Candidatus Bathyarchaeia archaeon | reverse complement strand
GTCGTAGCAGATGTAGAGGAAGTCGTGTCCCCTTTCGAGGGCTCCCGAGAGGGCTTGGATGCCGATGTCGAAGGTTCCCCCGTCCCCGCCGAACGCGATGATGTCGACGTCCTTGTCCCAGGCTCCCCTCCTCGCCATCGCCTTGTAGGCAGCCTCAATCCCCGACGCGACGGCAGCGGCGTTCTCGAAGGCAACGTGAACCCACGGAAGATTCCAAGACGTGAACGGGTAAATCGTGGACGCGACCTCGAGGCAACCCGTGGCGTTAACCACGACAGTGGGTTTCTTCAACGCCTTGAGGGTCATCCTCGCGATGATTCCCGCTCCGCACCCGGCGCAAAGTCTGTGCCCTGACGTGAACCTTTCTTCTGTTGTTAGCTCTTGCAGTTTAACCATTATTCCCTCACTCCCAAGAATTTCAGTGGCTCCTTAACCGTCCCCGTCTTCGCGACCGCGAGGGCCTCCTCGAAGATTGCCCTGATGTCGGAAGGCGTGATGTCCCGTCCCCCCAGCCCGTAGACGACGTCGAACGCCTTGAGCTTCTTTCCGCCTTCGAAAAGCGCCGACAACATGTCGCTGCACAAGGCGCCGCATGGGGCACCAGGGCTGTAAGCGCGGTCCAGGACCGCTAACGCCTTGAGCTTCTCCGTGGCTTTCAGCAGCTGCTCGGTTGGGAAGGGCCTGTAGACCCAGGGCTTGATGACGCCTACTTTTTTGCCTTGGCTGCGGAGCTCTTTGGCGACCGCCTTGGCCGTTCCCGCCGTGCTTCCGAGGCAGAGGATTGCCGCCTCTGCGTCTTCGAGCCCGTAGGTGTCTATGTTGCCGTACTTCTTGCCAGTTAGGGCTTCGAACTCCTCGTTGACCTTTGTTATGACCTTGAGCGCCTGCCTCATGGCTTCCTCGTGCTGGCGCTTCGTCTCGAAGTAATAGTCGGGAAAGAACAGTGCGCCGACCGTGACCGGCTTGTCCGGGTTGAGTTCGACGCTTGGCTTCCTCACCGAAAGGAACTTGTCCACGTCCTTGTCGCCGTAGACCTCGACCCTCTCCAGCGCGTGAGTCAGGATGAAGCCGTCGATGTTCACAGTGATTGGAAGCAAGACGTCTTGGTCCTCGGCTATTCTGAAGGCTTGCAGCACCCAGTCGTATGCTTCCTGGGCGTTCTCGCAGTAGACCTGAATCCATCCGCAGTCCCTTGAGCCCATCATGTCCGAGTGGTCGCCGTGGATGTTGATTGGGGCGGAGAGCGCCCTGTTCGCGACCCCCATGACGATTGGGCACCTGAGACCCGAAGCGATGTAAAGCATCTCGTGCATCAAAGCGAGTCCTTGGCTTGAGGACGCCGTGAAGACCCTTGCGCCCGTGAGGCTTGAGCCGATGCAGGCGGACATCGCCGAGTGCTCGGATTCGACGCAGACGAACTCGGAGTGGACTTCGCCGTTGTGGACGTACTCGCTGAAGGCCTCCACAATAATAGTTTGCGGCGTAATCGGGTAAGCCGCGACGACGTCCACCTTGCTCTGCTTGGCGGCGTAGGCTATGGCTTCGTCGCCCGTGAGACCCATCACTTGTGCCATCTTTACCTCTTCTCCTCCGTCATCGTTATCGCCTTGACTGGGCACTCGTTGGCGCATATGCCGCAGCCCTTGCAGTAGTCGTAGTTCACGTCCACGTTCTTCTCCTTCCTCACAATCGCGGCGTCGGGGCAGTAAATCCAGCACAGAAGGCAGTTTATGCACTTGCCCTGGTCCACGTTCGGCCTGAAGGCGCGCCAGTCGCCCGTCTTGTACTTCATCGCTGAGCCGGGCTCGAGAAGCAGTCCGCCGATCGGAATCGTCTTCCACCCTGGCTTGGCTGTCTTACTCAACGCTTGTTGCCTCCTCGTAAGCTCTCTTAATGACCGCGACGTTCTTCTCCCCAACGGCGCCCGGGAACCGCTCCCTCACGACCTTGTCCAGCAGTTCCATCTTCACGAGCGGGGACGCCTTGACGACGGCTCCCAGCATCGCCGTGTTGTAGATGGGCCTGCCCAGAACATCGAGGGCGACCCTAACCGCGTTAACCGTATAAACCCTAGCGTTCTCAATTTTAAGAGACTGCTTCAATTCCGTCACGGTCTTTTCCGTGTTCGCCACGACCGTCCCGTCCTTCACCAGCCCCCCTGTTACATCAACAGTCCCAATCAGCGTCGGATCGACGATGACGACGATGTCGGGCGTGTAAATATGGCTGTGGATGCTAATCGGCTCATCAGAAATCCGAGTGTATCCTGTCACGGGAGCTCCCCGCCGTTCGGGGCCGAACTCGGGAAAAGCCTGAACATACTTTCCATCGAGAAGAGCTGCATACGCCAGCAGGCGGCTGACGGTGACGATGCCTTGCCCGCCCCTGCCGTGCCACCGAACTTCGACCAGCAACAGTATGCCTCCGTGAAATACTGTCCTAAATTAATTTTGGGTTATGATGAATTGGAAGGAGCTTATAACTCTACCTAAACCTACGAGTCCGACGAAATTCTTTCGAGGAGCAGCTGGACGAAAAACACAGCCATGCTTAGAAAGAACCCGAAGAGGTAAGGGGCGGTGATTAAGTGTTCAGCTACGACTCCCCCGATTAATGGGCCAGCGAAGTACCCGATCCCTATCAAGCTTTCAAAGGTTCCCGCGGCGCGGCCCCTTGAGGCTTCTCCTCTTGCCAGAATCAGGGTTATCGAAGCCGCATAAGCAAGCGCTGAGCCGACGCCGAAAAGGACACAACACAACATGAAAAGCAGCAAAGTCGTACTGAAGGCGATCAGAAGCGAGGCTGCGCCGAAGATCAGTGAGCTCAGGAGGAACATGCCCGTTTT
>CAZOKM010000158.1:0-2852 GCA_964580405.1 uncultured Candidatus Bathyarchaeia archaeon | reverse complement strand
CACTGTGACAGGCGACGACTGTTGGGGCTTGTGACCATTGGAGTCGACATAGGAACGACGGGGACGAAGGCGGTTGCACTCGATGCCGATGGAGAAGTGAAGGCTAAATCCTTCCACGAATACGCCGTGCACAACCCGAAGCCGTTGTGGTTTGAGCAGTCTCCCCAAGACATTTGGTTGGCGACAGTCCGTTCCATCAGGGAAGTAATGAACCATCCTCAAGTCAACACCCAAAAGGTCGCAGTTTGTTTCTCCTCGCAGGGAGGGACTTTGGTGCCTGTCGACGGCCGAGGGAACCCTGTGGGGTCAGCAATAACTTGGCTTGACAAAAGGTCGGTCCCGCAATGTTCAGCATTAACCAGAATAATCGGCCGTCAACGGATAATGCAGGCTTGCGGACGAGAACCTTTGCCAGCATTTATGGAACCGAAGATATTGTGGTTGAAGGAGAATGAACCCGAGACCTTCAGGCGGGCTAGCAAGTTTCTTCAGGTCCAAGATTTCGTCATAATGCAGCTCACTGGCAGATGCATAACTGACTTATCAAACGCGTCATTTCTGGAATCGATATTTTTTGATGAAAAGGAAACGGCTTGGTCAAGGGACATTCTGGGTCTACTTAGTATTTCCGAGGACAGGCTGCCTGAAATAGGAGAAACAGGTGACCTTGTTGGCGAAGTCAGAAAAGAGATGGAGGCGAAGACGCAGCTGCCAGCTGGCACGCCAATTGTTTTGGGTGGGCACGACCAATGCATGGCCGCCGTGGGCGCTGGAGTGATTGAACCCGGAACCGCTCTGCTCTCCGCCGGCACGTCTTGGGCGCTTCTAACCTCACTTGGTAGTCCAATGCCAAATTCGCCCCTGTATTTCTGTTACCGCCACGCTGTTCGGGAGAAGTGGATACTCTTGACTTCTTCCCCATGCGGTGTTGCTTTAAGGTGGTTCAAGGACCATCTGGGAGAAGCTGAAAAAGAAAAAGCACGCCGACTCCACAAAGACCCATATGAACTACTGATTAAGGAAGCCGCGGACGTGAAACCGGGTTCAGGCGGTCTCGTTTTTCTGCCATTCTTGGCGGGAGCCTTGGACGATTATGAGGCTAAGGGATGTTTCGTCGGGTTAACCCTAGCCCACACTAAAGGGCATTTAACCAGAGCAATACTCGAGGGCAACGCATTAGAAGTCGTCCGCATGACTGAGATTCTTGGGAAGGCGGGAAAGGACATCCACGAGTACAGGTTCATAGGAGGAGCCTCAAAATCCGCCTTGTGGCAGCAGATAATCGCGGACACAACACAAAAAGCTGTAATCACCCTGAAAAATCCCGAAGCGGCCTCTCTCGGCGCCGCCATCATTGGGGGCGTAAGCGTGGGGATGTTCAGAAACATAAAGGAAGGGGTCCAAAAGGCGGTCTCCATACATAACCGAACCGAGCCAAAAAAAGAAAACGAAGATGTCTACATTAAAAAGATGCTAGTTTATAAGACAATTTGTCAGTCGCTGAAACCTCACTGGAAGACACTATCAACGTGACTGAAAAAAAGGTTTTACGACGGATTGACGGATTCAGGTTGAATATCATTCGTTTTTTGCGATGAACGAATCTGCATTTACTTTGCAGTTAGCATCTTGTTTTTGCTATTAGTCTCTCGGCGTTTTTGCAGAACACCTTTTCCCCGTCTTTTCGTCCGAGACTAAGCTTCGTTGCAGCCTTCTTTATGCCGAGGATTTGGTTGTAGGCATACAGAATAATCTGGTCCGCTTCCTTTTCGTACGCTCTTCTCTCTTCGGCGGTTATCCACGGAACGTCTTCTTTCACGTACCACAGCGACATGCCGCTTTTCTGAACGTGCAGTTTGTCTTGTAGGCACGGGCGTTTTGCCCTGAGAAAGCTGATCGGGGAATCTGTCCCGAACGTCACGTTATCGACCCCCCACTCTTCTAGGCCCAGCCTAAAGACTTCTTCCTCCGTCACCCCCGAAGTGTCCAGAAAGACGTTGTCCAGCTTCCCGAGACCTTTCATCCCAGCCTGCAGTACTTCGGGGCAAA
This sequence comes from uncultured Candidatus Bathyarchaeia archaeon, assembly GCA_964580405.1. Lineage (GTDB taxonomy): Archaea > Thermoproteota > Bathyarchaeia > Bathyarchaeales > DTEX01 > JAGTRI01. The sequence goes on along the minus strand of CAZOKM010000158.1, from coordinate 803 downwards.
AGGACCGTCCCATGTGGGCAAGCACGATGTTAGCGTCGGGGTATTTCGTCGCGGTTTCCCTGATTTTCTTAACGTTTTCGGGGTCCGCTATCCTTCTGCTTTTTGGTAAGTGAATGACGACGATGAGGCGCCTTTTATTCGCAACCTCCATCATCTCGGGCTTGACGAGGTCGCTCAGATTTATTGAGTTGTCGCCGTACACTTTGTTCGGGAGGTCGCAGAAGGTTTTGAAGCCTCTGAATCCCCCCCACTCGATTAGCTCATCGTACTCCTGAACTGTATTGCATATGGGGGCGGCAAGGCCGAAGACGCTGTGTTTCTCGATGCAGTCTCTGATGTACTGGTTCATTGACTTTGAGTCGAAAATGTGAAACGGCAGGGGTAGGCACAAGACCTTCACTTCCTTGCCAGCGTAGACCGTTTTGTTCGTCTCAAGCAGCTTCTCAACCGTGAGTGGGTAGAGCCACCCCGAATAGTCACTGTAGTAGTTCGTCCGTTGTGCGCCACCTTTTTCTGCATGGGGTTCTTGCACATGTTCCTTCAGGCAGATGTGGGTGTGGAAGTCAACTATTCTTGGGGGGAGGAAGGATTGAATTTCGTCCGCGTAAACTTCCTTTTCCGCGTCCTCAAGAACGACAGGTCGATACGGCCATTGGGAAGAATTCATTTCAATTCATCCTCAATAATATATGATGCACGTATGATGAAATAGTGCGTATAATATTTTTTGTGGACAAATTGAAGTTAACTTGGGGCCGTGTTTCATCAAAAATCATCAATTACTCTATTTATGGAATTATACC
>CAZOKM010000157.1:0-2903 GCA_964580405.1 uncultured Candidatus Bathyarchaeia archaeon | reverse complement strand
AACATGTGCACAATTAGAATAATCATTCTTTTTGGAAAACGATAAATGATTTTGAACCCATAATTCAGGAATGACAAATAGGTGAATTGCGGGTTGCAGGTAACTTGCGTCGGCATAATCGTGGTAGACATCATTGCTGCGAATCTCCCGAAGATTTCGGAGCCGGGAGAGCTCACTTTTTCGCCCAAAGGAATCGAGGTGCACATGGGCGGCCACGCGGGCAACGTTTCGGTCAACTTGAGGAAGCTCGGCTTGCCCGAGGGCGAGGTTAGCTGCGTCTGCCCGGTCGGCGAAGACGTGTTCGGCGACTTTCTGGAGGACCTGCTGAAGAGGCACGGGCTGGTTCTGCACTTGCAGAGGACCAAAGAGACGGGCACGTCGAAGACCATCGCGCTCATCGTGTCGGGCGAGGACAGGCGGTTCCACACCGACATCGGAGCCAACTGGCACCTCAGCACAAGCCGCGTCCTACACGTCCTGGAAAAGGAGAAGCCCAAGCTGTTGTACGTGGGTGGGGTCGGCATCATGGGAAGATTCGACGAGGAGCTGCCGTCGGTCCTCAAGAAAGCTAAGGGCTACGGGTGCCTGACCTTCGTGGACGCGGTGAAGCCATACAAGCGGGACTGGAGCCTCCTCTCCCCGTCCTTCAGGTTAATGGACATCTTCCACTGCAACACGGACGAAGCCAAGGGCATAACTGGAAAGGACAACCCCAACGAAGCCGCAAAGGCTCTCATTAGCAGGGGCGTCCAGCTCGCGGTCATAAGCATGGGCGAAAAAGGGCTCATCGCCGTAACTCGGAACGCCACTTATGAGATGCCGACCTTCAAGGTGCCCGTGGTTGACCCGACGGGCGCGGGAGACGCCCTCTGCTCAGGCATGATTAAAGGGCTTGTTAAGATAATTGGCAAGAAAAGGCGCATGCTGTCCGACTTGTCCGACGACGAGTTGACCCAAATTCTGATAGAGGGGGAAGCTGCGGGAGCGTCCTGCGTGACGATGGTTGGGACGACGACCGCGGTGACCGAAGCCAACGTCAAAAGGCTCCTCGAAGAGCAAGGACCGCAAATCAATAAACAAGTCAAAATACGAAGAGCCCAAGAAAAGGCGTAGAGCTACACAAAATTCGGCGTCAGGAATATGAAAATTCGGGACTGAGGGGACACGGACCGTTCCATGAACCAACAACAAAAAATAAAGTCTTTCGCACTGAAAGTCCCGAAGAAACAAGGCGAAAAAGCCATCCGCATCGCTGCTGATTTGTGTTTACTGGACAAAACCGTCAGAATAACCTCAGAATACGATTCTCTCCTCATTCCAACAGTCAAGAAACCTGAGCCCAAGCACATTGCTAAAATAAAAAAAGATTTGGGCACCTTCGAAATAGTCACCCGCGAATTCGCCGTCCAACCTAGGCGTCTGAAAAGCGCCCTTGAAGTCGCTGCTGAACGTTTGCCTCCCAGTTTTCGAGCAAGTTTCCCCCGCTCTATTGACTTTGTGGGCGAAATAGCCATCGTAGAAGTCCCTGCTGAGCTGGCTGAGTACAAGTCCGTTGTCGGCAAGTCCATCCTCGAAGCCCACAGGAACGTGAGGACGGTGATGGCGAAGTCCGGCGCCGTGGGGGGAGTTCGCAGGCTGAGGGAGTTCGAGGTCATCGCGGGGAAGCTGGACATGAAGACCGTCCATAGGGAGCACGGGTGCAGGTACTTCGTCGATTTAGGTAAGGTTTACTTCTCGCCCCGGCTGTCCAACGAGCACCTAAGGGTCGCGTTGCAGGTCAAGGAGGGCGAAACCGTCGTCGACATGTTCGCGGGAGCCGGACCATTTTCGGTTCTCATAGCCAAACTGCGCGAAAACGTGAAGGTCTACGCGGTCGACGTGAATCCGGACGCGGTCCGATACCTCGCAAAGAACGTAGCTGCCAACAGAGTCGCCGAAAAAATACAGCCTATTCTGGGCGACGCAAGGACAGTCATCCGTGAAAAGCTGCACGGAACTGCTGACCGCGTGGTCATGAACCTTCCCGAGAGAGCTGTGGAATACGTGGATGTCGCCTGCGAAGCACTAAAGCCAGAAGGAGGAACCGTCCACTATTACGAGTTTTCCAGGGGGGATAACGCAGCGGAAGAGGCGGAAACGCATCTGGCAGAAGCTGTACGAAAAACAGGCCGGAACGTCAACGAGGTATTGTCGTCTAGAATCGTCCGAGAGGTGGCGCCGTTCAAGTGGCAGGTAGTCGTCGACGCGCTCATAAGCTAAGAGGTCTTTTATGCTGTACTGGAGTTTCTCATTCTTATTTTTTGTCTCTATCTTCTGGTCTCGTCTCCACAGAGTTATTGACTTTCCTATGTCTAAATCCTGACTTAAGAATGTAGCACCGTCTGCTATTCTTCCTTCCACCGGCGACAAGAATCCAATGCCGGAACCTCTTGTAAATGTATAATTCCCGAAAAGTTCAGGATGGCTTTCTATATAAGTCCTTATTTGGTGCAGAATCGGGTATGCCGGAGCTGAAATGCCATTATCTGGGTCTGTAGGTATGCTGTATATACTGTCCACAGACATCCCCAACGCTTTAGCACCAAGCTCTATAGCAAATCTTGCGTAATACTCGTTTGACCATTTTGCTGCAGGTCCCAATCCACGAGCATATAGCTCATACATGAAACCATCGATAAAAGTCAACAGGTCTAAATCTTTGTCCTTAAGGTAGTAACGTTTCCAGTATTCTCTGCCCCACTCCGACGATTCGGTATATTCTGAGAGATTCTTAATGAGTTTCTGGAATTGCATTGTAGAATTGCTCCATCCATGGCCAGCTCTGTCACCAAAATACGTATAAGAAAATCTATCTCTAACATCCTTGTGGAATTGGGACGTTCGATTGTTGTACTCACTCAGAA
>CAZOKM010000156.1:0-2957 GCA_964580405.1 uncultured Candidatus Bathyarchaeia archaeon | reverse complement strand
TAAATTTTAATTTTTTTCTCTCTCTTAACTGCTATTATTTAATTGTTTTATATTTCTTAATCGTCTTTCCTTAATCCTTATATGTGTTCAATTAGCTAGCTAAGAACGGGTATCGATCAAACGGAGACAGAAAAAATAAGGAAAAGTAATAGAGGTGATTAGAATGCAAAGAAGTAAGAAAGTAATCTTGGTAGCACTATTTGTATCATTGCTTAGTGTTGGAATTGTAGGAGCTTGGGATATTTTAACAGTTCAAGGATCAATCACAGTAACTGAGCCAATAACTGTACGACCATCTACAATTACAATTACTGCAAACGCTGGCGAAACGAAATTCCAAAACATAACAATTCGTAATTCAGCAAGTGCAAACATCACTGTTTGGTTAACCATAGGTGCTCAAGGAGGATTGGGATATGACCAGCTGCAGAACCAAGGTATTTTGATAACTCCATCAAGTGTTACTAATCTAACATTAGTACCAAATGTGTATGGTGTATGGAAGTTTATTGCACCGCCAAAAAGTTCAGTAATTGTAACTTTAACTATTACTATTAGCCAAGGTGCACCTCCAGCAGACAATGTGCAAGTAGCTATCAAATTCGCAAGAGGCGAAAATGTATATTCGTAATGGTAATTCCTAATCTATTTTTTTTTTCACCCATCTTTTTTTTCACCCAAAAAAAGGCTGAATCTGCAGACTAAGTGATAATAACATAGCGATAATTATTCTTCTGTCGGAACTAGCGCTTATTCTTGATTGGTTCGGGTTTGAGGTTTGGGATTAAAATTTAATCCCCAAAACCCAAACTGTCTTTTCCGTTCCTTCTCTTTTCCTATTAGCAATGTATCTAGTGCAAGAGAGCCACGCATGGAAACCGAGAATAGCCGAGCTTCTTAACTAGCCTTTTTCATGTCTTAATACTTAGCTATTTTCGCTCTAGCTTGAAGATTACTGGTCTCAATCCATCTGGGCAACACGCTACTGCAACTCCTGGCTCCTCATACCACTCAAAACAGTTGCCACCAAACCTGAGTGTCATAATCAACGGAAAGATTACATCCCAAGCATAAGGGCAAAAATTGCCTGGCATGCTATCGTCAACATTGAATACCTGTCCTTCCTTGAACACGGGGCAAGGACCACTATACTTTGCTTTAACTGGAGGATCCTTGAATACCTCTTTGGTGTCAAAACGCTTGAGCACCGTAATCTCTAAGTAACTTGCCTTCTTCTCCAAATAAACGCCTCACATATTGTCTAGCCCGTGCACTCTTATGACTTATGGAAGGACCTTCGTTTGAGTCTGGAGATTAATTTTAGTCCAATTGACAAAAACCTATTACAGTTCTATTCCGTATTTTTGTTTTAGTTGTTTTCTTCCTTTTTCTGTTGGGTACCATTTGGTTCCTCTGCCGCCCGTGCCCTCCTGCCTCAGCCACCCCTGCTTCACGCAGTACTCGAGGAACTTGGAGCCGAACCAGAACGGGTTAACCGACCTTTCAGGCATCTTCCCACCAAGCACCCATTGCTATTTGGTATGAAATAAATTACGGTAAAATGTGTCTGATAACTGCATTTACACGATTTCATAAAGCATTGGATAAAAACAGCGAATCCTGACCGTAGCCAGCTAGTTGAAGTATCTACAGTAAACGATAAAAACCCTGTAACACTACATTATGAGCGTGGTGGTTTTTTGGCTCCCTTCTTCTTCCGTAGGCCCGACGTTTGGGACATGAAGGGCAAGAGGGACGTTCAGGGGCTGGTGAAGGCTCTGAAGTACAAAGACTCGGAGGTACGAAAAGGGGCGGTAAGCTGCCTCCGGTCCCTCGCGTGGTTGGATGTGGACTCCAAGGTCCTTTCCTTCGACGAAATCGTTAAACATGACCTTGTGAAGGCGGTTCTGCCTATGATTGAGGACGAGGACAAGGGCGTGCGCAAGGAAGCGAAATCATTCTACGGCGATGTCCTTAAGCGGCTGGGCAAGGCTGGCGAGAGGGCTGTGCCCGACTACCTCGTCCGAGTAGCGCGTGAGACGTCAGCCAACGACCCATACGCGGTGTACAATGTACGTCTGGACTGCGCCGTCGCAGCTGAAATGGCTTACGAGAACGTCCGACGCAGCTCCTGCGCGGTCTGCGGCCTGAAATGGGACCAGTCGACGATGGACGCTCTGTTCAACCCCTACAGCATAGTCATAGGCGTGGTGAGAAGGGACACTTCGCAGCCCGCTGGAGGATGCCCAACGTGCGGGAACTACTACTGCGCCAAATGCGCCAAATACGCCCCCGGCGTCGCCCTGGGCAGCTCCTCGGTCCAATGCCCCAAATGTGGCAGCAACCTGTCCTACCAGATTGAGGAGGAATACGATTCCACCATTCGCTGGCGTTTTAAGCAGTCGGTCTCTATCCGAGGAGTCAACGCGACCCACCAGTTCAAACTGGAATACAAAAAAGACCTTGAAGAATTATTTGAGGCTCTGAGGCATAAAGACGACGACGTCCGAGAGAACGCGGCGAAGGCTCTGGGGCAAATAGGAGACCCAAGGGCAGTAGACCCCCTCGCGAGTGCCCTGAAAGACGAAACCAGCAACGTGCGGCAGATAGCAGCATACGCCCTCGGATACATAGGCGACCCAAAAGCCGTCGAGCCACTCACCCAAGCCCTAAGGGACGAGAACGAATACGTCCAGAACGCCGCAAAAACGGCTCTGGAAGAAATCAAAGAAAAGAAAAACAAACCCAAACACTAGGGTTCTTCTGGGAACAGTCCTCAGCCCCTAAATTGGGTCCAATAAAAAACATGACGAACAAAAACAGGGAGCTAGCAGATAATGGACGTGAGTGAACGTTTGGTGGCCATCAGAAACAGGATCATCGCCATAATAGTCATGACGGTGTACGCCGTTGTCTGCTGGCAGCTTGGAGTCAGAGACACAAAACTGATGCTCATC
>CAZOKM010000155.1:727-3118 GCA_964580405.1 uncultured Candidatus Bathyarchaeia archaeon | reverse complement strand
AAATATAAAACAATTAAATAATAGCAGTTAAGAGAGAGAAAAAAATTAAAATTTACTTAACTGTGTGATTTAGTTTTTTAGTTTAACATTTATATTCTTTCTTTGGTCGTCGTTAAATAGGCAACAACATCATCCATGTATAAAATCAGTGTAAACTAATTCCCAACCGTTTGCGAAAGTGAGTGATTTAGTTTAGATCTTGATAGTTCAACTGCACCTATGCCTATTAACAAAAAGGAAAAATGAGGAAGAGCGTTCATGAAGGTTTGTATCAATATTTCATATCCAAATATAGAGATTATTCCTCCAACAAAGTATCCAATGTATATGATAGAAAAATATCCTAAAAAGGGCATTATTGAGAGCAGTCCCATCAAATAAAATAAGTTTTGTCTTGGAACTTTCTCTTTTCTTAAGGGTTCAATTATTTTCTTTTGTGTCAGCCAAGCAGAGACGACAGGTAAAGTAAACATGAAGATGATTGTCATTATGCCACTTAATTCAGGATTTTCAAGAATATTCTCGAAGGGAAAGAGAAGTATGTTATTGGTTTGCATCCAGAATGCTGGGTCAAGGTTCCCCAAGAGGAATGACAAAATGACGGAACCACAAGCAATAGCCAAAAAGAAAATTGGGTGACAAACGAAGCATCCTTTGGCAAACTCCGACCAAAAAATAGGCTGTTTGTATTTTGTTTCAAGGTTTCTGGGTCTGTAATGGTAAAGAAAGAATACGAGTAGAACTATAACCGCAATCCCCAGCATAATTTTTCAATAATCAAATCGAAAAAGACAATTATTATAGTTTATGAAGATAAAATCTACCTTTCTAACCTGAAGTCAAAAACAAGCCAAAGATTTCTCCAACACAGTATTTCAGTGAGAATGTGCCTGCTGGACTGAATTCAGTTATTAATCACAACGATGCATCATTGGTTTTCTTGTTGCCGCAGCGGTTAGAGAGACGCCAGAAGCCGAGATTTGAATCCCCTTGTTACTACCTGACTCGACCTTATGTGGAACTGTGTTTCATAGTGGTGGAAACAGTTCATGGCGTGATAGAGAAACCTGAGTTCGTTCTTGGACCAGTTGGCGTGAGCGGCATGATCGTGTTTGAGCCAACCCAGGTTTTCTAGGACCTGCTCCTGGTATTCGCCGAGGGCGTCCAAATTTTTCAGCAGCAGGTTGACCGTGGTTATTGAGAGAGCGTTTCCCTCGCCTAGACTCGTTATTGCCCCCACGTTATTGCCGACTCCCACTACATTGTCCCGTATGAAGGGCAGGCTCTTTTCGGGAGAATTCACACGCAACATTTTGCCTTGCTCTTCTAGGATTTCTCCGTGAAACTCGTCCATGAATTTTTGGACTGCTGACCTGGCGTGTTTGCCCTTGGACGAGCCGCAACCAACGTACGCTTCGTGTCTGGACAGTGGGAACATCCAAAGATACCATGGGTCACTGGCTGGTTTCGTGAAGTCCATTAGAAAATCTGGATATGGCAATTCTTCGAAAAAAGCTCTCACTTGGTAACAGACGTGGAATTTGTCTGTTGGCAGCCTGCCCAGGATTGACCTGTTCCCTGAAGCGTCTATGACTAAATCGTGTTTGCTGAAATGCCGAGGGTCTGGGCTGTTTTTAAAATGGAAACTGGCCTTGGACTTTTTAACGACGTCCTCGACGAAGCTCTGTTTATCAAAGGTGCAGAAATCGTCAATGTCCAGCGCAAATGCTTTGGAGTTTATTTTCACGAACAACCGTTTTCCGCGCCATTTGACGTATTTCTGTGAGTCCAAGCCACATTCTTTTGCTGTTTCGTCAAGCAGGGACGTGGCGATTCCTCCCGCGCACACGACCTTCGGCTGTGAGCTCCGTTCATACACGTCCACGTTATACCCCAATTCCGGCAGCATGTAAGCAAGTAGGCTTCCTGAAAACCCGCAACCAACAATAGCGATGTTCTTCATTTTTTTCCTGTCCAAATCGGGGCGTGCCATGCGTTCAAAGTGAACTCCTATAGAAGAACATTGATTTAAAGAGCATAATCGGCGAGGAACTTGAGGTACGGGTTGTTCCACTTGTAGTAGTTCGCGAAGAACCGCCTCACCGAATAGTACATCGAAGTCTCAACCGTCGTCGAGTTGCTGCACAGGCTGCAACCTTTCGCGGTCTCAGCGAATCGCCGAAGAGAATCTGAATTCAAGACCTCGCCTAAGCTCTGCTTCCGAAGGTCGCCCAAGAGACTGTCGGTTTTCTTGCACCAGAACGGGTTGACCTTCCCGTTCTCCGACACTACGAGGAAAATCGAGGGCTGCGCACACGAGTACTCGGCATGTTTCGTGAGGTGCTTCAGGTATTCGTCGGAGTTCAGCACCAAGTCTCCTTGGTTTCCGAG
>CAZOKM010000155.1:0-717 GCA_964580405.1 uncultured Candidatus Bathyarchaeia archaeon | reverse complement strand
ATTTCCGAGTTCGCGGATTTCAGAGAAAACCTTCGTCCTCTCGTCCGCCGACAACGCGAACTCTTCGTTGTATCCCGCGAACTCCTCCATCGGGTCAAAAGCGACTTTCACCCCCAACGAACGAGCCAGCTCCACCATCCTCGCCGCTGAACCGTGGTTCAGCTTGCTTAGAACGCAGTTGATTACGACTCTTCCTCCCGCGTCCCTGAGCTCTTTGATGCCCTTCACGGCACGGTTGAAGACCCCTTTTCTGCCCCGCATCACGTCGTGAAAGTCCGAATAGTGGTCGAGAGAAACGAACGTGAGGTCCACAAGTTCCGCCAGCTTCTCAGCCTTCTCGGGGAGCAGAGTCCCGTTCGTGATGAGGCTCGTGTAAAGGCTGTTGTCGCGGGCGCGCTGAAGGATTTCGAGGATGTCTGGCCTCAGCAGTGGCTCCCCGCCCCAGACAAGGTAGGCGGCGAAGTTCAGCTCCCGGGCTTGGTCCAGCATTCGGAAAACCTCGCTCTTGCTCATCTCGTCGCCGTTCCACGGCTTCTCCCAAAGGTTGCACATCTTGCACCTGCAGTTGCACCTCGCCGTCACGGAGTGAGTCAGAATGATGGGCTGGTGTGTCCAGAAGCGCGAAAGCGCATACTTGAGGGCGATTCCGACGTCCCGCATCATGTCAAATGGTTCCTTAAAAACAGAGATACACAGCGAACACCCATATTAGCTTTC
>CAZOKM010000154.1:0-3206 GCA_964580405.1 uncultured Candidatus Bathyarchaeia archaeon | reverse complement strand
TCGCCGAACTCCGCGTGCCTGATGGCCTCAAGCATCTCCTCGGTCGGCAGCGTAACCGTATCGCTCCTCAAATCAATCGGCTTCATTGCTCACGTTCACCTTGAGCGAATGAATGTTCTGAACATTGTTAAAACTTAACTCCCTATATACTTTTTAAAAAAGAGTGATTCATCATAAAATAGTATAACGTGAAAAATTGAGGCTAAGACGCAAAATGATTGAACTGCCAGAAGCTGACCTGAGAGGCGTTCCTTGAAAGGTATATTTATGGGCTTGCCCTTTACTTCTGATTCAGTTAATAGGTTTAAAGTCCGATTATAAGCGTCCTTCGGCTGGTTGACTGACGTTGGTTCTTGAGGGTCTGGGTTCGTCGCTCTACGATTCGCTGAAGAAGCTCCTCAGAGTGTCCGTCGTCGACGAGGCGGTCGTGAAGGAGCTCGTCCGCGACCTGCAGAGGTCGATGCTTCAGGCGGACGTAAACGTCAAGCTCGTCCTAGACCTTTCGAAGCGGATAGAGGAACGCGCCCTTCAGGAGAAGGTTCCGCCGGGGATTCCGAGGAGAGAGCACGTCATCAAGGTCGTCTACGAGGAGATAACGCGGTTCCTCGGCGAAAAAACCGTCCCACTAGCGGTGAAGCCCGGGAAGAGGACCGTCTTCATGCTTGTCGGAATCCAAGGCTCGGGAAAGACGACCACGACCGCAAAGCTGGCAAGGTATCTCCAGAAACGGGGGTACAAGGTCGCGCTCGTGTGCACCGACACCTTCAGGGCGGGCGCCTTCGCTCAGCTCAAGCAGCTCGCAGAGCAGATTAACGTTCCGATTTACGGGGACGATAGGGAGAAGAACGCCTCCAAGGTTGCGGCTGAGGGCCTCAAGCGGTTCCGGGACTACGACATCGTCATCGTGGACACGGCGGGCAGGCACAAGGACGAGGAGAGCCTCATACGGGAGATGAAGGAGCTCGAGAAGACGGTTCAGCCCGACGAGGTCGTCATGGTCATAGACGGCACAATCGGGCAGCAGGCGGCAGTCCAAGCCGAAGCCTTCCACAAAGCCACGCCCCTCGGCTCAATCGTCGTCGCCAAACTCGACGGCTCAGCCCGCGGAGGAGGAGCCCTCTCGGCCGTCGCAGCAACGGGCGTCCCCATCAAATTCATAGGCACAGGCGAAAAGGTCGACGCCATCGAGACCTTCGACCCGCCAAGGTTCGTCGGCAGGCTCCTAGGCATGGGCGACCTGCAGAGTCTCATCGAGAAGGTCAGGGAAGCCGAAGTCACGGTCCCCGAGAAAAAGGCCAAAGCCATCCTGAGTGGCAAGTTCACGCTGGCCGACATGTACGAGCAGTTCGAGGCGATGCGGAGCATGGGCCCGCTGGACAAGATTCTGAAGATGGTGCCGGGCTTCGGCTACGAGATTCCGACGGACAAGATGGACGTCGCCGAGGACCAGATGAAGAAGTGGCGCGTCATCATCCAGTCCATGACGCCCAACGAGAGGGAGGAGCCAAAGATTCTAAGCCCGTCCAGGATTAAACGGGTCGCAAGGGGCTCAGGCACAACCGAAAAAGACGTGAAGACGCTGCTCCAACAGTACACGATGGCGAAGAGGATGATGAAGACCCTGCGCAGAAAGAGGATGCCATTCTTCGGAAAAAAAGCCGTCTTCTAGAAAACGTCTATGTAGCCAGTTGTTGATTTTCGGTTGTCGGTTGTTCTGGGCGCGGGTTTCGGGGTAGGACCCTCTTCAGCTCCATCTTGTCGAATCCCCTGCCTGCTGCCTTTAAGAAGAGGTTCGTGACAAACATCGAGTACACGACAACCGCTCCGATAACCACTGCATGGAACAGGGCTGACTGGACGGAAACGACGTAGATGAAGGGCGACAACAGGATTATCAGGGATATGAAGAAGGCGCTTGCGGACTTGAGCGAAATCTGGTTGTTCAAGTCGTACGGAGGCATGTAGGCGCCGACCAGAACGCCGAACGAGTTAGCAATCAGCAGAATGAAGGGGAGGAGGACGCCCAGCAGCCACTCCGAGAAGGACACCCTGAACACCCACCCGGCAACCACAGCCATGGGCGCGAGCGAAACAGCCGAAATCGTCAACGCGAACAGGAACTTGCCGTCAGCTGAGGAGCGGCTTTTGAACGGGAACGACTTTAGTATCCAGATTTTTCCCATCTCGCGGCTGAACGACGTCAGGGAGGGGATGAACGGCATGAGGGCGAGGATGAGGATGAACTCCTTAACGAACACCCTCAGCGGTCCTAGGAGAGCCTCGAAGTCGGGGATGGACTGCACGGGGAGGACGGACTCGAGGAGGAACCACGCCGCAAACGAGACGCTGTACGTCAGCACGAAGTTCAGCAGCGAGAAATCAATCAGCGCCCCCCTCAGAGTAAGCTTCAGGTCCTTCAGAAAGACAATCCGAGAGGGCTTCTGCCAGCTGAACCTGCCCTCGAGGAGTCCTTCGACGCGGAGCCCAATCGGGTTCTGCATCCCAATGGGCGAAGGAACGGGCAGGAGCTGTTCAGGATGAAGCGGTCCCAGAGAAAAGTGCATGGCAACCAAGGAAACCACGATGCAGGCTGCTAAGAAAAGGGTGTCCTGAGCTAAAGTTTCCGTGCTGCCGAACATCAACTTCACAATCGATGAAGCAGCGATTGAGCTCGGAAGGTAGGACCAAAATTCTTCAGCGGCTTGCCCTAGAACCGCCACGTACTGCTGAATCGGAAAATATTGGCTAAGCGCTGTTACGATTATGACCGTTGCCGACGCTGCGATTATGAGGATTTTTACTGCGAACCTCACTTTGTGTGAAAGCTTCAGCTGCGCAGCGTCCGAAACCGACTGGATTGCCACGCTGACGGCCTGAAGAAACAGCACAAATAAGGCGAGAATCGACAGAGCCGTCAAGAAAAGGGGTAGCGGCGTCTTCATTGTCATGGAGATGGGGAACATGACGAAGAACGCAAGGAGTATTATGGAAATCCTCGCGACGAGGATCCTCGCGCACTTCGCCGTGACAATCGACCTCGGGGTGACGGGGGTGAAGGCTAGAAAGTCGGCGTCCGTCTGGGTCACGTAGTTGCGGACTCCCTTGCTGAAGACGCCCCGCAGAACGGTGTACAGCAGCATCAGGGCGAAGAACGCGCTCAAGGCGTCTCGGGCGACGTCTGAACTCGCTAGGTCGGGGGGGTTCTG
>CAZOKM010000153.1:0-3214 GCA_964580405.1 uncultured Candidatus Bathyarchaeia archaeon | reverse complement strand
CGAGGGTACTGATGGCCTCGTCGCATCCCCAGTAGTCCACGACGGCTTCATCTACGTTAAGGACCTTGGCACTGGCTACGTAAGAAGGATGGCCGAAAGTGATGGCTCCATAACCCACAATTACGATTCGGGAAGCACGGACTTCGAGATGTTCGGCTGGGACGAGGACAACGACAATATTCTGGTCCCGACTACCGACGCCGTCAAGTGCCTCTCGACGGCTGACCTGTCAGAGGTTTGGTCCTTCCCCAGCAGCTGGTACTCCATGGCGTGCAGCAGCGTCCTCGTCGTCGGCGACTACGCGTACTTCAAGCCGAACCTTGAAGGCACCCTGTACAAGGTCAACAAGCTGGACGGCTCACTGGTCGACGCCGTAGACGGCTTGGGAAACTGCGTGTGGGTGTACTCCAGCCCCATCTACGACCCCGACCACGACTACATCTACGTGTTCGGCAACCAGGACACAGTCCACTGCGTCGACGCGGCGTCCATGACGCTGGTTTGGAGCCGAACCTTCACGGGTTTCTCCAGCGCCCAGATCATGCGCACCCCGATGTATCACGGCGGCAAAGTCTTCGTCTCCGTCAGGGACACGGGCGCAAACTACAAGGCGAAACTGTATGCGTTAGACTATTCGGACGGCAGCATCCTCTGGACGTTCACGGGGGCGTGGGACGCAGGGGAAGACCTGACAACCGGGGCGCTGACGGACGATTACGTCATAATTTCGGGAATAGACTACTCAGACTACTCCAAGGGCAACCTGTATGTGGTACGCCAAAGCGACGGCTCGCTCCTGACCGAGGGAAGGACGCACTACGGCGCGATGTGCGCGGGCGTTACAGCGGTTTCGGATGGAAAAGCAGTTCTGGGTCTGAAAGGGGGGACAATAGAATGCGTCAGCCTGGGTTCGGGAGATGATGGCGACTCGCTCTATTGGGGGCACAACGTTTACCGTAACGGTTATGTTGGCAGCAGACTCGCTGTCGACCCGCAGCTCAACCTCACAAATTCCATCGGCTTTTACGAGGACAAGCTCGGATCCCCGCGGCTCACCGTCCTCAACGGCGTAGGGACCATACTGACCTTTTGGGGCTCTTCGTCGATTAAGGCGATAAAGGACCTTTCCGCCAAGGACGTCGCCCTGGACTTGAAAGTTACGGCAATCAGCGGCGGCGAGGGATACGTTTACGAGGCCGCGGTGGCGGTCATTAGGCTTTCGCCTGACGGGCGGTATCAGCTCGAAGTTGACTTCGACCGTTCTCCCGACTGGTCAGCGATTTCCCAGTATTACCCGCCTGTCTCGTACCTGGCTTCTTCCATCGCCTGCGACCTCGTGGGCAAGGTGTGCTCCCTCGCAGCGTACAACACCACTGTGAAATTCCTCGTTGACTATGCCGAGAAGGGCTCGGTTGTAGCTGCGGAGTCGGGCAACGTTGAGGGGCAAATCGGCTTCGGGCTGTGCGACGCCAACAGAACCGTGAGCATGGGCTGGGTTCGCGTGCGGAAGTACGTCAACCCCGAGCCGTCACACGGCGCATGGGGCGAGCAGGAGTCCAACCCAACTCCCGCGGCGGCTCAGACGCTGTTCGGCAAAATCCTGAGGCGGGCGGGTGAGGTCGTCGAAATCCTCAGACCCTTCGCCGCGTCGACGGATGATTACGGCAACCAAACCTTCGGCTTCGGTTCCTACGCCCACGCGTATTCGGTATTCAGAATCGCCGCAGAAAAAAGTCTGACATTAACGTTTTTTATCCCCTACCCCCCCTAGGTTTTTTTGCTGACTATTATGGTTTCACCTCTACGTAATGTAATTTCAGCTAATCGCCGTCCTATTGCGTTGTTTTCTATCCAATACGGACCTACCCCCTCCCCTCTATCTTTTTTTAATCATCCGTCACAGTTAAAATCCCACATGCCTCTTTTCGGACATGTCGTTGAACCATCCATTCTAAACCGTTGACGTATTAACTGCATTCAGCGTCTCGGAACAAAAGAAGAAGAACAAAGTGCCTTAGTTTCTTCTTCTTCCAGTCGTTTCTCGTGAGAAAACCCAAAAAAAGACACTTGTTCAACCTCTTATAATCAAATGAAACTTGTTAACATTTGGTTCGTGGTTTTTTCTTGTTATAATAGAAAAAATAGAAGAAATAGAAGCGGAGATTATTCGGATTATCCACGGTACGTGATTTACTGTCTAGAGTTGAACGATTATATCTTATTCTAGTGAGGTTTTCTAGTTATTGAACATGAAAAAGAAAGCCCGATTATGTGACTTCCTGCCTCTGCAGAAGGTTATGGTTGAAATGTCACTATCTTTCAATAATGCGAAAGGTTACTTAGACCCCCTCGAAGTTGTATTCCTTCTAATCGGTGCTTCACCCACTTGTGAGTAGGGCTTGAACCCAGCCTCGAACTCGTCCCAGATGGTTCTATGCTGCTTATTATTGGCTGTCAACATAACAGTCTAAGGCTAATCGCAGAATCCAATTAAGCAGTCTGTGAAAACAAGGAGGGGGAGAGGGTGGCTTGTTTAGAATCGTTTTCTTTTTATGATTAAAAAAAAGATATTGAGTGCGAAGAAAATGATGAATGTTGGAGAAAGTAGGAGTTTCGACTTCCAGAAGCTGTTTCTTGACGCGATGACTATTGTTTTAGGAGATTATGTAAGTGTGAAGATAAGGATCTTGTCAGAGGCTGACCTTCAGTCCCATCTTTTTTACGAGGGCCGAAGGCTGATAGATGAACGAAGCTTTCCTACCCCAATTAAGTTATATGCGGAGAAAGGAGTTTTCTCGAAGCATAGTAAGGTTGACTTGGTTTTAGGGGACGATGAAGTTATTGTTGAGTTGAAGGTTGAACCTGATTACCCAGGCGTAAGCAAGCCAGTCGTTTTCAGTACAAAGACAGAGACCGCTGGCAGCGGAAGTGTCGAAGGCGACCTAGAGAAAATTGAGGAATATGCCAAGAGAGGCAAACACGCTCATTTTCTAATGATAGACGAAGACGGCAGGCATGCCAAAAAAATCCCCGGAGAATGGAAAACTGTTCACGTTAAGGGAAAAACGAGCTACTATCTTCACAAGTATGTATCACCAGAAAAATATGTTACGAATTAATTCTTTCTATTCTTCTTTTTCTCATATTCGTCAAGCAGAAACACCAGGGCGTCCTCAACGGTTTTCCTCTTCCCCTCAGCAGCCTGCAACATGCC
>CAZOKM010000152.1:0-3222 GCA_964580405.1 uncultured Candidatus Bathyarchaeia archaeon | reverse complement strand
TCGCCCCTTTTTATGACGTTGTAGAGCACCCAGAAGTCGTCAAGCACCTCAGGCAACACCGCAACCGTCCCATGCTTAACGTCATTCCGGAGAATCCTCATCGAACAGGCAACCTTCACTCGATTAGGAAACGAGATCCCACAAACTTTTTGGCGTTGGGCGCTGTTAAACTTATCGAAAGACAAAATCCACGAAAAAGTTTATATTCGTAGAATTTTAGGAACGAAAAATTTATAAAAAGGGATATACAAAAGTTAAATCTCCGGGAAGCTCAACCTGTCTAAATATACCCCCTTCTCATCTCCCCGGCAGCTTGGGTTTCCCGGATTCGTTGTTACGATAATTGTAGATGACGAAAACTGAAAAACATGCCATTTCTTCGAGAATAATTCTTTTCGACCCGTTTACGATGATTCATTCGCTGGCTTCTTGGCCTGCGGCTTCCTCTTGAGGTGGGTCCCGCAGACTTCGCAGTCCCTGTGTTTGTAGTCCGAGGGGTATCTCCGGCGGCAAGCGGGGCAATAAAGCACCCAACGCAGCTGGTACCGTATGCCGAGGGTTGCCAGCGACGTGAAGTTGACGCCGATTTTCGTCGCCACGTTCTGGATGGAGTAGTCGTCGGTGACAATCGTCGGCGAACGTTCCCCGTCCTTGAGCTGCGCTGCTAAAGCAACTACCTGCAGGTCGGCTTCGGAAAGGTAGCGCGTGTCCCCCATCTCCTTCGAAGCCTCCTCAACCACGTCCAAGTATTGAGCTTCCGGTTGAAGAATCCTGAGTTTCCCGGAATTGACTGCTGTCTGAAACCTGAGTTTGAGCATGTCGTCTTTGACGAGCTCGCGTTCGACCTCTAGCACTGTGTAGGCGTCGCAGTCGACGGCGGAGGGGTTGAAGCCAGCGACAAAAGCCGAGGTGTCCAGGACGAGGGTTCTCCGGCTACCCACTCTCGGAGCCCTCCTCCTTCGAAGACAGCAGCCTGGCCTTCAGGCGCTGGTAGAAGTGCCCGTCGAACCGTACGAAGGAGGACTCGTACTCGGACTTTTTCACAACGATGGAGTGGGCTTTGGGGCTCATGGGCTTCTGGAAGTCGCCGTCAATCACGGCCTTCGCGACTTTAGAATCAAGCAGCTCCACCGTCACCTGCGAACCCGAAGAGAAGACGATTGGGCGCATGAACGTGATTGGGCAGACGGGCGTCAGAACGAAGGCGTCGAGCTCAGGGTCGAGGACGGGACCGCCCGCAGAAAACGTGTACCCCGTGGACCCGACTTGAGACGATATAATCAGTCCGTCGGCTCTGCAATCA
Organism: uncultured Candidatus Bathyarchaeia archaeon; assembly: GCA_964580405.1. Taxonomy (GTDB): domain Archaea; phylum Thermoproteota; class Bathyarchaeia; order Bathyarchaeales; family DTEX01; genus JAGTRI01. The sequence goes on along the minus strand of CAZOKM010000152.1, from coordinate 1,919 downwards.
GCCACGGGCTTGTCGCCCTTCCATATTCGGGCGTGAAGCAGCTTCGCAAGGTAGCGGGACGTGACGAAAACCTCGTTCAGGGCGTCGGGGAGCCTAGTTTCTCCGATGAAGGAGGCGAGCTTGCTGTACCGCTCAACCGTGTAGTTTCCTTTCAGGTACTTGTCCACGGCGTCGAGCGCTTTTTCAGGCGGGATTTCGGTGAGGAAGCCGCGGACTCCCATGTCGATGGCTAGGATTGGCGGTTCGGGCTTCGGAAGCCTGAGGCACGTCCTCAGTATCGTGCCGTCTCCGCCGATCGTGACTATCAAGTTCGCCTTCATGGCTTCAATTTTTGCCGCGTTTTCGGTCCTGCTGAGGCGCTTCGCTAGGGTCGGCTCTAGGAGGACGGTGAACCCTTCGCTTCCGAATTTGGTTGCGAGCTCGGACGCTAGGGTCGTCGCTTCTTTGCGGTCTGTTCGAGCCACGATGCCGACGGTTTTTGTCAATGCCACGTGCGCCTCGTCTTTGTAGGCGGAAAGTTATTATAGTTATTTGGCGTTCGTATGTAAAAGATTATGGTTTCGCTTTGCTTTGAGGATGTAGGTTATGAGTAGACCCGTGGAAGTTGGAAGCCTGAAAACAGGGAGCTACGTCATAGTCGATGACATAGCGTGCCGAATAGTGGAAGTCACGAAGTCGAAGCCCGGAAAACACGGCGCAGCGAAGGCTCGCATCGTCGCAATGGGGGTTTTCGACAACCTTAAACGCAGCTTCGTCAAGCCTGTGGACGCCAAGGTCGACATGCCCATGATAGAAAAAAAGACGGGTCAGCTAATAGCCATCCTCCCCAACGCCCTGCAAATAATGGACATGGAAAGTTACGAGATTTTCGAGGCTCCCATACCAGACGACGAAAACGTTAAACGCCGCATAGCCGAAGGCGTAGAAGTCGAGTACTGGAACATCCTTGGTAAAACCCAAGTCATGCGAGTAAAGTAAAACAGTTTTTTTTCTAGGGCTTGTTCGAACACAGTTCTTTCACCGTTTCATCAATTGCTGATAATGCTTTTTCGATGTCTTCCTTTTCGATGCCTCGGTGCGTGACCATTCTGACCCTTGTTCTGCTCATGTTCCCAGCGAGGACGCCGTGCTCCTTCAGCTTCTTCACGAAGACGTCGGCTTTTACTCCCAACCCGTCCACGTCGAACATGACCATGTTGGTGTGAACGGTCTTCATGTCCACCTTCACCCCACCAATTTTCAGTAATCCTTCTGCTAGCAGACGGGCGTTGCGGTGGTCGTCCTCCAAGCGGTCAATCATCGTTTCAAGCGCGACGATGCCCGGGGCTGCGATGACGCCTGCCTGCCGCATTCCGCCGCCGAGGATTTTCCTGTTTCTTCGGGCTCTCTGGACGTGCTCCTCGGTGCCTACGATGAGGGAGCCTATTGGGCAGCTCAGCCCCTTCGAGAGGCAGAACATCATGCTGTCCACGTGCCTCGTGAACTGCTGCGCGTCAACCTTCAGGGCGACCGCGGCGTTGAAGATTCGGGCTCCGTCCATGTATAGTCTGAGTCCATGCCTCTTTGCGACCTTGCTTACTGCCTCAATCTGGGACGGGGTGACTATTGTGCCCCCAGCCCTGTTGTGCGTGTTCTCAATGCAAACGAGCGTCGTCCTAGCTGAATGCAGCCCCTTCGGTCGAATCGCAGCCTCGACGTCAGCTGGGTCCATGACGCCCATCGTTCCTTTAACTGGTAATGGCAATACTCCTGCGACTGCTGAGATTCCGCCTAGCTCGTACCAGTAGATGTGTGAGTCGGCTTCGAGTATTGCGCTGTCTCCCCGCTTCGTATTGCTCAGCACGGAGACGAGGTTCGCCATCGTCCCGCTCGGGACAAGTATGGCAGCTTCTTTGCCCATCTTCTTCGCAGCCATCTCC
>CAZOKM010000151.1:0-3276 GCA_964580405.1 uncultured Candidatus Bathyarchaeia archaeon | reverse complement strand
AGGTTGATGGACGAAAATGCCGAAGTCTCAAGGTTACCGAAAAAAGACCCGCGCCCTGATGACAAAGAAGGCAAGGGAAAGCGGCAAGCTCGGGCTTAGTAGATTGCTGAAAAAATACGAGCCAGGCGACAAAGTCGTCATTCAAATAGACTCAAGCGTCCACAAGGGCATGCCGCACCACAGGTACCAGGGAAGGATAGGGGTCATACGGTCCAAGAGGGGAAGGTCTTACGAGGTCAGCGTCAACCTTGAAGACGCTGTCAAGGAACTCATCATCCGGCCTGAGCACCTTAAAAGTTTCAGCGAGGAATAAGGTTTGTCAACAAAAAACACCACAAAAACCCGATACGTTACGACGCCCCAGGTTAAGGCTCTGCTCGAATCCTTGGGCGAAGAAAACTTGGACCAGTTCCAGCGGAGGTCCTTGGATTACGCTTCGAAGTTTTCGAAGGTTGACCCCGCGTCCGCCGAGAAGCTTCTGGCTGAGCTCAAGGAAACTGGCATGATGGACGAGGAGGAGGCGGTTCAGATAGTGAACTGCATGCCCGAGACCGTGGGAGAACTGAGGGTTTTTCTCGCTGGTGGGCGGAAGATTGTTGAGACTTTGAAGCTGGAGTCGATTCTAGCCCTTCTGGACAAGTACAGAATAAAGAAGGAAGCCTAGGTTAGGGGAAAGAAAAAGGTTATTAGCCTTTTATACGTAAATTCAATGTTACTTACTGAGGGTTAAGTATGCTGAAAGGACACGTTTTCGGCTCCAATTTCTGCTTGTGGTCCCTTACTGGAAGCCCTGCTTTATGCGTTGTTTCCGTTTTTTCCGTTCAAGACGTAGAGGTCAAAAAAACGTAACATGGATTATGCATTGTTTTCTGCGTAGTTTTGTTGACCTAAGTTAGAGGAACATGCGGGGGAAACGTAAGAATTGGAAGAAAGAGAATCTCGGCAGCTGTTCGAAGAAAACGCGTACATTCTAGATTTTCTGCCGTTCGGCAAGCCCGGAACCAAAGGCAAGTTTCGGGCTGGAGCCGTGGTTCAGGTAGTGGGAACTAGCTACTTCACGCTTCTCGAAGCGAACGTCAGGGCAGGGGTCATTCTCAGACCGCTGGACAAGGTTTACGTGGGCAAAGACTCCCGCCACGACATCACGTACATTCTGGGGCGGGTCGGCTACGACGAGCTGACGGCGAACGCGAGGATGGAGCTAGAAGTCGCCATCGAAAAGATCGTACTCGACAAGGAAAAGTGGTTCGTGAACTTCTTCAACGACTCCCAGGCGATAACGCCGAGGATGCACGCTCTGGAGCTGATCCCCGGAATCGGTAAAAAGTACATGTGGGACATTATCAACAGCAGGGACAAGAAGCCCTTCGAGAGCTTCGAGGACCTGCAGAAGCGGGTCAACATCCCCAGCCCAGCTAAGCTGATCGTTAAAAGGATTATCGAGGAGCTCTCGAGCGACGCCAAGTACCGCCTGTTTACCCGCTCGTCCTAAATGCTTTGGAGTTTCTGTTCTTCTGATAATGTTTCCCACAAAATAATTCGGCAACACGTGTTCAATTTGAGCTTAAGACGACGACGAGTTGACGGAAGCCAAGATGAACCTCAAGGACGAAACCCGAAGAGTTCTGCGAGTTCACGGGGTTCTGCCGAGGAAACGTTTGGGGCAAAGTTTCCTCGTGGACGATGACGCACTGCAGAAAATTACCTCCTACGCTTCTCTGAGCAAAGGGGATACGGTCCTCGAAATCGGAGCTGGCACGGGCTCCCTCACCGAGTATCTTGTTAAGGAAGCTGGTAATGTCGTCGCCGTCGAAGTGGACCCTGCGCTAATGCAAGTTCTTAAGCACAAATTCGGAGGCCGCGTGAACGTTACCCTGATCGAAGGCGACGTCCTGAAGCTCAAGGTCCAAGGCTTCAACAAGGTCGTGTCCACGCCGCCCTACTCCATTTCTTCGCCGATTCTTTTCTGGATTCTAGAAACAAGGTTCGAGCTGGCTGTCCTCGCCTTTCAGGAGGAGTTCGCCAGACGGTTGGCTGCCACAGCTGGCTCCAGCGACTACGGGAGGCTGACCGTCACAGCGTACTACCGTTCAGAGGTTGAATTACTAGACGTAATTCCTAAGGACTGTTTTTGGCCTCCGCCCGAAGTGGATTCGAGGATTGTCCGACTAAGGCCAAGGAAGCCGCCTTTCAAGGTTGACGACGAAGGCTTCTTCTACAAGTTCGTTAGAGTCATCTTCCAGCAGAAGAACAAAAAGTTGAGAAACGCCATTCTGCCATTACTGGGTAACCGTTGCATCCAAAAAACTAGGGCTCTCGAGCTGGCAGACACCCTTCCATTCCACGCAAGGAGACCGAGGGAGCTGGCTCCCGAAGAGATCGGTCTAGTAGCGAATGAGGCTGCGAAAATCCTTCAGCCCAAGCCATGAAAGCTATAGGTGCTGGGTGATTTTCGGTTCGAGCAGTTTTCGGGGCATGACGCCCACGATTCGGTCCACGAGTTTCCTGTCCTTGAAAACCAGCAAGGTGGGTATGCTGAGTATTTGGTACTCGAGGGCGACGCTGTGGTTCTCGTCCACGTTCAGCTTACCAAAGACTATCTTGCCCGCGTAGTCCCTCGCGAGCTCCTCAACAATCGGGCCCAGCATGCGGCACGGAGAGCACCAGACAGCCCAGCAGTCGATCACCACTAAGCCTCCTTTGCTTATTGTTTCAGCGAAATTCTGGTCAGTCACCTCAACAGTGGCGCCTGCTGCTGGAGAAGCGTGTTCTTCCTGTTTTTGGCGCTTCAACTCCTCGAGCTTTTTTTGCCTCAGCGCCTCAAGTTCCTCGTCTTCCGACATAAACAGTCGCCCCAACCAATTTTATGCTATGAAGGTTTGATAACTTAAATTTTATCTTTATGTTTACAATTTTTACGTTAAACTCAGGCGGAAGAGTCGTAAGCTACTTTTTTGCCGGAAGCAAATCCAAGCCTCAAGAAGATAAAGATGTCATGAGCAAAATGGTGATTTTTCCGTAATGTAGTCAATTTCTCCTTAAGACTTAGAGCGTCAGCGAATTCTCGGTTTATACCATACTTGCCCTATGTGGCCTTGTCGCAGACGAGACATTTCTTTCACGTCTACTTTGCATTTCCCAAGGTTTCTCGGCTTTGGCCTCTTATATGGCTCGAAGAAGTTTTTTCTCTATGAAGAGACGGGTTTCGACTTTTTTCACTCGCTATACTTGAAAAAGTATATATTTGAATATATTGTCATTTATAATGGGTGGTCC
>CAZOKM010000150.1:0-3288 GCA_964580405.1 uncultured Candidatus Bathyarchaeia archaeon | reverse complement strand
GGACATCCTGATATTAGATGAAGCTACAAGTTCGGTGGATACCCACACCGAGGTGCTGATTCAAAATGCCATGCTCGATCTGATGAAAGGTCGCACCAGCTTCGTCATCGCCCACCGCCTCTCAACCATACGGGAGGCTGACTGGATCCTAGTGATGAAGGACGGAGGCATCGTGGAACAGGGTAAGCACGAGAAACTGCTGGCAAAGAAAGGCGTCTACGCTGAACTCTACAACAGCCAGTTCGAAGGGCGCGCTCAAGAGCACGCTTCAGTGTGATTCGTGTCCAAAGCGCGCGCTACGCTCATAACCATACACTTGAGTGCAAGTTACAAATAACTATTAATGCTAGCGTTTAATAACCAAGTCAGAAACTGCTGTTCGACTGCATCACGTTCAATTGAGCCTAAGACATTTTATATATGATGAAACTGCTTGGACATAGGAACATTAATAATACTCTGATTTGCACGCAATTACGTCGTTCTTGATTGATTAGTACAAAGAAATGATAATTCCTATCCACTTAATTGTTAAAATCTGGGTCGCCAATCCATTTACCATTCTTGCGTAATCCGAAGCTTTCTAACGCTTTTTCCATTTCTGTGACTTTTGTATTCATGTCACCTAACTGCTTTGTTAGAACGTTGACTGTAGTTTCCAATCCCTCAACCTTTTGCTCAGCCTCAAGAGCCATTTTTGCTTTCCCATTAGATCATTCTTTTATTTCTTCTCTAGAAGTTTTTTTTAGTTTTTTTCCAGTTTCCGATGATGTTTCTTTTAGGCATCCTGTTCCCGGTGGAGCAGATGCCTTGCCCCTCCAGTACGTGTCGAAGTTTCTGCCTTTGATTTACGCCATTGACGCTTTGAGGAAGGTTATGGTTCTGGGCGTTGGCTTGAGCGGGGTGGCCGTTGAGCTCCTCCTCTTGGTCGCCATAAGCGTCGTCACAATAGCTTTGGGTGTGCCGCTCTTCGACAGGGCAGTCTGAAAGTAAAATAATAAATTCATTTTTGCAGAGGGGGAGGAGCCTGATTTACTTTGTTCTCTGCTTGGGCTTTGCTGTTTCCTCGATGCCTTCTTCTTCTCTGAACTGCATCTTGTAGAATGAGCTGTAGATTCCGCCCTTCTTCATGAGCTCGGCGTGCGTGCCTTTCTCGACGATTTCGCCTTGGTTGATGACGGTTATCTCGTCGCACAGCCTTATGGTCGAGAGCCTGTGGGCTATGATGATTGCCAGCCTGTTCTCGAGCAGCTTCTTAAGGGCGTTCTGGATGACGAGCTCGGTGTACGGGTCGATGCTGGAGGTTGCCTCGTCCAGAATCAGGAGCCTAGGATCCATCAGAAGGGTCCTCGCGAAGCTGATGAGCTGCCGCTGCCCGATTGAAATGTTGGATGAGCTCTCGTGGAGGACGTAGCTATACCCTCCCGGCAGCTTCATTATGAAGTTGTGCGCCCCCACGGTCTTCGCGGCTTCGACGACCTCCTCGTCTGACGCTTCGGGCTTCCCGAACCTGATGTTGTCCATGATGCTCATTGGGAAGAGGAAGGAGTCCTGTAGGACTATTTTCATGTGCTGGCGGAGGGACTCCAGCTTGACGTCTTTGAGGTTGTGTCCGTTGATGAATATTTCGCCGTCCAAAGGGTCGTAGAACCTTGCGAGAAGGTTAATCGTCGTGCTTTTTCCTGCGCCCGTTGGTCCGACGATTGCCAGTTTTTTGGATTCGTCGAGGGTGAAGCTGATGTTCTTTATCACTGGAACGTTCGGGTCGTAGCCGAACGTGACGTTTTCGAACCTCACGTTTTCTATCGTCTTCAGTTCGACCGCTTTTTCTGCGGCTGGCTCTTCCACCTCGACCTTCGTGTCTATGAGATCGAACATCCTTTCGATGGCTGCCATGGCTGACTGGTACTGGTCGTACGTGGCGATAAGTGTCACGAGCGGCATGAAGTAGCTGAACTGATACTCTATGAAGGCTACTAGGGTTCCCAGCGAAATTTCGCCATTCATGGCCATTTGAGCGCCGAACCACAAAATCAGGCACGTTCCGATGATCCTCATCGTCATGACTACGGGTTGGTAGGCTGACGAAACCAGCACTGCCCTCAGGTTCGCGTTGATGTTTTCTTTCTGGGCTACCTTGAACTCATCGGCTGCCTTTTCTTCCTGCACGAATGATTTTATGACCTTTATGCCGGAGAGGTTTTCGTTTATTTTTGCCGTCAGCCCGCTCATGGTCGAGAGGACTCTTCTGTATATCTTCCTTGAGAGTCTTCCGAGGAGCCACGATACGGCTATGGCCACGGGGATGATGGCGACCGCCAGCGAGGCGAGCTCGAGGTTGAGGGCGAAGATTACGATGAGGGAGCCGAGAATCGAGGATATGTCTGTAATGATTTCCGTAAGTCCCATCCTCAGGAAGATTCGGACCGTGTTCGAGTCGTTGATGGGTCTCGACATGATTCTGCCTATTTCGCCCTCGGAGAAGTACCGCAACGAGATTGACTGCAGCTTGGACATCATTTCGTCCCTGATTTTAGCCACGGCTTTTTCGCCGACGATTCTCATTTGGAAAACTTGAACGTACTGGAGGAGGTAGTTGCTGAGGGTCACGATTACGAATATTGGTATCCACCACACGAAGCCCGACAGGTTCAGGGGCGTGATTATCTGGTCGATTGCCACCTTGTGGAGGTAGGGCGACAGCAGCCCAGTCACCGAGCTCAGGATGATGGCGACTATTCCTCTCATGAGGTTCCTCTTGTACGGTTTGATGAACCTGTAGAGCCTCCTGACGAGGACTCTGTCGGGTATGGTCCTCTTCCTCGACTCCTCGTACCTTGAGAAGACGCCGAACGGGCTGCCCATCGCCTTCACCTTGCCTCCATGATGTCTTCAGCAGCTCTTTCGAGGAACTGGGTCTGGTAGATTCTGTGATAGATTTTGCCCTTGGCGATAAGCTCGCTGTGCGTCCCGTATTCGGCTATTTCGCCATTGTCGAGGACCATGATCTTGTCGGCGTTCTTTATCGTCGAGAGCCGCTGCGCGATAATGAAGCAGGTTCTGCCCTTCATGGCTTCCTCGATGGCGTCCTGAATCTGCTGCTCCGTTTTCGCGTCGACGAACGAGAGCGAATCGTCCAGAATCAGTATCTTCGGGTCTGTCAGGAGCGCCCTCGCAATAGTGAGTCTTTGCCTCTGCCCGCCCGAGAGGGTTATGCCCCGCTCCCCGACTGGGGTGTCGTAGCCTTGGGGCAGGGACTGGATGAAGTCGTGTATCTTGGCGTGCTCC
>CAZOKM010000149.1:0-3331 GCA_964580405.1 uncultured Candidatus Bathyarchaeia archaeon | reverse complement strand
GACACGGTAACCTCGCCACCTACTAGAACTTCAGTCGGGTTTACGCTGAGCTCACTTACCGCGAATTCCGCAGGCTGAACAATCGGTAAAACATAGCTGATTTCCCAAACGCCTGGAGAAAGCGACAGAAGTATACTCCCATCGTTAATCTCAATCGAATCTGGCATTTCGTTGAAGCCAAAAATCGTTGAGCCCTCAGGCAGAAGCACCGACAGATTGTAGGGAGACTCGAAGGCGAGAGTCCACACCTCAGCCTCCTTCCCAGTGAGCGAAGCTGTATCGTACTCGAGAAGGACGGCTTTGGCTCCCAAGCTATAGATGGTTATGTTTTGTCCAGTTGCATCGTAATCCAGAGCCGTAAGGTTCTCGTCAGCGACCACCAAATTCTCGATTATGCCAGAATCGGAAAGAAGCCTCAAAGCGAAAGACGGAACCGTCTCGTTCACAGCCACAGTCTGCGCTACGTGGACCAAGCCGTCTCTGTACACCGTTAGGGATACAGATTCAACCTCGAACTCAGAGACATCCGCTGAAGCTGCCGAAACAAAGGCAAACGCAGCGACGAACAGGACCATAGCCAAAATTTCTCTGCGCGAGCCTTCACCCATCCTCTGAACCACACGATATCATCTATATTCAGTGTTCTAATAAAAATTATGAATTCAACAGACAGAATCGCCCTCAACCTCCACTTAAAAAACGCACAACGCCTTAACCATATTTATGACATTTCGTGAAAAAGGGTAGAACGTGACGCAGTAAATCTAAGATTTAATAGCGGCTTAGGGCATATTTCGGAGCGAACATTCACTCTGCAAAGGTGTTCTTCGTTGAGTTACGAAATGTGGACAGAAAAGTACCGCCCCCACTCGCTGTCGGACATCGTCGACCAGGAGGAGATCGTCAACAGGCTCAAGAGCTTCGTCAAAGCCCAGAACGTCCCCCACTGCATCTTCGCCGGGCCGCCCGGAACGGGGAAGACGACGGCTGCCCTCTGCCTGGCTCACGACCTGTACGGTGCGAGGTTCCGCGACTTCGTGATGGAGCTGAACGCCAGCGACGAGAGGGGCATCAACGTCGTGCGCGAGACCGTGAAGACGTTCGCGAGGACCAAGTCAATCGGCGAGGTCAGCTTCAAAGTGCTCATCCTAGACGAGGCCGACAACATGACGGGCGACGCCCAGCAAGCCCTGAGGCGGACGATGGAGCGGTACACGGAGACCGCGCGGTTCATTCTAATCGCGAACTACAGCGGAAAAATCATCGAGCCCATCCAGTCGAGGTGCGCGCCCTTCAGATTCACCTATCTGCCCCGGGAGCACGCAATAAACTGGATAAAACGCATCACCGAAAAAGAAGGGTTGATGGTCAAGGACGACGGACTTGAAGCGGTCCTGGAAATCAGCGGCGGAGATCTGAGGAGGGTCACGAACATCCTCCAGACGGCTGCGTCGATCGGCAAGCCTATAGACGAGGAAACCGTCTACTCCGTCGTCGGAAGGGCGAATCCAGTGGACGTGCGGGACATGCTTTTGACGGCTCTGAGCGGGGATTTCGTGGAAGCCCGCAAGAAGCTCAGAGACATGCTGCTGAAGTACGGGTTGGCCGGGACCGACGTCATCGGGCAGATACACAGCGAAGCCTTCAGGCTAACAAGCGTACCTGACAAGTGGAAGGTCAAGCTCGCCGAGATAATCGGGGAAGTGGACTTCCGGCTGCTACAGGGCTCGAACGAGGAAATCCAGCTCAGCGCTCTTCTGGCGAAGTTGGTCGAGGCTGGAGCCGAGATAAAGAGAGGACAGTAAGCGTTGTTCGCCCCGTGGACCCAGAAGTATAAGCCCAAAACCATGGCTGAGGTCATCGGAAACCAAGAGGCCAAGGACAAGATACTCAAATGGGTCCACGAGTGGGACAGGAAGCCGCCCAAAAAAAGAGCGCTCTTCGTCCACGGACCGCCCGGAACGGGAAAAACCGTAATCGCCGAAGCCCTAGCCAACGACCTCGACATGGAGCTCGTCCAAAACAACGCCAGCAACTACAGAACCGCCGACGCAGTCCAGAAGTTCGCGGGCACAGCCAGCCACTACACCACCCTTTTCGGCAAGAAACGGCTCATCCTCTTCGACGAGCTCGACGGCGTAGCGGGCACGGCGGACCGCGGCGGGCTACGCGTCATAACCGACATCGTAAAGACCGCGGGTTCGCCCATCATCTTGACGGCGAACAACGCGTACGACCCGCGGTTCTCGACGCTGCGGAAACACTGCCTACTCGTGGAGTTTAAGAAGCTCGCGAGGACGGACGTGGAAGCTTATCTCAAAAAAATCTGTAGCTTGGAAGGCGTCGAAGCCGAAGCCGACGCTCTAAAGCTCGTAGCTGAAAGAGCGAGTGGCGACATCAGGTCGGCGGTCAACGACCTTCAGGCGTTAGCTCAAGGAAAACAACGGCTAACGTACAGCGACGTTTCGTGGCTTTCGAGCCGGGACAGGAAGGAGGCAATCTTCAAGGTCCTCGGGGACATCTTCTACGCGAGGAGCGCTGTCGACGCGAAGAGAGCCGTTGACGCCGCGGACGTCGACCCCGACATGCTCTTCGAGTGGATTTACGAGAACGTGCCCCACCAAGTCAAGGACCCGACGGAGCTAGCTGCAACAATGGAGATGCTTGCGACGGCTGACCTTTACCGCGGTAGAATCGGCGCCACCCAGAACTGGACGCTGATGAGATACCTCATTGACTTCATGACAGCGGGCGTCGCGACTTCGTGGAGCCACCGAGCCACGGGTTGGGTGCCGTTCAGGTTCCCTACGCGCATCATGGCGATGTCGTTCTCGAGGGCTCAGCGGGGATTGCTGACAGCCATCGGGCTGAAGGTTGGGAAGCGGTGCCACATGTCGTCGGGTCAAGCCGCGAAGGACGTCGTCCCGTACCTAAGAATTATCTTCCAGACCAACGAAGCGATGAAGAACGGCCTGTCCAGGTGGTTCGACTTCGACGAGGACATGGTCAACTTCCTCTCAGCCAAAAGCGGTCCACAATAAATTCTTCTGGAACCCTAAGATTCGCGCGCGTGCTTGAAAATGTGGGCTGCCTCGGGCAAAATCAGAGAATCAAGAGCTAGTGACACGCTTTGAGGCGAACCGGGCAGGCAGAAAATTGGTTTTCCTCTTGCCACGCCAGCTAGTGCCCGTGTTAGGACTGCGGGGGAGCCGATTTTTTGGTAGCTGATTGTTCGGAAGAGCTGCCCGAACCCGGGGAGTTCTTTGTCGAGGAGCGGCTGGACGGCTTCGATTGTCACGTCAGCTGGGCTTATCCCCGTGCCGCCCGTCGT
>CAZOKM010000148.1:378-3383 GCA_964580405.1 uncultured Candidatus Bathyarchaeia archaeon | reverse complement strand
CCTGAGCAGGGAGCTGCTGGAGCACAGGATGGCCTCTCACACGGCCAAGTCAACCAGGTACGTTTCCCAGTCGGACGAGATGCCCGTGTACATTCCGCCGGACGTCAAAGGCCCTCTGAGGGAAGACGTTGCTGAGCACATGCGGAGAACGCACGAACTTTACAAACGAATAGAAAATGAAGTCTCGATGGAGTCAGCCAGGTACGTTCTGCCGATGGGGCTTGAATGCACGTACCTGTGGACGGTCAACTGCAGGTCCCTACTGAATTTCCTGAGGCTGAGGTTGTGCAAGAACGCTGCTCCAGAGATTCAGTTAATGGCAACGAAAATCAAAGAAGAGGTTACGAAAATTTACCCGGAAATCTTCGAGGACGTCGGGTGCAGGGGTAGCCAGTGGGGAGTGTGCCCGGAACCCAAGAAGAGGAGCTGCGGTAAATACCCGACCAAGAAGGAAGTAGCCCAAAGCCGTGCCCAAAATAACAGCATCTAGAATATTTCACTTATTATGATTTAGCTGAACAAGGGAACCTCAGGAAGAACTGGTCGTATAGTTCGGCAAGGCTTTTAAAGAAATATTTTGAATCTGTATGATTAATGTCCTTCTTGGTTTTGTGTAATCTTGGATTGGGGATGTTTGGAAATTTATAATAGTCTGATGCTGGAAAAGCAAAAATGAAATCCACTATTTCAAGATTTGTATCAGCATAAGCAACGTAAACCACAACGTCTTCGCCTTTCTTTGAAGGTTTCAGGTTATGAGGATGCTCGTTACCGAATCTTCTTTGACAAGTTCTATGAATCGCTCTAGCAGAAATGTTTGCATTCTCAAAGAAGCCCTCAACCTCATTTTTAATATTATTCCAAGTATTGCTCTTCTTGGCTTTTACTGTCGGATGCTTTTTGGACGATTTAGTCAAATTATCGAACAGTTTCACTATCAATGAATTATAAGGGTATGTTTGAAATATCTTCTTATCTTCGTCATGAAGGACAATTCGGCTTTTGTTAAAAACAACCATACGGTATTTAATGCCTTTCATTTTGTTTGATATGGGTATAATGTTGTAACGTTCCTTGCTTTGTCCAAGGTTTCTTTTGGATTTAACATCGATTAGGTCTTCTCCTACTCTAAAATCAGCTTGTAAGCCTTTAAGACAAACATTCTCGAATTGTATGCACAGACTCTTGAGGTAATGCTCGTAGATAACTTCGCCGAATTTACCAAATTTGAAGTTATTTAAAAGCAGTAACTGCTCCTTCAGATCATTCGCATTCATACTCAACTTTTACCTCGAAATAACGGATTTATCCCCTAATATACTCTAATAGATTATTTCAGCAATATAAAATTCAACACTTTCCCTCGATTAAAATTATTGATTAAGTTTGCAGGACCCCTTGGGAGAGATTCAAGCATTTTCTATGAATGAATCGGCAGGAAAATAAAAATGACGCTTTGAAATTTGGCGGGCCCGGGGGGATTTGAACCCTCGACCTCAGGCTTTCTCCGCCTCGCTGGCTCCGAAGGCTAGTGCGAACAGCGTCTCTGCACCCTATCCAGCTAGGCTACGGGCCCACGGCACTATCTTTTTTCGTCTTTCTTAAAGAGCTTGCGTTCTCCCCGCAACCTTAATATTCGGTCATCCGTTATATTGTCTAAATTTGTTTGGAGAGGAATTTTTTGGCTAACCCTTGGAGCGGCTTGATTAACGTCGGCATCATCCACCCGATGATTTTCCCCGAGACAGGACGCGGCGAAGGACCCATCCTCGAAACCCTAAGCAAAATTATCACTGACAGCTTCTTTAGCGCGGTCGAGGTTTCGTGGATGAAGGACGCCAACGTGCGGCGTCAGGCTGCGCGTCTGCTGGAGTCCGCCTTCTTGGACATTGTTTATTGTGGCGGTCCGCCGATGCTGAACCAGAAGTTAAACCTGAACTCCTTCGACGGTGCCGTCCGAGAAGCAGCAATCAGCTCAACAAAGAAGCTCGTTGATGAGGCCTACGCGCTGGGCGCACGGATAGTTGTCGTCCTCAGCGGGCCCGACGTGGAATCCAAGCAAAGGGAGAAGGCGAAGGCTCTTTTGGCTGACTCTCTCGGGCAAGTCTGCAGCTACGCGGAGGAGGCTGGCAAGGATTACACTTTGATGGTGTCCCTCGAGTACTTCGACCGCGAATACGACAAGAAGCTCCTCGCCGGCCCGACGAAGGAGGCGGTCGACGTCGTGGCCAAAGTGAAGAAGGAGCACGCCAACGTCGGCTTAACGTCCGACCTGAGCCACCTTCCGTTGCTTCACGAGTCCCCGAAGAAGGCCCTCATGGAAGCCAAGCCCTTCTTGGAGCACGTTCACGTCGGGAACTGCGTGTATAGGGACAGGAGCCACCCGCAGTTCGGGGACCAGCATCCGAGGTTCGGTGTGGCTGGCGGCGAAAACTCGGTTGACGAGCTGGCTGAGTTTCTGGCAACCCTTAAGGACATCGGCTACTTCAAGAAGAAGACGGCTACGAGGCTTCCGGTCGTGAGCTTCGAGGTGAAGCCTGCGGCGGGCGAGTCGTCTGAGGTGCTGATTACGAATTCCCAGAGGGTCTTCGCGGAGGCTTGGGCGAAAATTTAAAAACAAGCGTGCGTCATACAAGCGGAAAACTGTGTTTAACGTGTTGCGGTGAAGACGTTTGACCGGAAAGAAAAAGGTTTACGTTACGAGGGAGTTGCCAGAGGAGGCAACGCGGATTCTGAAGTCGAAGTTCGAGGTTGAAGTCTGGCAGGGAGAGATGCCGCCTCCGAAGAGCGTTCTCGTCGAGAAGGTAAAAGAGGTTGACGGCGTAATCTGCCTCCTGACGGAGAAGTTCGACGAAGACGTTGTCAACGCCGCTGGCCCCAGGCTCCGAGGTATATGCCAAATCGCCGTCGGGTTCGACAACATTAACGTCAAGGCGGCCACGGCGAGGGGAATTCTCGTCACGAACACTCCGGGAGTCTTGACTGAGACGACGGCTGATTACGCG
>CAZOKM010000148.1:0-368 GCA_964580405.1 uncultured Candidatus Bathyarchaeia archaeon | reverse complement strand
GAGGAGGATTGCGGAGGCCGACAAGTACGTCAAGTCTGGGCAGTGGAAGGTTCCGTGGGGGCTCATGATGCTCCTGGGGCAAGACATCTGGGGGAAGACCCTCGGCGTCGTGGGCATCGGCAGAATCGGCTCGGCGGTAGCCAGGAGGGCCAAGGGGTTCAACATGAGAATCATCTACTACGACGTTTTCCGCAACGAACAGGTGGAAAAAGAGCTGGGCGTCGAGTACGTTCCGCTTGAGAGGCTCCTGAAGGAGTCGGACTTCGTGACGGTTCACGTGCCTCTGACGCCTGAGACCCACCACCTCATCAACGAGGACAGGCTCAGGACGATGAAGAAGACGACGTGCCTGGTCAACACGTCAAGGG
>CAZOKM010000147.1:0-3402 GCA_964580405.1 uncultured Candidatus Bathyarchaeia archaeon | reverse complement strand
ACTTGCCACATTGTTCTTCTCACGAGTATCAGACCTATACCTTGCTAAAAATGGTACTCTTTCGTTCGTTATGCCACGAAGTATTTTCGTAAGCGACCAACATCATAACTTCAGAAATGGGTCATTTAAACCAATGATGAAAATAGTTAAAATGATAGATCTTGAAGATGTAGAGCCATTGTTCCATATTCCTAGTTGCGTGATTACCGCACAGAATGGAAAAAGTCACTTTCCCATTGATGCAGTTGTTTTTAAAGGGACACTTCCGCAAAAGAACTGTAAACTAGTTGAGGCAATGAAGTTACTTAAGCAAACTTCGAAGAAATTTGAATATTATGAGATAGGACAGCGTTCTTTTTTTGAAAGTCAAGAGTTTGAGAATGTTCTTAAAGCAATTGAAAAAGGTCAACGTAGCTTATATTATCAGAATTTTACTCAGGGTACCACAGTTGTACCCAGACAAGTTTGGTTTGTTGAGCCAATTGTTCATCAAAAACTTGGGATTGATTTAACAAAACCCAGATTGAAAACTTCGCAAAGGGCTATTGAACGTGCAAAACCAGAATATGCTGACGTTGATTTAGAGGGGGAAGTTGAATCACGGTTTCTATACCAAGTGGTCACTGGTTCTGAGCTAGTACCTTTCTATACAACTAAACTTCCAATTGCTGTTCTTCCAGTCGAACCAGCTAATGGTGTTTATCGTATTTTGGATTCTGAGGAAGCTAAGAGAAGAGGATACTCTGGATTGAAGGAGTGGCTTATAAGGGCGGAAAAAGTTTGGAAAGAAAAACGAAAAGAAAAAGCTATTAAAATGAACATCTATCAAAGGCTTGATTATTCGCGTGGCTTGACTAACCAGAGTTCAAAGAAGAAGTACAAGATCCTCTACAATACCTCTGGGACATATCTTGTTGCATGTTTGATGAAGAATGAACCAACAAAGGTAAAAATCAATTCGTCTTTTTTGGAAATTCAAGGAGTAGTTGGAGAATCGACAACATATTGGTTTGATACGAACAATAGAGAGGAAGGACTTTTTATCACAGCGATGTTAAATGCGCCAATAATAGATGCTTTGATAAAGCCTATGCAAAGCCGTGGTTTATGGGGTGAAAGACACATTCATAAGAAAGTTCTTGAACTACCGTTACCCAAGTTTAATCCTAAAAACAAGACACATATGAAGCTTGTTGATCTTTCAAATGATGCTGAAGATAAAGCTAGTAAAATCATTAATGAACTTGAGGCAAAATACTCTAGTATAGGAAAAATTCGGCAACTTGTAAAAGCTGGACTTTCAGAAGAAATACTCAAAATAGATAAAATAGTTAGAGAGTTAATTGTCCAGAGTGGAAGTCTTCCAAATTGTATTAGCGACTATATTACGAAATCGTAATTAACTTGATCAATGTATTCTACTGAGCAACCACAACAAGACGGGAAACAACGCTGCGTCGGGTCAATGACGGTTTTCGGCATAAAATTGTGATATTCGTGCTGTTCGGCGGGTTCAAAAGGCTTATATGCATCCTGTTGATATTAGACTCGGTTTCGTTTCCTCTGGAGGAACAAAAGTGAGGGATATATGGGTACGGAGGGACCGTCTCCTCCGCAGCTAAAACGAGATTCTCGATGTTTTCTCCAGCTCGAACCCCGAAAAATTTTCCGCGTTTCCCAAAAAATATTCGTGCAGTTCTCCGTGAGGATGTCCGAACCGAAGGATTTTGTGAATTAATGGTTACTAGGAAGGATTTTGAATGGTGAAAATGTCAGGCGCCAAAGCTCTGATCGAGTCCCTGAAGAAGCAGAAGGTTGAAACAATCTTCGGAATACCCGGAGGGTCAGTGCTGCCCATCTACGACGTGCTCTACGACTCGGAAATAAGGCACATCCTCATGAGGCACGAGCAGTGCGCAGCCCACGCGGCCGACGGATACGCCCGGGCAAGCGGAAAGGTCGGAGTCTGCATGGCGACCTCTGGACCCGGAGCGACGAACCTCGTCACAGGCATAGCTAACGCGTACATGGACTCCTCGCCCGTCGTCGCGTTCACGGGCAACGTCCCCCGAGCCTTCATCGGCAAGGACGCCTTCCAGGAAACCGACATCGTGGGCGTGACGACGCCGATTACGAAATGCAACTTCCAGATCGCGAGCGCCAAGGAAATCCACAAAACAGTGAAGACCGCCTTCTACGTCGCCTCGACAGGCAGGCCTGGACCCGTGCTTGTCGATTTGCCCAAGGACACCCAGACCGAAGTGGAGGACATCGAGTTCGAAGACGGCATCCACTTACGGGGCTACAAGCCGAACACCGAGCCGCACGAGCTGCAGGTTGAGAAGGCAGTGAAGCTCCTGGTTCAGGCTGAAAGACCCGTCATCGTCGCAGGCGGCGGGATAATCATCTCAGGAGCCTCGCAGGAGCTATTAGCTTTAGCTGAGCTCCTGGTGGCGCCCATCTCGACGACGCTCATGGGCAAGGGCTGCATACCCGAGAACCATCCGCTGTCGCTTGGGATGCTGGGAATGCACGGGACTATATCTGCGAACAAAGTCGTCTCGGAAGCGGACGTGCTGCTGGCAGTCGGGATGCGGTTCACGGACCGGACCACGGGGAAGGTCGAAACGTTCTGCCGCGACGCGAAGGTAATCCACATAGACATCGACTCCGCCGAGATCGGCAAAAACGTCAGGCCGACCGTGCCGATAGTCGCAGACGCGAAGCTCGCCCTCAAAGCCATCCAGGAGCGCCTCGTGAAGAGCTACCGCAAGAAGGAGCGCTCAACGTGGATGAGCAGAGTGCAGGAACAGAAGGGTCAGCAGGCAGAGTTGGAGAAGAAGGACGGCATGACGCCGACGCATCTGCTGGCTGAGCTACGGAAGATACTGCCCGACGACGCGATAACCGCCACGGAGGTCGGTCAGAACCAGATGTGGGCAGCTTTATATCTCAAGTCCTACAAGCCTAGAACGTTCATCAGCTCAGGCGGCCTAGGCACAATGGGCTTCGGGTTCCCCGCGTCTCTCGGAGCGAAAGTCGCGTGCCCCGACGTGCCAGTCGTGGACGTGGCTGGCGACGGAAGCTTCATCATGACAGAGCAGGACCTTGCCTCGTCGGTCACGTGGAAGATTCCCGTCACGGTCATAGTGCTGAACAACTCGGTTCTGGGCATGGTCGCCCAGTGGCAGAGGCTGTTCTACGACAGGCGGTACTCGGCCATCAACCTCGATAAGACCCCCGACTTCGTGAAGCTCGCTGAAGCCTACGGAGCGCAGGGGGTTCGCGTCGACTCGCCAGAAGAATTCGCGAAGGCCGTGAAGGTGGCGATAAAGAGCGACGTGACGACGGTGGTTGACGTGCCGATTTCGCCTGAGCAGAACGTGTTCCCGATGGTTCCTC
>CAZOKM010000146.1:0-3503 GCA_964580405.1 uncultured Candidatus Bathyarchaeia archaeon | reverse complement strand
ATATTGAGGATTTTTAGAATAGTCCTTCACTAATTCATGGAGCTGTAAAAATTTCTAGTTTTCCTCCTGATGTGTATGCAGTTACGCTTATACTTTTGTTACGCCATTGTTTGTTGTCGAGTCTGGTTGGTGCTGCCATGGTTCTGAAGGTCTTTAACACGATGGGCATGAAGCTGGAAAAGTTCGTTCCCCTGCGGAAGGGGGAGGTTCGGATGTACGTCTGCGGTCCGACCGTCTACGACTACGTCCACATTGGCAACGCGAGAGCCTTCGTCGTGGCCGACGTCGTCCGAAGGTACCTCGAGTACAAGGGATTCAGGGTGACCCTCGTCTGCAACGTGACCGACATCGACGACAAGACCATAAAGAGGGCAAATGAATCAAGAATGAGCGTCCAGCAGCTCGGCGACTTCTTTACCGAGGCCTACTTCAGGGACATGGCGTCGCTGAACGTCAGGGAGGCTGACGTGATTCCGAGGGCGACGAAGCACATCCCCGAAATCGTCGAGACGATAGAGACGTTGGTGAAGGGGGGGTACGCCTACGCGGTTGACGGCGACGTGTACTTCGACGTCTCAAAGTTCAAAGAGTACGGGAAGCTCTCGGGGAATAGGGCTGAAGCTCTGGAGGCGGGCGCCCGGATAGAGGTCGACCCGAGGAAGCGGAGCCCAGCTGACTTCGCGCTGTGGAAGGCTTGGAAGGAGGGGGAGCCTGGGTGGTTCAGCCCGTGGGGGAAGGGCAGGCCTGGGTGGCACATCGAGTGTTCGGTCATGGCGGCGAAGTACCTCGGCGAGACCTTCGACGTTCACATGGGCGGTAAGGACCTCGTCTTCCCCCATCACGAGAACGAGGTTGCCCAGTCCGAGGCGGCGCACGGGAGGCCGTTTGCGAGGTTCTGGCTTCACAACGAGTGGCTGACGGTGGACGGCGAGAAGATGTCGAAGTCTCTGGGCAACTTCGTGACGGTTCGGGACGCCTTGAAGATGTGCGAGCCGAGGGTCCTCCGGTATTTCTTGGTTTCCGCCCATTACCGAAGCCCCGTTGACTTCAACAGGGAGGCTTTGGCGGTTGCGGGGACGAACCTTGAGAGGCTGCTGAACGCGTTGGGGAGGTTTGAGGGTCTCGGCGAGAGGCGGGTCCGCGGTTCGGGTGAGGAGAGGCTCCTGTCTGAGGTTGCAGCGTCGAAGGCGGGGTTTGAGGAGGCGATGGACGGCGATTTCAACACGCCGCTCGCGATTTCGGCTCTCTTCGACGTCGCCAAGTCCGTGTTCGGCTACATCGGAGGCAACGGCGAGGTTGAGGCTGAGGCGAAGAGGGAGGTTTCGGGGACCTTCAGGCAGCTCTTGGGCGTTCTGGGCGTGGAAGCCTCTTTGGCTGAGCGTGATTCTGAGCAGGCGGAGCTCGTGGAAGGCCTTGTTCAGTTGGTTGTGGACTTGAGGAAGGAGCTGAAGTACCGCAAGGTGTGGGACGTCGCTGACAGGATTAGGAGGGAGCTAGGGGAAGTCGGGGTAGAACTGGAGGACACTCCTGAGGGGACGAGGTGGAGGAGGAAAAGAAGGGGCTAACTACTTTTTGGGTACGCTTCGAAGAATGTCGCTGTGCGGCAGCTTTGTCATGCTGGTTTTGGCTGTGCCGCTTTTTTCTCTTCCTTTTTCGGCGGGTGCGCTTTCTGGGTGTGCTGGTCGAGTTCTTTTTTGCTTGCGAAGGCTCTTCCGCAGACGTTGCACTTGTTGCCTTTGGCCATAACGGTCACATCTCATATGTGCATGGCTGTCCATATTAAACTTTCTAGTTTTTTGTTAGATAAGTTTAAAAGGAAGATTAACTTGTTTTTGGGTCAGCAGGAAGCAATGGCTTAAGTGTTTAGGGCTTTGTTCTTGCAAGCGAATTGAACAGGAGTGAAAGTGGTATGGAAAGGCGTGAGATGCACAAAGCGGTTTGCGCTGATTGTGGTCAGGAATGCGAAGTTCCCTTCAAACCCGACGGCACAAGACCAGTGTACTGCAGAGAATGTTACGCGAAGCGTAGACCTCCCAGGCAAGATCGGTCATACAGACGGTACTAAACAGAGAATGTGCTGGTCGTAACCGCAGTTTAGTTTCGATTACTTTTTCTTTTTTATTTTTTTTTCTTTTCTTATTTAAGCTTGTTTTTATCAGTGTTTTTAGTTAGGCTTAAGTGCCGATTTCGACATCTCAGTGGTCATGAAGGAAGAGAACGTTTTCGTGGTTTTCGCCAAGCAGAACACGGTTACCCTTGAACGTGGTCCTGTACCGCAACCTAAAGACGGCGAGGTGCTGATCAGGACTCGGAAGACGCTCATCAGCACGGGCACGGAGCTCACCCGCCTGAGCGGCGAGTTCCCCAAGGATTCCGTGTGGGCGAGGTACAGCGTGTACCCGACTCGCGCGGGGTACGACAACATCGGCGTCATTATTGGTGTTGGTAAAGGCGTCAGCAAGGAGCTCGTCGGGAGGAGGGTCGGGACGTATGGCGAGCACGCTAGGTTCGTCGTTTCGAGGGCGGACGAGCTGAGGTTCGTGAGGGACGAGGTTTCGGACGATGAGGCTGCCTTCTACACGATTGCCGAGATTGTCCTGAACGGGGTGAGGCGGGCGAACGTCAGGCTCGGAGACTCGGTCGTCATCTACGGGGCTGGGCTTCTTGGGCAGCTTGCGGCGAGGTTCTGCAGGCTGTGCGGCGCGAGGCCCGTGGTGGTCGTCGACGTTTCGGACGAGAGGCTGGGACTGCTTCCCGAGGACAAAGCCATTGTAAGGGTCAACTCGAAGGAGTGCGACGTTCAGAAGGCGGTTTCAGAGCACACGAAGGGGCGGATGGCGGGCATCGTGTTCGAGGTGACGGGGAACCCGGGTTTGATTCCGTCCGAGCTCAAGGTCCTCGCCATGCAGGGGCGGTTCATCGTGTTGAGCAGTCCTCGGGGTCCGACGCTGTTCGACTTTCACGACCTGTGCAATTCGCCGAGCTACACGATAATCGGCACCCACAACAGCTCGCACCCCGCTTTCGAGTCGCCTGAGAACCCGTGGACGAAGCTGCGGAACGACGAGTTCTTCTTCGATCTGGTCGCTGAGGGCGAAATCGACGTCAAAGGGCTCATCTCGCACCGCGAACCCTACACGAAGGCTCCTGAGCTGTACCAGATGCTGCTGAAGGACAGGACCCAAGCCATGGGCGTAATACTCGACTGGACCTAATCATCGCTGAAATTTGGCAGCCCATTATGCTTGTGAGCTGAAGCCCGCCGTCTGGTCTGATTTGCGTGACAAAATATTTTTTGGGTTGCGTGACAAAACGCTGTAGACCCGTCTGTTTTGTGTAACATCGGCTTTCAGACTTTGTCTAGCATCCCCTGAGCCCGTGACCCCTTCTGATTCGATCATCAAGTTTTTTTCAATTATCATCATCAAACAGCGCCGCAGCGGACCCCACCTGATTCGGGGCGCACTTTTTCTGTTGTTTTGAGGCGCAAACATTGTTTAAAT
>CAZOKM010000145.1:0-3519 GCA_964580405.1 uncultured Candidatus Bathyarchaeia archaeon | reverse complement strand
ACCTTCGTCTCGGTTACGGGTACGACGGTCCCTACGTGAGCAAGAACCTTTAAAGTCTGATTGTTGCGTTCTTAAATTTGGCTTACATTATAATTGGTAACGCTAATATTGCTGGTGGCTTTGAATATTCGGTGATTGTGAAGCGGATGGTTCGTGCCTTTGAGGAAGGTTGACAAGTACGAGAAAGTGAGCGAGATGGCGCGGCGCCGGGGCTTCTTCTGGCCCTCCTACGAGATTTACGGCGGCGCGGGCGGCTTCATCAACTGGGGTCCCCTGGGCTCTGTGATGAAGAGGAGAATAGAAGACAAGCTCAGAGACCAATTTATACGAAAACTTGGACTGTACGAGCTTGAGTCGCCGATCATCACGCCCGAGAGGGTCTTCGTCGCCTCTGGGCACATCAAGAGCTTCAAGGAGCCCATGGTCCAGTGCGGCGGGTGCCAGAAGTGGTTCAGGGCCGACCACCTCCTTCAGGAGAACGCTGAGATGACTTCTCAGGAAACCGACAAGATGCAGCTCGCCGAAATCGGGGAAGCCATCCAAAAGCACGATATTAAGTGTCCTGACTGCGGCGGAGCCTTCGGTCCCCCGGAGCAGTTCCTGACCATGTTCAAGACCACCATCGGGCCGTACTCCGACTCTGTGGGCTATGGCCGCCCGGAGGCTGCGCAGGGTGTCTTCGTCGAGTTCAAGCGGCTCTACGAGCAGACGAGGGAGCGGCTGCCCGTCGGCTATTTCACGATTGGTCACGCCCTTCGGAACGAGATTTCTCCTCGTCAGGGTCCGATTCGGCTGAGGGAGTTTACGATTGTGGATTTGGAGTTTTTCTTCGACCCCGAGCATCCTGAGTGTCCGCGCCTCGGCGAGGTCGAGGACGAGAAGTTGAGGCTTCTGCTTTCGGAGAGGCGGACGAAGGGTTCGGAGGCTCCCGTGACGGTTTCCGTTAAGGATGCTTTGTCGAAGGGTCTCGTGAAGATGGAGTGGCAGGCTTACTTCATGGCTTTGGCCAAACGATTTCTTGAGGAGCTGGGCGTCCCCGAGGGCAAGCAGCGGTTCATCGAGAAGTTCGCCTGGGAGAGGGCTCACTACTCGGTTCAGGGTTTCGACCAAGAGGTTTACCTCGACCGCTGGGGCTGGGTGGAAGTCGCGGGCTTCAACTACCGCACCGACTACGACCTCAGGGGGCACATGAGCGAGAGCGGCGTCGACTTGTCCGTTTTCAAGGCTGATGACGTGAAAAGGGTCAGGACAGAGCTCGTTGTCAGGCCCGTCCACTCGGAGCTGGGTCCCGCGTTCAAGGGGGACACGCCGAAGGTCATCGAGCTTCTTTCGAAGGCTGACCCGAAGGACGTCGAGTCTTCGCTCAAAGAGAAGGGTTTCTTCATGGCTGGGGAATTCAGGGTTCTTCTGAAGCATGTTGAGCTCGTCGAGAGGAAAGTTGAGGAGACGGGGCGTAGGTTCGTGCCGCACGCGATTGAGCCGAGCTTCGGTTCGGACCGTTTGGCTTACGTTGCCTTAGAATACGCCTACAAGGTTAGGAGACAGAGGACGGTCCTGAACCTTCCGCGCGACATCGCTCCGCTGCAGCTGGCTGTTCTTCCGCTCGTGAGTAAGGGCGGCTTGCCCGAGAAGGCCATGAGCATTCGTGACGTTCTTGTGGAGGAGGGGTTCTGGGTGGAGTTCGACGAGGGCGGGTCGATCGGGCGGAGGTACGCGCGTTTCGACGAGGTCGGGACTCCTCTGTGCATCACGGTCGACTACGCGACGGTTGAGGACGGCACCGTGACTGTCCGCGACAGGGCGTCTTGGAAGCAGGTCAGGGCGAAGGTTGACTCTCTGCCCGGTTTGCTGCACGATTTTTTCCGCGGGAGAATCGGTTTCGAGGATTTGGGTTCTCCCGTCAGGTCTTAGGCGCCGTTTTTAGGGCTTGTGTGCCGTTGTTGACTAGCTAGGTTTTTTAAGGTTGTCGTCGTTATTGTTTGTGTTATTCAGTTGTTTGCGCATGAGGCTGGGATTCGTTGGTTTTTCCGATTGAGGCAGAGCACAGGGCGAAGCGGCGGGCGCTCCGTTTGTGTCAGGACCACCTCAGGAAGGTCATGAACGTTTACCGCAAGACGGCTCAGGTGATCGAAGCCTTCATGTTGAACGACAAGCCGTCCCTTCAGCAGCTCTACGTTGAGGTTCAGGAGCTCGGCGATGGCGTGGACGATTCGAAGCGGGCGGTCGCTCAGGAGCTCGTTGAGATTGGCACCATCCTCATCAGCCGCGAGGACTTCCTCAGATTCACCGACGTCATGAGCGAGATTGCGGACTTCTGCAAGGGCATAGCCTTCAGACTCACGCAGATGGTGGAGCGGGGCTGGGACGTTCCCCCTGAGATCAAGAATGGCATCGTGGACCTTGCGGGCGCCGTGTCCGACACTTCTTCTATGCTTCGGGACACTTTCATGATGCTGAATTATGGGTCGCCGAAGGTTCTGGAGAAGGCGAGGGACGTGGAGGTTGCGGAGAGAACCGTCGACGACAAGTACCGCGACCTCGAAATCCTGATCCTCGAAGGCAACCTCGACATCAACACGCTTCTCCTGATGAGGGACGTGATTCAGCTCCTCGAAGAGACCGCCGACAAGATCGAGGACGCTTCCGACGCAGTCCGCATACTCGCCTTCGCCGTCTAGGGAGCTGAGCGTTCTTTGCCTGAGGAGACCGAGGCTGAGTTCGTCGAGAATTTCCTCGTCGTGTGGGACACCAAGAAGGGCTCCGAGCTCTTCGAACACGGGTTCTACGGTAAACCGTTGGGCATTCCTAAGCCTAAGAGCGCGGAGTTCGACGTGCCCCTCGTCCTCGATTTGATGGAGGGGCTGTACCTCGTGGAGAAGGGGTTGATACGCGTCGTCGAGGGCAAGGACAAAGCCAAGGTCAACCTTCGGACCCTCAAGAACAGGGCTCAGAAGACGTTCGAAGAGTTCGACGCGATGTACACCGTGTACAAGGACCTCCGGGACCAGAGTTTGGTCGTGACTCCGGGGGTCAAGTTCGGGTGCGACTTCGCCGTGTACAAGGAGGGTCCGGGCATCGACCACGCGCCCTACATGATCACGGTGCGGAGCCAGAGGGACGAGTTGACGGCGACCGAGATCGTCAAGGCGGGCAGGCTCGCGACCACCGTCAGGAAACGCTTCATCATAGCCGTCCCCGACCTAGAAAAAAACAAAACACAATACTTCATCTACAAATGGTTCAAGGCTTAATGATAAAATAACGGTGTTTCCAGTGTCGTTTTGGTTTTATAACCATTTTTTAGGGTTATTTGTTACGGTGTGAACCCTAAGTGTGGTAAAAAAAATGGGTTACAATAAAGTATTGTATTTCATAACGAAAAACTTTTTTTAAAAATAATCACATAGACTTTATTACACTCTTTAAATTATCCATAAATATAAAAACGAAAGTGGCCTGTGGAGTGGTAAATTCCACCTTTTACAATACTCTTCGCATTCCTTACATTTGCTACTATCC
>CAZOKM010000144.1:0-3685 GCA_964580405.1 uncultured Candidatus Bathyarchaeia archaeon | reverse complement strand
AAGCTTGACATGAACCGGATATTACAGGGCTTGGGGGCCAGCCCGGGGTGTAGGTGCGACGTGGTGAGGAAGAACACCGAGAACGACTCGATGAGGACCATGAACCTAACGGTTAGGGCGAGGGACCGTTCCACGACGGCCGCGAGGGACCCGCAGCTGCCATAAAAGTAAAGGGTCAGAAGGTTCATGGCGAAGATTATGACAGCGAACATGGCGGACCCCTTCATTGACCGCAGCCACTGCTTCTGCACGCGGGCGGCGAAGACCAGCGGCATCTGGACGACGAATAGAATGAGGAGCGGGATCAGCTGGCTGAACATGACCGCCACGGCGAACAGCACGCAGACGTAGACGAACTTGGCCCGAGGGTCCATCCTGTGGACAGCCGAGGAGACGCTGCGGAACTTGAATCCGTCGAACATGCTCATGGTGACTCACCTAGCCTCCCGATAAGGATTTTCGCCGCGTCGTAGACGTCTATGACCTCTGCAGGGAAGCCCTTGCCCTTAAGGTCGCTGAAGAGCTGGGCAATCTGGGGGAGGACGACCGACGCCTTGTCCACGAGCTCGCGGTCCGTCAGGACCTTCTCGGCTTTGCCCTCCGCGAGAACCTTCCCTTCAGTCATCAGGACGACGCGCGGCTTGCACTCGGCCACGAACTCGATGTCGTGGGTGACGATGATGACCGTCTTGCCCTGGCGGTTCAGCTGCACGATGAACTGTCTTAACCGTTCTTTTTGCTGGGCGTCTTGCCCGATCGTCGGCTCGTCCAGAATCACGATTTTCGGGTCCCAAGCCAGAACCGAAGCGAGCGCGACCCTCTTCCTCTCGCCGCCGCTCAGCATGAACGGCGAAACCTTCCGGTACTCCGTGAGGTCCAGGAGGCTCAGGGCCCACGTGACCCGTTCGTCTATGGCTTGCTGGTCGTATCCGAAGTTCCTCAGGGCGAACGAAACCTCCTCCTCGACGGTTTCGCTGAAGAGCTGGTGGTCAGGGTTCTGGAAGACATAGCCAACCTTCCGGGCGAGGGTTGCGACGCTTGCTTTCGTCGTTTCGAGGTCGTCGACGAGGACCGTGCCCTTCGAGGGCTTGAGTAGTCCATTAATGTGTTTAACTAATGTTGTTTTTCCAGCGCCGTTCTGCCCCATAATAGCAAGGAACTCGCCGTCCTCCACTTCGAGGCTGACCCCCTTCAGGGCTTCGACGCCGTTCGGGTAAGTGAAGTAGACGTCGCTGATCTTGATCAACGCGCCAGAACCTCCAACAGTCCTTCGGCAGCCTCTTCAGCGCTCAACGGGATTCTGTTAAGGTTCACGCCCTTTTCTTTCAGAATTTGGTAAAGCCGCGTCACCTTAGGGATTCCCACGCCGATAAGCCGCGCCTCTTCGCTGCCGAGGATTTTCTTAGGCGGACCGTCCAAGACGATTCTGCCCTTGTCCATGATTATGACTCGGCTCGCATACTTCGAGGTCAGGTCAAGCCTATGCTCGACGAGGATTGTGGTTATCCCGAGCTCCTTGTTGAGTGTGTTGATGACCTCGAAAATCCTCTGCGCCCCCAGAGGGTCTAGGAAGCTGGTCGGCTCGTCGAGGACCATGACCTCGGGCTGCATGGCGAGGACCGAGGCGATGGCGACACGCTGCTGCTGACCGCCCGAAAGCTCGTACGGCGCCCTTTCCTTAAGGTCGAAGGCTCCCGTCGTCTCCAGAGCCCAGTCGACCCTTTTTCGGATTTCGTCCCTCGACATGCCGAGGTTTTCGAGCCCGAAGGCTGCGTCTTTCTCCACCGAGAGCGCGAAGAGCTGGTTCTCGGGGTTCTGGAACACCATGCCCACGTGCTGCGCGAGCTCGTGAATCGGGTGCTCTGACACCTTCAGTTCGGATACGGTGACTTCGCCTTTTAGTTCGCCGCTGTAGAAGTGGGGGATAAGCCCATTGAAGCACCTGCAGAGCGTCGTCTTGCCGCACCCGCTCGGTCCAGTCAGGACCACGAATTCGCCCTTCTCGATGCTCAGGGTCACATCTTCGAAGGCGGGTTTCGCGCTGATCGGGTATGTGTACGTCAGGTTCTTCGTTTCGATGATGGGCAAGTCCACGTTTCGCCACTGGCTGAGCTCATTCGATTTTCGGGTTCGGAGTAGATACTTGAGAAACGCATACTTAAGTTCATTGTTTGGAATGTTAAATTCTGTTTATACTCGAACTCACATTACAGACAAACCAAAAAATGGACGCGAGAAAGCCAGATTTTGGATGGCAGAAGAGACGCAACATGTCATTATCATGAGGGCAGCGTCGGTTTTTTGCGCAATCCTAAATATACGAATCGTCAATGGGTTTTTAGGGAACGGCGCCGCAAGCTGGAATTGTGGAGTTAATGGCTGGAAGAGACGCTAGAGTTGAATTGAGGGTCGAGGACGTTGAGCAGTCCGACCTCGCTAAGGAGGTCGCCCGGATTGACCAAGCGTCCATGAAGATATTAGGTGTTGTCGAGGAAGACGTCGTTGAAATCGTGGGAGAGAAAAGAACGGTGGCGAAGGTTCACGTCACTCGTCCTGAAGACGAAGATAAAAAGATAATCAGAATAGACGCGTTCACTCGGCGGAACGCTGGAACAACCGTGGGAAACAGCGTCTTCGTCTCCAGGGCCGAAGTGTCGGACGCGAAAACCGTTGTCCTGTCCTTCAAGGGCATCCACTTGGCAATAGACGATTTCCTCGTAAAGTTCCTGAAAGGCGCCCTTTCAGGGAGACCCTTGATGAAGGAAAACGTAATCGAAGTGAGAGTCTTAGCGAATCCAGTCCCGTTTGTCGTGGTCGACACGGAGCCGATTGGACCCGTCAGGGTTATCAATGGCACAGAAGTTCGTGTGACAGACTCCTCTTAAGGGCATTCTGAACGGGGCTGAAAATTGACTATCTTTCGTATACTTACTTGAAAACTCTGTTTCTGATACTTGTTTCCGCTTCCGAACCTGTATATAAACCGTGGTTCTAGACCATTGGTTCAGACCGTCAGACCGTGTGTTTTCGGGCGTTGCGCCGCATGAGAATAGATATGACCATTAGTTGTTAGTAGTGTTTCTATACGCACAAATTACTATATGCTTTTTTCTTCCCAACTGTCTTCCAGTGAGAAAAAAATGAAAAGCCTAGCAAAGAACGAAAAAGCGCTCAGCACAGTGGTAACGACTCTGATAATTCTGGTGGTCTCAGTGCTTCTAGCGGGTGTAGTCACGATGTACGCCATCAACATCACTTCGACGAGAACCCAACAGGAAGAGCTTAGGCTCACGAAGCAAGCTGTGTGGGTCTACGCTAACGACACTGCATACGCGGCCCTCGCAATCGACAACGTTGGCGGAAGAGACGTCGTCATCGACAAAGTTCAGGTTCGTGGCGTTGAAGCAGCTTGGTCAACGGTTCACTACTTGAGACTTGATTCGGCAGTCAGTGGATCACTTCAATGCCCCAATGGGACGCAAACATGGACTTCAATGGAGTACATTGACGGAACAACTGGTAGCTTTACAGCTGCCTCGACTGACCTGCCCTTAGCCTCTGGTGACACACTGATAATCTACATCTCCACTCCAGACAGCATCAACGTGAACGATGTCGGCACAACGATAGGCTTGACTGTCTTCACCGAGAACGCTCAGTACTACGTCGAATGCAACGTAAGGAC
>CAZOKM010000143.1:0-3702 GCA_964580405.1 uncultured Candidatus Bathyarchaeia archaeon | reverse complement strand
ATAATATAGCGTTTTTTAAATGTTTATGTACAATACCGAGGTAGAACCTGTAGTTCGAACCAGTAGTTCAGACCCATAATCTGAAGGACAAATACATGTTTTGAACCAATCGTGCCAGACATAGCATTAAGTTAATCAGAACCGAATCTGCCCTCATCTATTCCAGAAAATTTGTTTATAGCACCAGCGGGATTTACTTCTTTGTCCGTTTCTGTTCTTTGGCTTTTGTTTT
Source organism: uncultured Candidatus Bathyarchaeia archaeon (assembly GCA_964580405.1). Lineage (GTDB taxonomy): Archaea > Thermoproteota > Bathyarchaeia > Bathyarchaeales > DTEX01 > JAGTRI01. The sequence continues at coordinate 3,470 of CAZOKM010000143.1, read as the reverse complement.
GCTGGCTTTTACCTTGGCGCCTTTTTGCGCGAGAAGGACGAAACCTTTGGAGCTTATGTCATACGAGTACGGCAGCTTCGTGTGGTTCGTCCCCCTCATCTTGAGTATCTTCAGCCTCCTGCACAGCATCTCGTTCTCGTCGAAGTACGTCTCCAAGTGGATGATGCCGTCGGCAAGGAACTCGGAGATGCCCTCCCCCATCGCGAAGGTGCCCCAAGGCTGGTCCATGATCAGCATGGAGATGCAGTTCGCCTTCTTCAGGAACTTGTAGAGAAGGTGAATCATGACTCTGACGTCTATCGTCTCCTTCAGCCCCATACTGATGGCTGAGAACGAATCTATGACCAGCCTGCTGGCGTTAAGATTAGCCATCGTCTCCATTATTATGTCAAGGTTCTTCTGGAGCCCAGTCTCCTTGGTGACCGAAAGGTCAAGGATAGAAATACGACCCTCCTGCTCCAGACGTTCAAAGTCCCAGCCGAACCTGAGCATGTTCCGCAGGAAGGTGTCCCGCGTCTCGGCGAAGCACACGTACACTCCCCTGGCGCGGTTGTTCATTGCGCCATTGTAGAGGAACTGAGCCGAAAAGGTCGTCTTCCCGGCGCCGGGGTAACCGACGAGAAGGATCATGCTGTTGTTCGGGAAGCCGCCTTCTATGAGGTCGTCGAATTTGGGTATTCCTGTTGGGACACGTTGAATCATCATGTTTAGCTCAGCCCATAATCACAAAATTGTGCATTCAGCCAATAATATGATTAGGTAATATCGTTCGTATAAAAATTTATAGTTTTTTGGGATCTCCCGTCCTTACTGAAAGAAGAAAATTGTGAAAATTAACGTTGTTTTGGCCAGATTTTCCTTACACAGATTTATGTCAATTTTTTAGGGTGTTTACAACTGTAAACACAAGTATAACAAGAAGTATGCTGGAAGTAGACCGTGGTCTCCGAAATACCTTGATATGAGAGATAGAGCTTGAATATAGTTCAAGAAATACGTGAGAAAAACTAGTTTAGAAACCACTATCACGGAGCAAACGAGAAACGATAAAATCGACCCTTGACAAGCAAAAGCCGATGGTCCGCCATGCGGCTATTCTCGTGTGCTTAGCGGTCATCCTATCCCTATTTCTGGCCACGGGAATCGCTTGGGACATGACCGCGAGGGCGTCGACGAGTATTCTCGAGTTCTCCGGCATCGGCACGCAGTACGTGGGGGATCAGTACCTGATGTACGTGAGGTTGATGGATGGAAGCGTCGTCGGATTTCAGATTCAATTGGAATGTTCGGGGCTGATTACCCTTCTCGTCTTCACTTTCGTGTCAGCCTTCACCGTGGGCTTGTTAAAGGGGAGCTTGAGAAACAAGCTAGTCTGGTTTCTTCTGAGTGCGGGGATGGGGTTTGTTTGGAACATAAGTAGACTCGCCGCTGTCATAGCGGTTGCCTACAATTTCGGGATAACCGCTTTCTCGTTTGTCCATTTTATTTTAGCGCCATCGGTGGATTTTCTCTGGATAGTTTCAGCGTGGGGCATCGGGATGTCGTGGCTCAAGAAGGAGGCGCAACAGTGACCATACCCGTTTTGACCATTTTCACGATGTTTCTCTTTCTTTACATGGTCGCCTACATATTCAGGCATATGATTTTCACGTATTCGGTGCTGTTCGGAAAGTCGCATTCGTTCATCAAGTCCTTCAAGAGGATTACTGGCGCTTTTATGCCGAAAGTAAGCGTCCTCATACCTGCGCACAACGAAGAGTTCGTGATAGGAAACCTTCTTCAGAGAATGACGGAACTGACTTATCCGAAGAATAAACTTGAAGTAATACTAGTTGACGACGGGTCAACCGACACGACTGGCCAGATAGCGGACGACTATGCGAGGCAGTTCAGCTTCATTAAAGCAATCCACCGACCGAATGGTGGAGGCGGTAAACCGGCTGCCCTTAACGACGGAATAAAGTTCGCGACTGGCGAGATTATTCTCACGTTCGACGCTGATTATTACCCGCAGCTGGACATTGTCGAGAAGCTCGTCGCGCCCTTCGTTGACCCTGAGGTTGGCGCGGTTCAGGGGAGAGTCACGGTTCTGAACGAGGAAGACTCACTTGTCTCGAAAGTAGTGACTCTTGAAAGGATAGGCGGGTACAGGGTGGACCAAGAGGCGAGGGACGAACTTGTGCTTGTTCCCCAGTACGGCGGAACCGTGGGAGGATTCAGAAGAGAGGCATTGAACAAGGTTGGCGGATGGGACAGGTACATGTTGACTGAGGACACTGACCTGACAATAAAGATGATCCTGAAGGGTTATCAGGTCAGGTACGTGAACGACGCGGAAGCTTACGAAGAGGCTGTGACCACGTGGAGAGCTTACTGGAACCAAAGATACAGGTGGGCAAAAGGGCATATGCAATGCGCTATTAGACATCTAAAACCCGTCATCAAAGCGCCGTTCCTGAGTAGATATGAGAAGTTAGAGCTCGTTCTCCTCTTATGCGTCTATTTCATGCCCATCTTTGTCTTGGTAGCATGGGGAGTGGGGGCAGTCTCATACGTAATCCAAGAAGAAACTTTCATTTCGTTGACAATTAGACCATATTATTTCTTCACTTTATCTGTATTCACGTACAGCACAGTTGGCAACTTCACCCCCTTCTTCGAGGTTGGAACGGGAGCTTACCTCGACAATAGAAAACGTCTCCTTTGGCTGCTTCCGGCTCTCACCTTCACCTTCTTGATAATGGCGTTCTGCTGCACTAAAGCCCTGATAGACTTGAGTTTGACGAGGAACGGGAACCACAAGTGGAACCACACGCACCATAATGGCAACGGTAACGGAAACGGGAACGGACGCAACGGTAACGGATTCAACGGGAACGGGCTTAACGGTAATGGTCACTATGGAAGGAACGGAGCAAACGGAGTAAACGGCTTCAACGGGTTCTACATGAACAGAAACGGCAATGGCAACGGGAATGGCAACGGAAATGGAAATGGTAATGGAAACGGGAGGGCAGCCCAATGAACCCATTAGTGCTTCTACCGTTCGTCCTTCTCGGTGTCCCATTCACGCCGACAATCTTCGAAACCTTCAAGAGAAAGGACAAGGGTCCAAAGGAAATACCCGATCAAACAACTTACGACGAAAAACCCGACATCAACACGCCGCTGCTTGAAAGGGCGCGGGAAGAGGCAAGGGTCAAGGTCGCCGGTGAAGTCATCAGAATAACGGGTGACGCAAGCATACCCGACGGAACCGAGGTCAGGAACCATGTTGTGGTGCAAGGGTCCCTTAAAGTGGGAAAGAAGTGCCACATGTTCGGCAGCGTGAAGGCTTTTAGCGACGTCGAGATAGGTGACTACTCAGTCGTCGACGGCCACGTTCTGTCCGAAGGAACCATCATTATCGGAAAAGGCTGCGTAGTAAAGGGTGTTGTCGACTCGCTCAAGGACATCATTCTAGAAGAGAA
>CAZOKM010000142.1:0-3788 GCA_964580405.1 uncultured Candidatus Bathyarchaeia archaeon | reverse complement strand
GCTTCTTCGTCGGGTATCTGGACTGGCGGGTGCTTCATGAAGTATGCCGAGGCGTACTTGAGGTTGCCGCCTATTCCCTTGTCGAGTGCTATCTGGGCGCACCTTACGGCGTCGATGGAGACTCCGCCCGAGTTCGCCTTGTCGTTGACGTCGAGCCGCAGCTCCATGTTGAACGGGATGTTGCCGAACATTCTTCCCTCGATCCTGATGAAGGCCAGCTTCGTGTTGCCGAGGAACGGGATGAAGTCGCTGGGGCCGATGTAGATGTCCTTGTCCTGCAGCTTCGAGCCGTCAGGCATCAAGCTCCTTACTGCCTCGGTCTTCGAAATCTTCTTGCTCGCCAGCCGCTCCCTCTCAAGCATGTTGGCGAAGTCCGTGTTTCCGCCAACGTTAATCTGGTACGTCCTATCAATCACAGCGCCCCTGTCCAAACACAGTTTGGTAAGGGTCCTGTGCGTAATTGTTGAGCCGATTTGAGCCTTGATGTCGTCGCCGACTATGGGCAGCCCCTTTTCGCGGAACCTTTTCTCCCAAGTGCTGGTTGACGCGATGAAGACTGGGATGCAGTTGACGAAGGCGCACCCGGACTCGATGGCGACGTCCGCCCAGAACTCGGTTGCCTTCTGGCTTCCCACTGGCAGATAATTGAGCAGGATTTTCGTCTCCGTGTCTTCGATTTCGTCCATAGCTATTTTCCTAAGTTCCATGGCTGATTTTGTCTGCTTAAGCGGTTTGATCATACTGGTGACGTAGATTCCGACGCCGTCAAGGATGGGTGACTCCTTGACCACCGTTTCGCCACACGACGAGACGCTGTCCACCCAGCGGACGTAGTTGGGGTCCGCGTAGATCGCCTCGCCCAAGGTCTTGCCGACCTTGTCGGTTGCCACGTCGAAGGCGCTCGTGAACTCTATGTCCTCGATTCCATAGCCGCCAAGAACCTCGTGCATCAGGCCGATCCTTTTCGTTTTGTTCCTCTTGTAATACTCTATCCCTTGTACTAGTCCGGCAAAGCAGTTGCCGACTCCCACGATGCCGACTCTAATTTTTGCCATGAACCTTGTCTCCGAATTTTTGTGCAAGATTGTTTTATGGTATCATGGAACATATAAAGTTTTATAGTATCAGAGAATAGTAGAAGCCATGGTCAAGGAACCCGTCGAGAGGCTCAAGGACAAGATTCTCAAGGAGAACCTGTGGATTTTCCTCTTCAAGGTCCTCGCGCAAGGCGACGAGTACGCCTACGAGCTCAGGAAAAAAATTAACAGGGAGTTCGGCTTCTGGTCGGGAAAGGTCACGGGATACCGGGTCCTCTACCTGCTTGAAAGCGACGGGTACGTCGAATCATACCTCAAGGGGCGGCGGAAATACTACAGACTCACACAGAAGGGACAAGAGCAACTGAGTAAAGCTAAAGAGTTTCTGGGAAAAATTGAATCCTCTTTATGAGATTTTCAAACGCCATATAAAATGGCTTTTATGCTCAATAAAACCATAATTTATTCAGTGAAGCTGAAGTGAGCCCGAAATACGCGTGTCCAGTCGAGGGCAAAGTCGCGCTAATCGCTGGCGGGGCGAGGGGAATCGGAGAAGGCATAGCCCGAGACTTCGTCGAGAACGGCGCAACCGTCGCCATAGCTGACGTCGCCTTGGAAAGGGCGCAGAAGTTAGCTTCCGAGCTTTGCAAGTCAAGTCCCAAAAAAGCCTTAGCAGTCCACTGCGACGTGACGAACGAGCGAAGCGTCGAGGACATGGTCAGCATGGTCGTGCAGTCCTTCGGGGGGATTGACGTACTCGTTTACAGCGTGGGCATCGTGAAGTCGGGAAGCGTGAAGAGCCTCAGCCTCGGTGACTTCGAAAGCGTCGTACGCATCAACATGACGGGGTACTTCCTCTGCGTCAAGCACGCCGCCCGAGTCATGACTGAGCAGCACAAGCGCGACCCGTCGCGTACGATGGACATCATCCAGATCAACTCGAAGTCGGGGCTTCAGGGAAGCGACAAAAACTCGGCCTACGCGGGGAGCAAGTTCGGCGGCGTCGGGCTGACTCAGAGCTTCGCCCTTGAGCTCTGGGAGGATGGAATAAAAGTCAATGCTATATGCCCGGGCAACGTCTTCGACGTTCCGCTGTGGTCCGACCCGAAGGAGGGGTTGTTCGTCCAGTACCTGAAGGCGGGGAAGATTCCCGGAGCCAAAACGGTCGACGACGTCAGGAGGTTCTACGAGTCCAAGGTCCCCATGGGCAGGGGCTGCACCGTTGACGACATCCTGAAGGCGATATATTATATAATTGACCAGAAGTACGAAACTGGGCAGACCGTCCTCGTCGCGGGCGGGCAGATAATGAGGTAAAATAGATTAAACAGGTGAGAGAGCATGGTCTTTACGGTAAAATGGTTAGGACACTCCAGCTTTCAACTGAATATAGACAATCTCGTCGTCTACGTTGACCCCTACGAAGGCGACTATACCGATAAGGCGGACGCGATAATCGTCTCACACGAGCATCACGACCACTGCGACCCGTCGAAAATCGAGGAAGTTCGAAAGGAGGAAACCGCAATCATCGCGCCTCCAACCTGTTCATCTAGAATCAGAGGTAAAGTTACGGCTATGAAGGCTGGAGAAAAGACGGCAATAGGCGGCATCGCCGTTAAGGCGGTCCAAGCCTACAACGTCAAACGGTTCAGGTCGCCCGGCGTCACCTTCCACCCGAAGAACTCGGGACTCGGTTTCCTGATTACTGCGGGTGGAAAGACCGTTTACTTCGCTGGGGACACGGACCTCATCCCGGAAATGAAGGAACTAGGAAACGTTAATCTGGCGATTTTGCCGATCGGCGGAACCTACACCATGGACGTCCCCGAAGCCGTGGAGGCAGCGTTGACGATTAAGCCTCAAGTCGTCATCCCGATGCATACCTTGGACTCTGACCCGAAGCAGTTCAAGAAGCTCGTCGAGCAATCGTCGAAAACGGCGGTGGTCCTGCTTAAAGCGGGCGAAGAATACAAGGTAAAGTAAGGACGTCAATCAAAGTCTAGGGTTCGTCGCCTTTGTCTCTAGGGGTTTTTCTTCTTCGTTAGGATTGTCTCGTAGACGAAAAAGACAGTGGAAACGAAGGTTGCCGCTAGGGCGAAAAAGTATTCTCTCGTTAGAACCATCGGCTTAAAGATGGTCAGCTCGAGGATCAGGGCGGAAATGGAGAATACTGAATAGAAGAAAAATCTGGGAATCAGGGTTCCCCGCAGGCGTATCATGTTTCGTAAGAGAAGCCGATCCGCTTCATACCCTTCCATGGTCTGTTTCACCAGCCCCGCCTTTACCAGCTTATCAAGGTGATAAGAGGCAAGCGTTGGGCTGGAGAGCTTGAGTCCCCTCTGAACTTCGCGTATCCCCACAGCGCCGTTCGACAGCACATACTTGTAGACCCTGAGGGTTGTGCCTCTCAGCACGTCTTCTGCGTCTTCTTCCCCCATTTTCAGCTCGTCAATACTGTTCTTCGGACGTATTTTTGGCTGTTGGTGTACAAGTGACTTGTACGCGTGTACAAAATGTTAGAATTAAGTGCATAGGCAGTGATAGGAGGTCTCGGTGAAGAAGATGAGCTGGTACAGGAGAGAAATGGTCTTCTCAGGAACCATAGCGTTAATGCTTATAGCAGTGTTAGGCGCCGCGAGCTATCTCATTTCTCCGCAAACCGAGGGTCTCCAAAATCAATATGTGGACCAAACTCCAGAAATCAATGCGTTCATATTAATGGTAAGCAATGCATCATCTGAAAGCCTA
>CAZOKM010000141.1:0-3812 GCA_964580405.1 uncultured Candidatus Bathyarchaeia archaeon | reverse complement strand
GCATCTACGACGTTGTCTTGGTGGGCGGGCTCGAGAAGATGACGAAGAAGTCCACCTCGGAGACCACCGAGTACCTTGGGATGGCGGCTGACCACCCGTTCGAGCAGTGGAACGGCATCACGTTCCCGGGGCTCTTCGCGCTGATGGCCACGGCTCACATGCACAGGTACAGCACAACCGAGAGGCAGATGGGGCTGGTCGCGGTCAAGAACCACCACAACGGCTCCCTGAACCCGAAGGCTCACATCCAGAAAGAGGTCCCACTCGAAAACGTGCTGGCCTCAAGAATGATTGCGCAACCTCTCAAGCTCTACGACTGCTCACTCATCTCGGACGGAGCCAGCTGCGCCATTCTGACAAAGCCTGAGCTCGCAAAGAAATACACGGACACCCCAGTCTACATTACGGGCTCGGGTCACGCGAGCGACACCCTCGGGCTCTTCCAGAGGGAGAGCTTCACGTCGGTGAAGGCGACTCGCTGCGCGGCTAAGGAAGCCTACGGCATGGCTGGAATAAAGCCCGCCGACGTGGACGTGGCTGAGGTGCACGACTGCTTCACGATAGCTGAGCTAATCGCGTACGAGGATTTAGGTTTCTGCCAGCCCGGAGAAGGGGGCGCGTTCATCGAAAAGGGCGTACCGACCCTAAGTGGAGACTTGCCCGTCAACACCAGCGGCGGCTTGAAGTCCAAAGGGCACCCCGTGGGCGCGACGGGCATAGCGCAGGTGTACGAAATCTTCCTCCAGCTGACTGGGCAGGCGGAGAAACGGCAAGTCAAAGGCTGCGAGGTCGGCTTGACGCAGAACCTCGGCGGAAGCGGGGCTTCATGTTTAGTTCACGTACTCAGGAGGGGCTAATGATGGAAAAGGCTGATCAGCAAGCTAACGTGCCTCCGTTCACGATTGAGCAGTTCTTCAGGTTCCTGAAAGAGAAGAAGCTAATGGCAGCCAAATGCAGTCGGTGCGGAACCATGTATTTGCCACCGAGACCCCTGTGTTCGAACTGCTACTCGAAAGATCTCGAGTGGGTCCAGTTCAAGCCGAGTGGGATCTTGGCGACCTTCACCGTCATCCACGTTGCCCCCGAACCGTTCCAAAGCATGGCTCCTTATGCGTATGGCATCATCGAACTGGAGAACGGGCTCAGGCTGCCCGGAATAATAAGGAATGTTGAGCGCGAGAAGCTCAAGGTCGGAACCGAGCTCACGGTGGACTTCGACACCGAGCCCTCGCAAACGTGGCCCCAGTGGCCAAGATACTACTTTAGGCCCACATAGCAATAATGCTCCTAGCTTAATATCATGTCCTACGTATCTAGAGGAGTCGCTTCAATTTCACGGATTAATGTTTTCTTCATCGTGAAATTGGTGTTGGGAGATTATTCGCATAGGCTTATCAAGGGGTAACTGTTGAGTTCTATTTAGGGATTTAGCGGGATTATATACCATCCAGATATGAAAGGTAGATATTTGGACGAGGATGCGATGCCGACACAGCGGGATTGAGGCGGAGAAATGCGGTGAAGAACGAACGCACAGTGGCCCTCGAATCTTTACTAGCCATTTGCCTATTCCTAACCGTTACGTCGACCCGAGCCGTCGATGCGCCTCAACAGGCCGCGGAGGTTCCTGTCTACTTCGTGTTACACGTTAGAGACTACAATACGGGCATTGCTGTAATGAATCTGTCAGTGGAAGTTAGCGCATTCACAGATTTTAGTAATCTTCAACTCGAAAATCGAACAAACGAAACCGGAGACATACAGACAACTCTCGGAAGCGTCGCGAATGACACCATTCCCCAAATAATGACTCTCGAATCCATTACTTTATCAGACAATTACTCGCTGATAAAAATCCAGAACACATTCATCGAGGAGACGCCTCAATATAGTTTATACAATGCATACGGTTCGAACCACACGGACTATTATTTTAATACATACTATTTTGACATAACCTTTTCAAACAGGATTCTTCCTGACAAAAAATACGTAGAGGGCACAATCTGGGTTCTCAAGGGAAAACTCGTCAAAGTCTTAGATGCTGACCCAATAACCGGAGAACACCAGCAACTAATAGCATCGCCAGCGATTCTCACAGGCATTACAGTTGAGGGGAACACTTTTTGGCGGATGTACTTCTTCCCGATAGGCTACGAGGTGACGATCTACCACGAGACCCAAACGTGGCAAAACGTAGAAACCGAGAAGCTGAGGTACGGTGATGACCCCATTTCGCCACTTACAGTGGAAGTCAAAGAAAACACGACCCTAATAGACTGGATGGGTCACGCAGCCACGGAAAACATTGAACGCGCGAAGTACAGCATGAGCAAGGAATTCGAGTTCTTGAACTCCACAGGATATGCCCTCGACAAGGAGCAAGAAGAATACAACGCAATTAACAGCCTCTGGAATCGCGTCGTGAGACTCTTTGAAAAGGGCGAGTACGCATCAGCCTTTGGAGGTATGGGAATTTCGAATAATAAGTTCCTTGACCTCATGAAGTGGCTCCAGTACAACAACATCACGGCTGTGTTCACGGCAATCAGCGTGAGCTTCTTCGCGTACGGGTTAGGGTCGCTGCTTTCATACTTCGTCTTCGACGAGCCTTCGCAAAACAAGCTTCGGCTTATCACCAAAGTCGTAATTTTCTTTTTCTCCTTGCTGATGATTTCGCTTTCTCACCCCTCATTGAAGATAACCTTCGCCATGATGATCGGGAGCAGAACCGTCAACCTGCCGTTGTCTCTCGTGGGCTGCTTCGTGATAGGAATTCTGACCTATTTTTTCGTGCAGCTGGTTTCGGTGCGCCAAAAGACGATGGCGGACCTCGCTCTGCAACTTGGCGTCAGAAGCCTGAAGTGCAGAAGGTCCCGGACGCTGCTGACCTTTTTAACAATCACTATCATCGTCTCGTCAGCCATAATCTTCGTCAATATTGCCGTGAACAGAGAAACCAGATTCGTGGGGCAATGGGCAGGCACCGACGTGTCGGGCGTCATTGTTGAGCCAGATACTTTATCGACGCCGATGACTGAGTACGACGTGAAATGGATTCAGCAACAGCAGTGGTGCAAGGAGCTTTCCTACGTCAAGTCGATACGGTACCAAGAGAGGACGCCGAGAGACGAGCTTCTCGTCCGCCGAGGATTCGTCAAGGATACCGAAAGAACCTATGAAGTTAACATCGCGTGCATTGACCCTTCCTTCATGGAGAAATACTTCAACATGCCCCAACGCGTCACGGGCTTCTGGAGCCAGTTCGTCGAGGGAGAACCCGTCGTCATCGTCCCGTCCGACTTTGATTACATCATCACCCAAGATGTTTCCTTAAGCGTCACAGAGCAGATTGCAGGCTCAGTCGGCCCGCCGCCCGAAATACTATTTGGTCAGTTTAGCGTCATAGGCACTTTCGACCCGCAGACAGCCTTCAGCGGTCTCGTGAAGCTCGACAATACGCCGTTGTTTGATAATCCTGCAGGCATCGTCCTCGTCCCACTGGAGTCCATTCAGGACGACGCGATGACGATTTCTGAGGTTACGATTCTAGTTGACCAAGGGTACGACCCCGTTGACGTGGCTCAGGAACTCGCGTACACGTTCGTAGCTGCTTCCACGGCGAACAGTGGAGGGTTGTCCCAGAAAATAGTTTGGTCGACGGAGTTTTCGGTTTCCGGGCTCATCCCGTACATGCCACCGCTTTTCATAGCAGGGTTGATGGTGTACACAACGATGGCGTCGGTCTACGAGGAGAGGAAAAAAGAGTTCTCCATGCTGGCAACCCTCGGGCTTGACCCTCACAACACGAT
>CAZOKM010000140.1:0-3829 GCA_964580405.1 uncultured Candidatus Bathyarchaeia archaeon | reverse complement strand
CGTTAAGGGTAAAGACGTTCTTTTCGGAAGGTTCCTGAACGTCAAAATAACGAAGGCGTGGTCGACGTATCTGGAAGCTGAAGCAATCTAGTCCTTAGCAACAACAAAAAATGTCCTAGGTTGCGACTCTAGGCGGGGTTGTTGACTCTTTTGTTGATTTCCTGTTCCATTATGTGGCCGCGGACGTAGACGACGGCTTTTTCTACGCCTTCGATGTTTTCCGCCTTGTCCCTTATCTCGATGGCCAGTTTCACGGCGACTGGGCACACGGGGCTCGTGGGGGTGAAGTCCACCTGAACCACACCTGGCTTAATCTCCTTCACCGACCTTATCATCTTCATCTCGCCGATTGTCAGGTCGGTCTCTAAGTCGACGATCCTGCCGATTTCAGCCAGCACCTTGCTCTCCAGTTGCGTCATAGGGTTCTATGCCGCCTGCAACCGCCGTTTTGGGGATTGTTCTGAGAAGAATGGCTCCGCCTCAATATAAGAGTTGAGCCCTCGCGTTATAGCCTTAAATACGGTCGACCACTGAATAAAGTGTCAAGTTATTACGGCTTTGCTTGGACGGCGGCGGGTGTCAATGGCTGAAAGAGAAGTCGACGTGAAATACGAGCCCATAAGGGAAATCGTGATTCTGGACAAGAACCACTTCAGCTCCACAGACGAGTTAGCGAGGTTCGCTTCAGTGGTCACGGGGGAAAGGTGGCGGGCCTGAACTGGGCTGAAGGCGTCGTGTTCCTCAATTTCGTCCTTCCTGCGTCAACGGAAACAGCCGCCAAGGCGCTGATCGAAAGCGGGAGAGTCTTCTGGACGCTCGTTGGCTATGCCTCGATGCCTAAGTATCAGCCGATGATTGAGACCAAGGAAAAGATCATGATCCCCATCATCGACCTTTCCCGCAACCCCATGATAAGGAAAGTGGCAAGCTGGCTAAAGCAACAAGAAGAAGACCAGTAACAAGCAAACTTCGGAAGCGACGCCTTTGGTCTCCGAAGCCGAAAGCGACAGGGAAGGCGGACGGTTGAAGATCGGCATCCTGACCCGGAACGAGGACTCGTGGTCCTCAGCTCAGCTGAAGGCTTCGACCCTCAAGCTCGGTGCTTCTCCCGTGTGCTTCGACTTTAGAAGGCTGGCTGCACAAGTTGGGTTCAAGCCACAGGTCAAAGTGGACGCACACGACGTTCTCGGCGAACTGAAAGCCGTCATCGTCCGCCCTGTGGGGCGGGGTTCGCTTGAGGAGATTATCTTCCGCATGGACCTTCTCCACAGGCTTGTCAGACTTGGGATGTACGTTCTGAACGCGCCTTCCGCCATCGAAAAGTCCATCGACAAGTACTACGCCCTGACGCTGCTGGAGGAAGCTGGGCTGCCCGTTCCCCGAACCGTCGTCGCCGAGGACGCGGATGCCGCTCTGAACGGTTTTCGTGAACTCGGCGGGGACGTCGTCGTCAAGCCCATTTTCGGCTCGCGGGGAGTCGGCTCCACACGGGTCTCGGACGTTGACGTGGCTGAAAGGGTCTTCCGCGCGCTGGAGTTCAACCACCAAGTCGCGTACCTTCAGGAGTTCGTCCCGCACGGAAACTGCGACTTCCGAATCTTCGTCCTCGGCGGAAAGGCGCTGGCTTCGATGAAGAGGACTGCGGAGAACTGGAAGACCAACGTCAGCCGGGGCGCAAAGCCCGAACCGTACAAACCTTCGCGAATTGTTGACGAGTTAGCTGTCAAGGCTGCGGAAACGATCGGCTGCGAAGTTGCGGGCGTGGACATCATGGAAACGGAAAGAGGCCCCCTGCTGCTTGAGATCAACAGTCAGCCGGGCTGGAAGGGGCTGCAGTCCGTGACCGAATTCTGCATCGCGGACGAGATAATCCGCTACGTATTCAACAAAGTAAAAAGCTAGAGGAAGGACTGGATGGAAAGGGCAGCCATCGTCCTCGCGGGCGGCTATTCGAGGAGGTTCGGGCAGGACAAGGGCCTCGTGAGCCTCGCTGGGAAGCCTCTCGTCGCGCACGTTATTGAGGGGGTACGCGAATACGTGGACGAGTTCCTGGTCGTCGTCAGCTCAGAAGACCAAAAGGCAGCTTACTCCTCAGTCATCCCGAACGGAGACAGGATAATCGTCGACAAGGGGGACGTCCGAAGCCCACTCGTCGGCGCCCTAACTGGACTGACCAACTCGCACGCCCAGTACTCGCTTCTGCTGCCGTGCGACACGCCCTTCGTGTCCCGCATGGTCGTCAAGTTGCTCTTCGAGGCGTGCTCAGGCGTGGACGCCGCCGTCCCGAGGTGGCCGAACGACTACATCGAGCCTTTACAAGCTGTCTACAAGACGAGCTCAGCCCTCAAGGCGACGAGGGAGGCTCTGGAGCGCGAGGAAATGAGGCCTTTGAGCATGATTCGCCTCTTGAAGAGGACCAGGTACCTTTCTACATTGGTTATACAGCAGATTAACCCGCAGTTGACAACGTTCTTCAACATCAACACGCCGTCAGACCTGGCTAAAGCTGAGAAGATTATAAGGAAAGAAACATCCACCTAACGTAGATTATTTCTATGCTATTTCTTAGTAGAAGAGAGCCTTTTCCCTTGGCCACAGCAGCTCGCTTAAGGACGCCTCCTCGGACTTCTGGTAGGGATACCCTCTGATGATGGCGGCGGGGACTCCCTCGTTCGCCTGCCCGATTACGAGCTCGGCGGCTGAGCACAGCTCGTCAGCCACAGCGGTCTGCTTGACCCGCAGCGTGTAGCCGAAAAGGTCGTTTTCGCCCCTCCGGTCCCGAATCGGCTTCAGCCCAGCGACCCCCACCGCCACGTTGACCTGTCCTCTCCGAAGTGCGCGGCCATGGGTGTCTGAGACGAGGACAGCCACCTCTTTTCCCGTTAGGTCCTTAATTCTCTGCCTGATTCGGCGCGCGGAGAGGTCGGGGTTTTTCGGCAGCGGGACGACGTTTCTTTCCCCCGGGACGTTTGACCTGTCGACTCCCGCGTTGGCGCAAATCAGCACGTGCTTCGTTTGGGTGATGAGGTGCCCGTCTCTCTTCCGGATTACCGACTTTGCTTCTCTGAGGATGACCTCGATCAGGGCGGGGTCCTTGTCCATTTCTCTGGCTATGGCTTCAGCGGTCGGGGAGGGAACTACGTCGTCGAGGTTTACCACGTTTCCTTCAGCCCGCGAGACCACGACGTGCGTGACGACGATGACGTCTCCCTCTTGTACGGATATTCCCTGCTTCTTTGCTGCTTCGTAGATCAGTTCGCCGAGGTCGTCTCCTTCTTTCACGATCGGAACGTTCTCGACGGGGAACACCTCGACCTTAGTCATTCAAGTCCTCCGCACGAATGCTTCTGAAACATGCAATTGGACGCTAATAAAAACATGGTCCTCGTTCTTTAAACTAATGGCATTCGCTTACTACAAAAAAAAATAAAAAAATTTTGGGCTGTGCGTGTCTATGGCTTAGCTTGGTTTTCCGCCGCGTTTCCTCATCAGCACCACTACTACGACGACCACCGCCGCAGCGGCTCCGCCACCAACCGCCACGTACATGACGGGGAAGCCTTCGCCGCCTATCGTTGTTATCGTGACGGTCGGGTTGACGTTCACGGTTTCGATGCACGGTACTATGACTCCGGTGAACCATAGCCCCTGGTATTCAGGTACGTATGGCCAGAAGTTGAGCTGAAAGATGACGTTGTGGTCGGCACTTATAGTGTGGGTTCCCAGAACAGTGTACATGGCGGGCGTGTTCGCCTGAATCGTCTGGGTGATGCCGTCGATGGTCAGTTGGGTCGCCTCGCTTGCGAAGAAGTAAGCCTCGACGTTAGCG
>CAZOKM010000139.1:0-3840 GCA_964580405.1 uncultured Candidatus Bathyarchaeia archaeon | reverse complement strand
CTTCTAAAAATCCTCAATATCCATTCTCTGCTTCTGCCCCATGAGGCCAGCACGCAGAGCACGATGGAAGCCACCAACACGGCGGCTGAGAGAACCCATTCTTCCACGTAGTTGCTTAGCCCCTGGAAAATGGCGCCTCCGACGACCGCGCCCAGCGAATAGTAAATGACTTTCCCGACGATTTCGGTGGCTAGGAACTTTTTGAATGGGAACCGCGCGGTCCCAGCCAACAGTATTATCGGCGTGTCAGGAAATGGTGAAGAAGCGACAAGCAGGATGGCGAGGAACCCGTATTTGTCTATCCACTTCTTGACTATGGTGCTCTTGCTGTCCTCCTGGAAGGCTTCCTGAATCCCTAGCCCCCAATAGTAAGTGGAGACTTCGCCTACAGCTGCGCCCAGCCCCGCTACGAATCCGAGCAGAAGGGGGTTGTAGTAAGCCATCAGGTTCATAAATGCGGGGACGAACATGTCCCTGGCGATGACGGTCAGGTGGCTGAACATCGCGGCCAGAAAGATGCCGAGGAGCCCAGCCTCCTGCAGCAGGCTGCCCGCGACCATCGTCTCGTAGAGTATGACGGCTGAGACAGCAGCGGTCCCGATTACGGCAGCGATGTTGACGGCGGCTTTTTTTCTCATTCTCTTCACTCGGGGCGTTCAGCGTTTTTGTGAGCAATTTTATTGTTTACTCCGCAGGGGAAACATTTAAACTATTGTGTAAAGGACGTTTAGCAAAACGCGTGGCGAGCTGTTGCCGCCGGAGAAAGAACGTAAACTGTGATGCAACGAAAGGGGCGGAAGGCAGTGATTGACGAGAAAAACAGGGACGAAATCCTGAGTTTCCAGAGAAACGAAATCACTGAACACAACGTTTACAAAATCCTCTCCCAGAAAGCGAAGGGAAACAACGCTGAGGTTTTGCGAAAGATTTCGGAGGACGAGCTCCGCCACTACAACGAATGGAGAATGTACACCCAAACAGACGTGAAGCCAAGCCAGCTCACAATCATGAAATTCGTCATAATCTCGACGTTGCTCGGTTTGACGTTCACGACGAAGATGATGGAGAACGGCGAAAAACACGCCAAAAAAACGTACGCAGACCTAATATCGGCGGTTCCCGGCGTGAAACGGATTCTCGACGACGAGACGACTCACGAGAAGCAGCTACTTGCCATGATAGACGAGAAAAAAATCGGCTACGTCGGATCCATGGTCCTCGGCGTGAACGACGCGCTGGTCGAGCTGACGGGCGCCCTCGCTGGGCTGACGTTCACCTTCCAGAACTCGAGGCTGATAGGCGTCACGGGCGTAATAACGGGCATCGCCGCATCTCTTTCGATGGCGGCTTCCGAGTACCTCTCGCAGAAGTCAGAGAAAGGCGAAAGTCTATTAAGGGCTTCGCTGTACACGGGAACCGTCTACATACTAACCGTATTCCTTTTAGTTATTCCCTACTTTTTGCTTGCCGACTATTTTCAGGCCTTGGGGACAATGGTGGTCGTCGTGGTCTCGGTTGTGCTGTTCTTCACGTTCTTCCTGTCGGTCGTCAAGGAGCTGCCCTTCAGGAGGCTCTTCCTCGAGATGCTGTGCATAAGCCTCGGAGTCGCAGCGGTCTCGTTCGTCATCGGCTGGATGGCGAAGACAGTGTTCAACGTCCAAGTATGATGCAAGGTCTGAACCATGAATGACAAAGAGGATGCCGCCAAAACACTACTTGAAACCGTTGAAGCACTAAAAAAAAGCGAGGTCGGGCAGCTCGTCAAGGCCCGAACAGCCCAATTCGGGGAAATGGCGAAAAAACCCAGTACTGAATTGTTCAAGGAGCTTAGCTTCTGCGTACTCTGCGCGAACTTCACGGCTGAACGGAGCATGAGAATCCAGAACGCAGTAGGAGACGGATTCCTAGACTTGCCCGAGGAAGAGCTTGCGCAGAAATTGAAGGCTTTGGGTCACCGCTTCCCGAGCACAAGGGCAAGGTACATCGTCGAGGCGAGGAAGCACAAAGACTCCCTCAAAGCCACAATCACGTCCTTCAACGACGGACAAAAACTGAGGGAATGGCTCATCTCGAACGTTAAGGGTCTGGGGCCTAAGGAGGCAAGTCACTTCCTCAGGAACATCGGCTACACGGAGTTCGCCATCGTCGACTTCCACATAGTCGACGTACTGGTCAGGCACGGACTAATCCAGAAGCCCAAAACCGTTACAAAAAGAAGGTACCTTGAAATCGAGGAAACGCTGAAGCGCATCGCGCAAAAGGTTAACCTCAACTTGGCTGAGCTCGATCTCTACCTCTGGTACATGGAAACGGGAAAGGTGCTGAAGTAAGCCCAAAAAAAGTTAACGTTATCTTCACCAAAATATTACACACTTTGAAGGACGAGGGTGAAACCACGAAGACTTTCCGAAAGGAATTAACGATACAGACCCACAAGAGGATGGAGATTCAAGACATAACGGACTCCGCAGCCAAAATCGTCGGAGAAAGCAAAGTCGTCAACGGGTTGGTCAACCTTTGGGTTCCCCACGCAACAGCCGCTGTCGCGGTGAACGAGCACGACGAGGAACTGTGGGATGACATCCTAGTAGCCTTCGAACGGCTCGCCCCGATGGATGGCAGCTACCGTCACAACGCCAAGTACAGCTGGTCAGAAAGCGAGCAGAACGCCCACGCCCACATCCTGAACTGCCTGATAAAACCCGACGTCACTATGCCCTTGGAGAACGGGAGAATGCGGTTAGGCACCTGGCAGTCCGTGCTCTTTATCGAGATGGATGGCCCCAGAACCAGGCACGTTCAGGTCCAAATAATGGGCGAGTAAAAACTCAATGTATTATGGCTTTTAGTGCGAGCGCCTTTCGACGACTCGGATGAACCTTTCCACGTCCTCGTACGATTTCTGGTAAATGTGGGCGCTGCTCGTAAAGTCAAGGTATGGTCCGACCTTGACGTTCAGCTGTTCGCTAATCATCTTTTGCAGTTCAGTCAGCGCGAGGATGTTCATGTGCATGGCTCGGAAGATGTCTCGGCTGCGCCAGCACGTGTTAAAGACGAGCTTGCCTCCCCTCACGGTGCACCAGACCCTTTGGAGGCAGGGCGGCGAGTCGACCCACGTGTCCTTCTCGGGGTCCCACGTTATGGCTTGAGCCCTCCGCGAATACTGCGTTTCCCGCAGCTTCCTGATTATGAAGTCAATCTGTTGTACCGACTTGGGCGGGTAGCTGAACAGCCTCTCGTGATAAGTGTAGTGAATCTTCCCCTCTTTAACGGCGTTGTCTAGGGTCCCACGCAGCACCTCGTCGCAGTATTTCCTCAGCGAGTCTTTCACGGCTACAAGCAGGTCTCCCCTGTGAACCCTAGGCTCAGCGAACGGCTCCTCAACGACGACCGTCAAGCCGAGAAGCTCCTTGGACATTTCCCCGTACTCCGTAGGAATCTCGGCTCCATTACTCCAGCATTGCATGACCGCTTTTTGCCATGCTTCAGAAACAGTCTTCGCCCTGACGACTACGCCGATGTGCTCGTTGCCCAACATGATTCGCCTCTGTCTGGTTCATTGAATGGGCGTTAGTGGTAATAAACGGTTTTGGACATTTCACATCAAGGCACGATACGTTTTTAAATTCCGCGCGACAAGCTTGTTTTGGGTGGAACGTTTTGTCTGACGACGAAGAGGACAGATGGTTTAGGCGCAGGAGGCTGCCGTTTTTCAGGGGGTTCTTCCCCGAGGACTTCGACGACGTCTTCAAGCAGATGGAGGACATGATAGAGAAGGAGTTCGAGGATATGTCGAAGCGGGTCCCCAAGGACCTCATCCGGGAGAGGACGCTGCCCGAC
>CAZOKM010000138.1:0-3850 GCA_964580405.1 uncultured Candidatus Bathyarchaeia archaeon | reverse complement strand
GGATGTACCAGCATTACAGGAAAATTGCTGAGTCGGTCAAAATAGGTGTGATGGTGTACAACAACCCGGACGTCTCGGGGTCGCTGATCGGTCCCGCGTTAATGAAGAAGCTTTCGAAAATCGGCAACGTCGTGGCTGTGAAGGACAACACTCCAATCATAGACGACTATTTCCTGAATTCAGCAAGCATCAACCCAGAGGACATGGTTCTGCTAAACGGGCGCGGAGAAATACAGTACGTTGCTTCAGCAGCCTACGGCTTCAGGTACAAAGGCTTCGTCACGTGGGTCGGAAACTTCGCTCCCGCCCGGAGCTACGCCGTGTACGAGGCGGTGAAGGAGAAAAACTTCGAGAAAGCGGAAGCGTTGCTGGAGAACCTGCTGCCCCTGTTCCGTGTTCTCGGGGAGTTCATGAGCAAGCGGGAAACGGTTTCCATAATCCCGTCAGCCTACAGAACGAATTACATGTACATGAGCGTGGGAAAAGCTTGCATGGACTTAACGGGACTCAGCGGAGGACCATTAAAACTGCCTATGGAAAACTTGAGCACTGAAGAGAAGGGGGAGCTCAGGAGAGTGTTAGAGGAAACAGGCATAATCTAGTATACACGGTTTAGAAAAAACTGGATCTTTTTAACTTAGGATTTCGATGGCACGAACGACCTGAGTCTGCATAACGCTATTTACGTGTCTTGGAGTATGGGACTAGGCAGAGAAAACAGAGTTTCTTTTTTCCTGTGTTTTTAAAGTAGTGCACGGTGTTAGGTGGCACGAAAACCGCGTATCCCGACTTTATCTGTTTCTCGGAGCCTTCGCAGAACACGACCCCGTCGCCTTCGAGCACGTAAACCTCGTGTTCCCAGTTGTGAGAATGTTTCGGAGTGTGCCCGTTTGGCGCGACGTCGAAAAGCCTCATGGCGAAGTGTTGGGCGCCGTCGTTCTCTTTGTTTATCAGCCACCTCACCCGTACGCCCTCTGCGCCGGCTTCCTCCACGCAGCTGCTTTGAATCTGCTTGTAATGTATGGCTTTGAATCCCAAGGGCAACCCTCTAAAGCGGTTTATTGCCTCGACATGATTTTGAGGGTCTTCTATCTAATAATGGTGCTTATGGTTCTAGCAGGAGAATTATCCAGAGAAGGAACGCTGGTATCAGGATAGAGGCGATAACGTCAAGTCCGTTATTGTCGGTCTTGACGAGAGGTATAAGGAAAGGGGTTCTGTTCCTGTATTCTTTGAAAGCTTCTGAAAATTCCTTCAGTAAGTATGACTCTTCGACGCAGGCGAGGAACACGTAGACGAACAGTTCCATAAGCCAAACGCCTACCGTCTGTTGATGGGTGAGGAATCCAATTCCGTAGGTGTAAGTGAGAATCCAGTGGCTCAAACTGGTGAAACCGAGAATAAAGAGTATTGTGCCCAAATACTGCGGGTGCCTGACCAGCCTGTAGGGACCTGCGGTCACAAGTCTCTTTTTCCTCTTTAACACTAGATACGCTGACGAGAGACAGTGAAAAACAAATCCGACGGTAATGAAGGTTTTTTCCAAGAAGAATTCACCGTATGTAAAAAAGATTTTCAAAGCATGCGATGAGAACAACCGGAAACTTAGCAGAATCAGAGACCTTTTTTCATGGTTCAATACAGATGTGTGATTGAACCTTTTCGCACTCAATTCTTTGAAAAATTGTATATTTGAAAAAACGCTACCACCTTTGCCTAAAAATACATTAATATACCAACGAGAAGACCACGATCAGATCTATACCTACTATAACAAGAAACAATTATGCGATTTTTTTAAACTAAACGTTAATACTCGATGATTCAAATAAATTGTATTGATGCTATTGCTTTAAATGAAAAACATCCCATTCAGGTGATTTTAGGATTTGACTAGAACCGAGCGCGTCTTATTAATTGCGGTTGCGTTCCTCGCCGTCATACTCATTGGTGCTCTTGTTGAGATTGATTATCTATCGGACGAACTTGCAGTCATTAATGAAAGTTTACTTAGTCAAGCATACCGGATAGAATATCTAAATAGAGTAAACGCTGAACTACAAGAATTGGTCAACATGACGGGAGGAGGATTAGGAGTTCAAAGGCTTGCGCCTGACACTCTGAACCTGGTTGATAATGCCCTACTAGGCGTAGGCTTCATAATAAACAATCTGGGTCCGCAAGGTCCCTACTGGGGAGCTCACCTCCTGAGCCCCACGCCGTATCTTGAGCTGACGACCTATGTGGATTGGGGCGGCTTCGACATGCCGATTGAGCTGAGTGTGAGTAATTCGCTTCTAGCTTTGATGCTGCAACGCCACATGCTGGGAGGCAGTTACGGGGAAGAGACTGAGAATGCCTACAAGAACCTTGTGTTCGACTCTGTCGAAAGATTGGGTGCGCTTGGGTTTGCGAACACTGCTGGGGGAGAAGGGTTTCATTTGCTGGTTGCATGGTACGCCCTGACTGAGGATGAGGGAATAAGGGAGATCATAGAAAGCGCGGTCCACGATTTGGAGAACAGCGTGATCCTGCAGCACGATTCTGAATTGAACCACGATTACGTTACGATTGGGGGCACTGACCCAGTTGCGCAATGGGCAGCGTCGGGCGCATTCACCCAGATCGAGCCTCTCGTGAGGTGGTACGAGATCAGTGGAGACGAGTCGGCGTTAAATTTGGCGGGGAACATGACTAACTGGTTCCTGTACCACTCAAGATTCGTTAATTACGATGGGAGCTTCGACATGTCGGAAGAGGGGAAGGGGGTCTTTGCGGACCACGTTTACCACCGCATGGCAGCTACTGCAGGCGTCATCAAGTACGGCATCGCGACGGGAAAACGTGATCTCGTGGAGTGGGGGAAGCGGATCTTCGACTACGTGTGGAGCTTCAGCGGCGGAATAGGCTTCATCCCCGAGAGGCTCAAGCAACCATACGGATCAGAAACGTGCGCCATAAGAGCTGCGGTGGTCTCTGCCATTCTCCTCGCGAAGTCCGGATACCCGGAATACTGGAACATCGTTGAACGTATGGCGAGGAACCACATGGTTCAGAACCAGCTAAAGGACGTGAGCTGGATAGCGCAGCCTGCTCAGGAGCCAATTGACACTGAAACGAGGTCCTACTTTAACGTGGCCGATCGGATGCTCGGGTCGTGGTCTGGCTGGAGCGACCCCAACGACTGGGTAAGCGTGAGGACAAGCGGGACGGATTCGTCTCAAACCCAGAACTGCTGCTACAGGGGAGGCGAGATGCTTTACGTTGTTTGGCACAACATCGTGACGGCGAACGAGACAGGCGTCTACGTTAACCTTTCTTTGAACAGGGATTCAGAATGGGTTCTGGTAAGGAGTTACATGCCCTACGAGGGCAAAGTCGAGGTCTTGGTTCACGACGCGTCAACCCTTCTCGTGCGGGTTCCAGACTGGGCTGAAAGAGCGCAGGTGGATGTCACGGTGGACGGTAATCCGCGAACCTTCGAGTGGAGCGGCGAATACGTGAAGCTCACGGGTCTCGGGCCTGACGAGAACGTCACGGTGACGTATCCTCTGAGAGAACTAGTGGAGACAGTGCCGATTGGGGGAGCCGTCGACGTCACTCCGCCAGAATACACCCTAACGTGGAGCGGGGACACCGTAGTTGAAATATCCCCCGAAGGAACGGTCTGCCCCCTCTACCAGAGAGAATACTTCAGACAGGAAGAGGCGCCCATGAAGATGACCACGTTCTATTATCCCGAAGAGGAATTATCCTTCCCGTAAAACCCATGCAACGCTTCCTTGCCCATTCATTATTTGAGTGGATTTAGTCCGATTTTATGAAAATACTTACAAAATCCACTTAATAA
>CAZOKM010000137.1:0-3871 GCA_964580405.1 uncultured Candidatus Bathyarchaeia archaeon | reverse complement strand
GGATTCAGAGTGTTTAGTTCCGTACTTGTTTATGTGGGATATGGCTTCTTCGAGCCCGCCGACGACTTTAACGCCGATGATGAGGTCCAGGTACTCCGTGTACCAGTCTTTCTCGGTAGCTGGCACAACGTCCGCAACAATTTTTTGGGTTTCAGCGCACCCTCTGACCTCGACGCCATGGTCCCTGAGCGCCTTTATTATCTTCGGAAGGAACGACTCAGCGACGTCCTTGTGAACCAACAATTTCTCTTCGGCGTTGCAGACTCCGGGTCTCTGGCACTTCGCGTTGATTACTATGTCGACAGCGCGTTCTAGGTCCGCGTCCTTCTCGACGTAAACGTGGCAGTTACCCACCCCTGTCTCGATAACGGGCACCTTCGAATTCTCGACCACGGCCTTGATCAGGTCCGCTCCGCCTCGGGGAACGAGGACGTCGATATAGCCCCGCATGGTCATCAACCGCGTAGCAACGCTCCTGTCCGTAACGGGAACGACCTGAATGGTTCCCTCAGGAACCCCTGACTCAACGGCTGCTTCGCTCAGTATCTTGCCGATAGTAACGTTGGAGTTGATGGCGTCAGATGCGCCTCTGAGGATCACGGCGTTGCCCGATTTGAGGCAGATTCCCGAAGCGTCAGACGTGACCTCAGGCCTGGACTCGTAGATTACGGCTACGACGCCCAGCGGAACCCTCAGCTGACCAATGATCAGCCCGTTAGGAAGCGTCGAAACCTTCGCGATTTCGCCGATTGGGTCGGGGAGCTGGGCGACCTCCCGCAGGCAGTTCGCCATGTTCGCTATTCTCTTCTCGTTCACCAGCAGTCTGTCGAGAAGCGCCTTTTTAACTCCCTTACGGCGCGAGGCTTCCATATCCTTTTCGTTCGCGCCGATTATGGCCTCAGCGTTCTTCTCCAGCGCGTCCGCCATGCTGCGCAAGGCTTTGTTCTTCGTTTCGGTCGGAAGCTGCGCTAACAAGACCGAAGCTTGCTTCGCCTTCTTGCACATCTCCAAGACCAAGTCAGCCATTTTTTCACGCTTCCTCTTCGTTCAGGTGCATGCGTTTCCTCGTGACAACCTCTTTTTGCCTTATGTACCCCAGGGTCTTCTTTATTTCCGAGGTGCTCATGCCCTTTGTCTGGTTTACCTCGTCGCTTGTATAGTTTGCTGCTCCCCTCGCGAACTCGCCGCCTTCGGGACCCGCCAAGCTGACCACGTCGCCCACTTGGAACTGCCCTGAGACCGCCTCAACTCCGACTGCAAGGAGACTTGCCCCCTTCAGAATGGCGTTCTTCGCCCCTTCGTTCACCCTAATTTGCCCCTTTACTCCTGCGCCGTAGCCGACCCACCGCTTTATACCAGGGAGGCCTTCCTTGTCAGGCTTGAAGACTGTGCCGACCTGCTTACCACTTAGGGTGTCCAAAAGAACATTTGGTTTATGGCTGTTAGCGACCACGAGTGTGATGCCGCTGCGCATTGCGATTTCCGCTGCCTCAAGCGTCGTTTTCATGCCGCCTCTGCCGAGCTGGCTCTTGCCGTCAGTAGCGTTCCTGATTTCAGGCGTGACTTTTTCGACAACCGGAATCAGCGTGGACCCTGGTTTTTCGGGGTTGCTGCTGTACAAGCCGTCGACCGTTGTGAGGATGACGACGAGGTCAGCCTCAACAGCGTTCGCGATCAGGGCTGAGAGTATGGAGTTGTCGCTGAAGTTCACCCTTCGCCCCTTCGCGACGGGGATTATCTCGTTCACCGAGGTTACGTCGTTCTCGTTGATTATAGGGATAACTCCGATTTGGAGCAGTCTGTCGAGGACGTTGCATGTGTGAATGTACGATATCCTGTTGGAAAGGTCGTTCTCGGTCAGAAGAATCTGCGCCACCTTCAGCCCGTGCGCCCTGAAGAACTCCCTGTAATGCGACATGAGGATGCTTTGTCCCGTCGCAGCGCAGGCCTGCCTGAAGATGATGTCCTTCGGGTTGGGTCGCACGCCCAGTTCAGCGATTCCTGATGCTATCGCGCCCGAGGTTACGAGTATGACCTTGTTTCCCTGCTGGACGATTTTTGCGACGTCGTCGACAAGCCGCTTCACCTCTGCGGTGTCGAGGCTCCCGTCTTCCTTCGTGAGGCTTCCCGTGCCGACCTTGACGACGACCAGTTTTCCAGCCATGACTCGTTGCGCCCAAATCCTTAAGGAAGGAGAAGACATTTAATCTTTTTCGTGACCCTGTCTGGTTAATCTTGAAATGTCGGAAGCTTTTGTCGATGCTTCTGTATCCACTCTTCCATTTTCATAGTGCAGTGCCCATTACTCCGAAGACCCTCAAGGGCAAATGGCTAAGAAATATAGCCAAAAACGCCATAAAATCCCCATTGCTGAGAAAAGAGACGTAAAATCCGAATATTTTTTGCCTGTTATTGCAGTAATAGGTAAAAGCATATAATGCCGATTTACGTATCCTTTAGTGATTGAATTGCCTTGGTACAGGACGTCTGGGAAGCTAATGACCACGATTTCTGATGAGGACTTCGTGAAGGTCATGTCCGAAGGCAGCTTCGTGAAGAGGAAGCACAAGGGGTTCGTTGCCCTCCTGTACTACTCGGCTGTCAGAAAAAGAGAGGCTTTGAGGGCCAAAAAGGAGCAGTTCAGGGTTCTGGATGACCGGGTAATTTTCGAGGTCGGTAAAAGGCTGAAGCATGGCATGCAGACTCCGCCTCTGAACATTCCGTTGTCCGCCCCCTACGCCGACGAGATTGCCTGGAGCATCGTGAACACGGAGCCGAACCATGTCGTCTGGCCCTACAGCTCGAAGACCGCGTACAACATCGTCAGGAGAGTCTTCCCGGGGTATCCCCACTATTTCCGTCTGAACCGCATCACGACCTTCTTCGAGGAAGGCTGGACCATCGCCCAAGTCAGAACGTGGACTGGGCTGACCTTGAACGCGCTGGAGTTCTACGTCGGGCTTGTGGACGTTAAAAGGATGGGAGAGTCCCTCGGAAGGAAGCGCAGAGAGGAACCAGCCAGCGAAAAAGGGTGACGGAGGATCGAGTTCCCCGCAATTATTACTCGCCGTTTTCACGTTTTGGCGTGCTGGTGAAACGCAAAGCTAACATAATATCAACATCACCGATGTCACTCACTTGTCTTTCCTGCCATCTACAATGTAAGGTTTTTACATTGTTTTGCCTAGATTTGATGGGGAGAAGTGCCTGCATCATGTGCGATTAGGCGAGTTCCCTCACGTTTTTGGATACAGAAGCATCGACAAAACGTCTGGTGATGCACCAATCTCTGGCTTTCCTCCATTCTCACACAAGGAGGAGGGTATCCAAAAATCTATTTACAAGTGTTCCGACTTTATCGACCGAGGTGCATTGTCCGATGAAGGACGAAGAATGGTTTAAGACGAAACTTGTGAGCAGAAAAACGTGGGCGATAGACGACCATGGCGGCGACGTGATGTACTTGGCCACGGGGGAAGAGAGATGCCTCCTCATCGACACGGGTTGGGGAATAGGTGATCTGCCTAAAACGGTTTCTTCTCTGTCGGCCCTTCCCCTAATAGTAGTTAACACTCACGGTCACCCGGACCACTCGTACGGGAACAGTGTCTTCGAGGAGGTTTGCATTCACGAGGCTGACAAGCACTTCATCGACAAGCTGAACGACGCCAGGGCCAGGAAGTGGATGATCAAAAACGTCCTGCCGAAGCCGCTGCCGAAGAGCTTCACCCCCGACATGTGGGCGTCGAAGGTGCCCTCGATAAAGACAATCAAAGACGGCTACGTCTTCGACCTGAGCAACCGCCACCTGCAGACAATCTCGGTTCCCGGTCACTCGCCTGGCTCAATCTGCCTCCTAGACCGCGAGAAC
>CAZOKM010000136.1:0-3894 GCA_964580405.1 uncultured Candidatus Bathyarchaeia archaeon | reverse complement strand
GGCGACAGGGTCGCTGGGTTCCTGGGATTGTGGCGGCAAGGAGGATACATGGACCACGTCGCAGGCATAGGCGTCAGCGTCCACCCCGATTTCTGGGGCAAAAAAATTGCATCGCGCCTCATGAAGGCGGCAATCAGGCTCGCAAAGAGGAACGGGATTCTACGGTTGGAGATTGAGACCCGCGCGGACAACATGGCGATGAGACACGTGGCGGAGAAGGCGGGTTTCAAGCTCGAAAAAATTAGGCGCAAGCGGATAAAGAAGAACGGCTCCCTGTTCGACGAAGCCTCGTACTATATGCTTCTCGACGAGGCAGCCTAAGGGATTGGAGACGCGGGGAACGGACTTCGGAAACGATTACATTTATATGAATCCAGTAAACTCAATAGTGAACAACCGTTTGCTGGAGGAAAGGTGGTTCATAATGAACTCGCAGCACCGCCATCGCCAAGTACCTTAGCCCACCTTGGGCCTCCCCCTACAACGAAGCGCGAATCCTCCTTCATCTCCATAAGAATTTTGTGTAAACAGCGTGACCGTTATGAAGACTGAAGACTCTCAGATGTTCAAGCCCACCATCGCGATGAAGACTTGGGACCCGAAGATTGAGCAGTCCCTGTTCAGGAAGTGGCAAGAAGAAGGAATCTACAAGTTCGAAGAGGCAAGCGGGAAGCCGACCTTCAGCATCGACACCCCGCCTCCGTACGTGAACACCCCCGTCCACATCGGACAGGCCTACACGTACACTTGGATGGATGTCTTCGCGAGGTACAAGCGGATGACGGGCTGCAACGTGCTGTTCCCGATGGGGCTCGACAAGAACGGGTTGCCCGTCGAGGTCCAGACAGAAAAGATTTTCAAGATTTCCATGCATGAGACCCCGCGGGAAGAGTTCATCGAGAAGTGCGGGAGAATCCTCAGGGAAAGCGGAGACAAATCCCTAGACACGTTCAAGCGGCTGGGTCTGAGCTGCAACTCTTGGTCCCTCAAGCACGAACTCGGCGGCAGGTACGAGACCGACGACCCCGAGTACAGGAGGCTCACGCAGAGGACCTTCATCGACTTCTGGAATAAGGGGTTAATTTACGAGGACGAGAAGACGACCAACTACTGCCCAGTCTGCGGAACCACCATTTCGGACGCCGAGGTCGAGTACGAGGAGAAGGAGACGGATCTCCACTACGTAAAGTTCAAGGTTCAGGAAACGAGGCAAGACCTCACCATCGCGACGACGAGGCCCGAGCTCCTGTGCTCGTGCCGGACAGTGATCTACAACCCGGACGACGAAAGGTACACAGGTTTCGAGGGTAAACACGTCATAGTTCCCATCTACGAGTACGCCGTTAAAATCCAGCCTCATCCCTACGCCAAGCCCGAGTTCGGCTCGGGGACGGTGATGATCTGCAGCTTCGGCGACTACGGGGACGTCCGCATCCTGAGGGAACTGAACCTCGACCCGATTTACGCGATTGACCCGAAGGGCAGGATGAACCCCAACGCGGGCAAGTACAGCGGTCTCACGGTCAAGGAGGCGAGGAGGCAAGTCGTCGAGGACCTGAAGGCGCAGGGGCTGCTGCTGAAGACGGAAAAAATCGTCCAAAGAAGGCCGATCTGCTGGAGGTCCAAGAACCCGATCGAGTTCGTGCCGATGAAGGAGATTTACCTGAAGCAGGTCGAGTCGAAGGACGAGCTCCTGCGGATGGCCGACGAGATGGCGTTCTACGCGCCCGAGAGCAAGCAGATCCTCGTCGACTGGATAAACTCCGTCGGCATAGACTGGGTCATCTCGAGGCGGCGGTACTACGGCACCGAGGTTCCGCTGTGGTACTGCGCAAAATGCGGTAACGTCGTCGTGCCGAAGCCCGGACCATATTATCAGCCCTGGAGAGAGAAAGCTCCCATGGACAAATGTCCGAAGTGCGGTTCAACCGAGTTCAGGGGCGAAGAGAGGACGTTCGACACGTGGTTCGACTCGGCCACGTCCGAAGCCTATATTCTCGGAATCCTCTGGGACGAGGTGTTCTTCGAGAAGAACTTTCCGTGCAGCCTCCGACCGCAGGGAAAAGAAATCGTCAGGAACTGGCTCTACTTCACGATGCTGAAGTCGCTCCTGCTCTTCGGCAAGGCGCCGTTCCGAAACGCGTGGATTCACATGCACGTCGTCGACGAGCAGGGAAGGAAAATCAGCAAGAGCGACCCCAGGACGTGGATTGACCCGCAGGAGGCCATCAACAGGTTCGGAGCCGAAGCCTTCCGCGTGTGGTCAGCCCTCGAAGGCAACATCACGAGAGGCGACATTCGGTGCTCGTTCGAAAGGATCCAGGGCAACTCGAAGTTCCTCACGAAGCTCTGGAACATCGCCAGGTACATCTCGTCCTTCCCACAAACGTCGGAAGGCTACAAGCTGGCGCCGCTGGATTTGATGATTCTGGCGAAGCTCAACGAGCTCGTCGCTGAGTGCCGCGCGGGATACGAGGACATGAACGCCTTCACGGCTGCGACCGCCATCCGGACCTTCACGTGGAACCTGTTCGCGGACCACTACGTCGAGGCGGTCAAGTCCCGAGCCTACAACAGAGACGGAGCCTTCGACCCGCAGCTGCAGAGGGGCGCATGGTTCACCCTTCACAAGTGCATGGAGACGGTGCTGAAGCTCCTGGCGCCGGTGTGCCCGTTCATCACTGAGGCTCTGTGGCTAGAACTCTACCAGAAAAAGAGCGTCCACGTCCAAGACTTCCCGCAGGAGAACCCCGAGTGGAAGAGCGAACTCGGGCAGCTGCTTCCGAAGCTCACGGAGCTCAACAATGCTGTGTGGCGGTACAAGAAGAGCCGGGGGTTAGCCCTAAGCCAGGAACTCTCTGCGCTCGTTTATGCGCCGACTGAGCTTGAGCCCCTGAAGGAAGACATCAGGGCGATGCACAAGATTCCGAACCTCGTCTTCGGGAAGCCCGAGAACCAAGAATCGTTTGAGGAGCTGTCTGAGGGCATCTTCGCCGCGAAGTAGAACACGGACAGGCTGAACAAACCGTGAGTTATGGTTGCGTGAAGCCTGTAAGGTCTGCCTGTTCCTTGGACGCCTTGAAGAGAATTTTGTCGTCGAAGGATACGCGCATTCCGTCCTTGGCAGCCCTCGTTGTTACTCCTGTCGACTCCTGAATGTGGGACGCTTCGCCATCCGGACCCTTGATTATGAGGAGGGTACCGAGGTGCGTCATCACGGCAGTCTCCGGGCGGACCTCTTTGACGATTCTCGCTGCGTCGTCGACTGACATGTGCCCCTTCCACGGCCTCTCGGACGGCCTCAGGACCGAAAGAATCAGGAGCCTTGCCCCCTTGAGGGAGTCGCCGATTCCTTCGTAGTATTCCGAGTCAGGCATGTACGCGAAGGTCCCGAAGTTTTCCGTTTCGAACCTGAACCCGACGGTTTCGGGGTCGGAGTGAACCGCCCTGAGGACCTTGACTTCGACGTTGCCCGTAGTGAAGGAGTCTCCGGCTTTGGCTTCGATGACCCTTTCCGGGAGGTTCAGGTGGTAACGTGAAATTGCCCTGTCGCAGACCTCGTTCCCGTAGAGGACGCTGTGTGAAGCAGCTAAAAAACCGTGTTTTCTGGTTCCTCCGTTAGTCATGGCTTCTATCAGAACCGCAGCGTCGTTCGTGTGGTCAATGTGGGAATGCGACACGATTATGCCGTTCAGCTTCTGCGGGTCAAGCCCAGCCTCCAAGGAATAGACCAAGGCGCCGGGACCGGGGTCCAAGTGGACGTTCAGCTCCTCCGAGAGTATGCGGATGCCTCCAGTCCGAAGCTTCTGCGTAATCGTCGCGAACCGTCCGCCGCCTGTGCCGAGGAAAACTATTTCGAACAATGCGGTCTTCGCCTTCGGTGCTGCTCATTCT
>CAZOKM010000135.1:0-3962 GCA_964580405.1 uncultured Candidatus Bathyarchaeia archaeon | reverse complement strand
GTCGACCTTGACGTAGCGGTCCGTGATTTCCTGGATGCTTGTTTTTTCTCCGTTGGCTTTTTTGTAAGTCCACGTCGCCTGTAATGCTGCGCCGTAGGCTGCGCCCTCGTCCATTTTGAGGCACACGACCTCGGCGTCGAACACGTCGGCTGCTATCTGTCTCCATGCCGCGTTTTTCGAGCCGCCGCCCGTAAGCCTAATCTGCGCGGGCTCGATGCCCAGGCTTCTCATCCTGTTGAGCCCGTAGTTCATTCCTAAGGTGACGCCTTCCATTGCCGCCCTCGCGAAGTGCCGCGCGTCGAAGGTTCGGCTGTTGACGCCGTAGAAGACTCCCGTCCCGTCAGGGACGTTGGGGGTCCGCTCGCCCTCGAAGTACGGCAGAAGAATGAGCCCGTCCGAGCCCGCTGGGGCTTTTTCAACGGCGTCGCTGAGCTCGTCGTACGAGAGCTTGAACAGGTTTCTGACGTACTCGGTGGCGACCGTGACGTTCATCGTGCAGAGCAGGGGGAGCCACGCGTTTGTGGAGTCGCAGAAGGCAGCAATTTCGCCTTCGGGGTCAACTATTGGTTTCTTTGAGTATGCGTAGATTGTGCCCGAGGTGCCGAGGCTTGCCGTGACAATTCCTTCTTTAGTATTACCCGTTCCGACCGCGCCCATCATGTTGTCCCCGCCTCCGGCGCTTACGAGGACGTCTTCGCGGAACCCGAACTTCGCTGCGATTTCGTCTCTGACCGTTCCTGCTGGCTTGTCGGAGCCCTGCACCTGCGGGAGTTTTTCTCGAAGGTTCGGGTCGATGGCTTCTAGGACTTCTTCGCTCCACCTTCTGGCTCGGATGTCCATGAGGGCGGTGCCCGAGGCGTCTCCGTACTCCATGACCCTCTTACCCGTCAGGTAAAAGTTGAGGTAATCATGAGGTAATAGCACAGTGCTCATTTTGTCGTAGTTGGCTGGCTCGTGCCTCTTCAGCCAGAGGACCTTCGAAGCCGTGAAGCCAGGCGGAATCGTCAGCCCCAAGTGCCCGATGACCGCCTTTTCGCCCCCGAGCCTCCGCGTGAGTATCCTGCACTCCTCAAGCGTGCTCGTGTCGTTCCATAGCTTAACCGGGCGAATCACCCTTCCTCCCTCGTCAACGGGGACCAGACCGTGCTGCTGCCCCGAGACCCCTATAGCTCTGACTTTATGCGTGTCTATTTTGGCTTCGCGCAGGGCTTGGCTCATCGTCTCGTGCAGGGCGTCAATCCAGACGGTCGGGTCCTGCTCCTTGTGCCCGGGCGGAAGCCCCTCTACGAGCCCGTACGCCTTTGTGGCTTTGGCTAGGACCTGCCCCGTTTCGCCGTCCACGACGATGGTTTTGGTGCTCTGGGTGCCGTTGTCGACCCCGATGTAATATTGCTTCTCCGCCATGTTCCGTCAGCCTTCGCTTTTCGGTGCAAGTGTTATGTATATCTGGAGGCTTCATATATTTCGGTTGTGATGCTGGTTTCCCTGTCGATTCTGGACTACGAGCCCGAACTCGCATCTAATATTGACGGCATTTCCGAATGCGGAGCCATGAAGACCATACTCAGCCTGATGAAGACAGGAAAAATTAACCGGGTTCACATCGACGTGATGAGGCCGCCCATGATTCCGAAGAGGACAGCGTTCAGAACTGACTTGATACGTGCAGTGTGCGAAAGCCTGAGGGGCAAGATTCTCCTTGGCGCCCACCTCATGGTCGGCGACCCGTACCCGATAATCGAACAGTTGAACGCCTTCGTCCCGAGAAGTGAGAGAGCCGATTTCGAAATATTCATTCAAAGAGAGTCCTTTAGCTCCGAAGCGGACACGATAAAGGCTCTCGAATTCCTCAAAGGATGCAACTATAAGTCGGGGGTTTGCCTGAACCTGCCGACGCCGACCGAAGCACTTACAGCACCGATTGTGGAAGCCTCCGACGTCGTCCTCCTTATGACGGTGCCAATGGGGGCTGGGGGGCAGGGGTACAGCGAAGAAGGCTCAAGGAGGATTGCCTTATTCTCAAATAGGCACCTGGAGAAGGCGATAGCTGTCGACGGCGGCATGAACCCGAAAACTATTGTTGAGGCACAAAAGGCGGGAGCCAAGATAGCCATCGTTGGCTCGTTCATCGCCCGCAACGAAAACCCAGTCAACGCTGTTAATGAAATCTGCAGAAGTCTGGAAAATCCTAGGACTTGAGTCTAGTTTTGTGAGAGGATTCGTCGGGTCTCTTTCTTGTAGCTTTCCACACCAGGCTGCCCGAACGGGTTCACGCCCATCAGGTACCCGAGGTAAATCGTTTCGAGCATTTTGAACTGGAGGAGCTGCCCAATGGACCTTTCGGACTTGTCGGGGAGGACGATTTCGGAGTACGGCCTCGCGCGTTCCCTGAAGGCTGCCTTGGTTCCTTCGAGGATGGCTGCCATGACGGTTTTGAGGCTTTTTCCTCGGACCCCAGCCACCAGCTCGTCGAAGTCGCTCGTTTCTGGTACTTTTAGTAATGAAAAGTCGTTTTCGACGGAGACGAACGTCGTAAACTTGTCGTACGGTCCGGCGAGGTAAAGCTGAGCGATTGAGTGCAGGTCCGTTGAACCGACAGAGACGGTAGGCGTGACTCCCGCGTTCACCTTCTCGCCCCTTTTATTGTTTTCTTTACCTAGGCTTTCCGCCACGAGCTGCCTGTTCCACTTGCCAACGGACTCCAAGTCGTTCGAGAACAGGAACAGGTCGAAAACGTTCACCCCGCGCCCTGAATGCTGATGCTGAATTGACGCCGACTTCGCAGCTGGATTCTCCCCAACGTCGCTGCTGATACACCGGTCTCTGGCTTGTCTGGCGCCAGCAACCAATTCGTCGGTGTCCACGCCCAGAAGTGCGAGTGGGAACAACCCGACTGGCGAGAGGACGGAGTACCTTCCGCCCACCTTTTCGGGAATTTCTAACGTGCTGAAGCCCATTTTCTGCCCGAGGTTCCAAAGTTTGGAGCCCTTGTCCGAGGTTATGACGATGCTGTCTTTGTAGTCGAGTCTGTGTCTGCGGACGACGTCGAATAAGACCTCGAAGTTCACGGCGGTCTCGGTCGTCGTTCCAGACTTACTTATGCAGTCGATTACGACGTTTTTACCGTCCTTCAATGCGGACTCAATCAGCTTGGCGATACCGTTGATGTAGTCCGTGTCCACCGTGTCAGCGTACAATACCCTCGTCGAATTGCTGAGCTGGTTGTGCATCTTCCCCAGAACCGTCTCCTGAACGGCGATGGTGCCGAGGTTGCTTCCGCCTATCCCGACGACCACGAGGTACTCCGGGTTCAGGCGCTTCTTCTCCCTCGCGAGCTCCTTGACTTTCCCGTGCATGTCCTTGTCGTCTGGCAGGTTGATGCAGGCTTTATCGTCGTCGTAGCCCTTGTGAGTGGCTTGGACGCAGTTCTCGATTTCAGGCAGCAGATTCTTCGCGGTTTTGGCGACGTCTTCTCGAGAAATGAGACAGTTGCTGAAGGCGAATTCCACGTCTTTCATCTTAGGTCATTTTTATCTTCTGTTCATGGTCGGTAAAATACCTTTTTGAACCGTTCGAGGACCGTTCAATTCCGCTTTATTCTTTCGTCGTTTCAGCATTTCTTATCGTTACTCGATGCCCGCCGAACTGCTCTCTGAGTGCGGAAAGAATCTTCCCGGTGTACGAGGGGTCGGCTTGGGATTCGATGCGGAAGTTGACCGCGCCCTCGATGATTTTTGCTTTTACGCTCATCTCGCGCGCTGTTTTAACGGTCCATTCTCCCTCGCCCGTGTGAGCTACCACCCCAGAAACATCGTCCAAGTCAATGCCATGGACCTCGAACGCTTTTCCGAGCCATTCCATAAGCCTTGATTCGATTACGCTGCCGTGGTTGTACACTTCCGCCGCGCCCTTGAGATCAAGCGAGTAGTCCGCGTTCCTCAACACCGTGAAGCCCTCGGCAA
>CAZOKM010000134.1:0-4067 GCA_964580405.1 uncultured Candidatus Bathyarchaeia archaeon | reverse complement strand
TCCTTGAAACTGTCAGCTTAATGCAATTTCGTTTTGTCACTCAAAACAAAAAATCTAATGTCACTCAAATCAGACAGGTCGAGAAACCAATGAAGATAAAGGCATATTCTTTGTACGTTACTCCTTATTCTTAAATCCCATGTTGCATAGTCTATTCTAGGATGGAAACGTAATGAAGGCGGTTGTGAAGACGGCTCGCGGTCCGGGAAACGTCGAGCTTAGAGAAGTCGAGGTCCCGAAGATTAAGCCCAACGAGGTTCTGGTCGAGGTCAAGTTCACGGGAGTCTGCGGAACCGACCTCCACATCCTCCACGACTCGGCCTTCTACACGCCCCCCGTCGTCCTCGGTCACGAGTACTCGGGCATCATCGCCGAGAAAGGCGCGGAGGTCCAAGGCTTCAAGCTGGGCGAACGCGTGACGTCCCCCGCAACAATCCCGTGCGGAAAGTGCCTCATGTGCAGGACCAACCACGCGAACAGGTGCACGGGCGAACAGAAGCGGATACTCGGCGCCCACAAGGCCGACGGAACCTTCGCCAAGTACGTGGCCGTGCCTAGCGTGATTCTACACAGGATTCCGGAGAAGCTGTCTTTGGAGGAGGCAGCGGTCGCCGAGCTCGCGGCGTGCGTCGTCCGAGCCGTCTTCGAAAGAGTCAAGGTGAACCCCGGAGAAGCGGTCGCCGTCCTTGGACCGGGACCCATGGGGCTTCTCACGGTTCAGGCAGCCAAAATCGCAGGGGCAAAACGCGTGTTTCTGGCTGGAGTGGGCGCGGACAGGGAGCGGTTCGAAGTCGCGAAGAGCCTTGGGGCGGACACGATAATCAACGTCGAGAACGAGGACCCGGTAGACGTCGTAAAGAGCTTCACGGACGGGCTGGGTGCGGACACCGTGTTCGAGGCAAGCGGCTCCTCAATCGCCCGAAAGCAGGCGTTCAGCATGGTCAGGAGGTGCGGCAAGGTGGGTTTGATTGGGCTCACGGGGAAGCCATCCGACATCAACCTCGACGCGATTGTTGAGGGCGAGCTGGACGTTAAGGGCTCGTGGGGAACCGTGTGGACGAGCTGGAAGCGTACCCTGACCCTCCTCAGCTCGGGAAAGATGCGGGTCTCGCCGCTGATCAACGCCAAGCTGCCACTTGAGAAGTGGCGGGAGGGCTTCAGCCTTATGGAGGAAAGGAAAGCCCTCAAGGTCCTCCTCGTCCCATAATGGCTTATTTTGTCAGCCAACGCTTTATCATAACTGAACAGGTGTTCAGGGAAGGGATGCGGAAAGCCAATAAACGAGAGTCGCCATTCCACTTAAGCATTGGTGACCACGGAATGGTTGAACCGTCACGTTTCGACGTCGCCGTCATCGGCTCGGGCATAGGCGGCTACGTCTCAGCGATCCGCTCAGCCCAGCTCGGCAAAACG
Organism: uncultured Candidatus Bathyarchaeia archaeon; assembly: GCA_964580405.1. Lineage (GTDB taxonomy): Archaea > Thermoproteota > Bathyarchaeia > Bathyarchaeales > DTEX01 > JAGTRI01. The sequence continues at coordinate 2,654 of CAZOKM010000134.1, read as the reverse complement.
GTCGTCCTGTTCGAGAAGGACGCACTGGGCGGAACCTGCATCAACCGGGGCTGCATCCCGACCAAGACGCTTCTGGCGACAACGAGCCTACTCGACAAAGTTTCCAAAGCGGAAGAGCTCGGCTTGCATGCGGAGGGGTTAAGCGTCGATTACGGGAAGCTCATGGCTAAGAAGGAGACTGTCGTCAGCCGCCTGACCCGCGGCGTGGAGTACCTGATAAAGAAGAACAAAATCGTGCTGGTCAAGGGGAAAGCGGCACTCATCTCCAGAAACCAGATTCGCGTCCAGAAGCCCGACGGGGCGGAAGAACCCTTCGCGGCTGAAAACATCATAATAGCCACAGGGTCGGAGGAACCCAAGTCTTCCTACGCAATAATCGACGAAGATAAAATCGTGACAAGCAGGGGAGCGCTGAGCCTCAAAGAGTACCCGAAGAGTCTTGCGGTCGTCGGCTGCGACATGTTCGGAATTGAGCTAGCCTCGTTCTTCAGGTCGCTGGGGGCGGAGGTCAAGGTCTTCGAGTCCCACCCGAGTCTTCTGCCCAAGCTCGATGCTGAGGTGGGCAAATACTGCGAACGGGTCCTCAAGAAACGGGGAGCCGAAGTCAACCTCAACTCGTCCATAAAATCCGTCAACGTTGAGCCGGATGGGAAAGTCGCAGTGACCGCAATAGTCGGCGGAACGGAGACCCACGTGACAGTCGAGAAAACATTGATTGCCGAAGCTCGGCGTCCCGTAACTGAGGGTCTGGGCTTGGAAGCTGTCAGCGTGAAGCTGAGGGACGGCTTCGTCGAAGTGGACGGCCATCAAAGGACCAGCGTCCCGAACATCTTCGCGGTCGGAGACGTCACGGGCGGAAAAATGCTTGCGCACGAAGCCCTCGCAGAGGCAATTGTGGCAGCCGAGAACACGGCTGGAAAAGGGTCAATCATGGACCACAAAACTGTCCCCGTGTGCTTGTACTGCGAGCCCGAAATCGCTTGCGTCGGTCTATCGGAAGACGAGGCTAAACAACAAGGACACGACGTAGCAGTTGGGAAGTTTCAGCTGCTGGCGAGCGGCAGAGCTTTGACCTTGAGCGAGACGGACGGGTTCGCGAAGGTTGTGTGCGACAAAGAAACGGGTGAGATTCTTGGTGTTCACCTTGTCGGTCCTCACGCAACCGAAGTCATAAGTGAAGCCTCTCTGGCCATGAAGCTCGAATGCACGTGCGAGGAGCTCGGCGGACTGGTCCACCCGCACCCTACAATAGGCGAAGCCCTCATGGAAGCCGCAAGGGCAGTCTCAAACAAAGCCATACACGTTTGAGCCAAGGTTCCTCGACTTTATACGCTTCCGCCGAGAACCAGGGAGGCAATTACCGCGATTAACACGATGGCGACAGTCTCAAACAGCGTGATTTTCCAGTGCACCTTAGTTCTCTTGGAACGGTATCGAACAAGGAACCCGCCTACAACCGTGCCCACAATTCCAAGGGACATTATGATGTCCAGAGGCGATGGAAAACTGAGGAACACAATAATCGGCAGTATGCCTGCCAGAAAAGTGGTTGTGCTGCAAATTAGGGCTGCGTAGAAATTGGACCTGCTTATTCCCTTGCGAAGCACGGTAAACAATTGTTTGAGCATTAAAAGGGACTTGTCCCGTTCGTTCTTGTCAGAAATGTCGCTCAGGCTGTAATGCATCAGGGACCTGAGAGTCATCATGTCCGCCAAGTCCTCCGTTATCCCGCCAAGCAAAAAACTGGAGAAGTTCGTGATGGCTACGGCTGCAAGCGTCAGAAACGCGGCGAACGTTGCAGTAACAGGCGCTAGGCCCGCAATGTAAGCTGAGAGGATTACGACAAGTCCCGTGATAGAACCGTCGGTGAGTCCTGAAACGACCTCGAGAACTGGCTCTCTCTTCAAGAGCAAACTCTTCCAATCGTTGCCCAGTTTTATGCCTTGTTCAGTCAACTGAATGGTTCCGTCGTTACTAGTTAGTAACCCCTCGGAAGCCATTTCCGCTATGGCTTGGTCTAAATCACTTTCTTCAATGCACGTGACCCCTCTGCACAGTTTGCCGATTCGTTGCCTTAGCAAGGGCTTCGGCATCTGGGTTCCTTTACTGAGGGTTAGAAGTATTATGACACCTATGACGTCAGGTAGCTCCTGTATTTCAAAAGACAAACTTTTCAATCACCGCGTGCAGCATAAAATAAAACCCATAACCAATTTTTTGGGTAAGCTTAATGCTTTACTTTTAATATTCTAGACCTGCCTTAAATCAATTTGGTGCGTTGCGATGGATTCGCGACAAAATTATTTACGCGCTGCAGAGATGACGGGTCCCGAGTGGATTCCATGCAACATCTCGATTTCTCCTCCACTTTGGCACACATACCGCAACCAGCTGAGGAACTTAGTCCTAGAACATCCAACGTTGTTCGACGAGTACCAGAAGGGGGAACGAGACTTCGACGACTTCGGGGTCCGCCGCAAGGGCAACACCGTCACGGACGAGTGGGGATGCGTCTGGTCGTTCCTCGCAGACGGCCTTCAGGGGCAGGTGATCAAGCACCCGTTGGAGGACCTGAAACTTTTATCCTCGTTCAAGCCTCAGGACCCGATTCAGCTGAACAACGTGCCCGGAGAGGGTTACCCGCCCTACCCGAA
>CAZOKM010000133.1:0-4078 GCA_964580405.1 uncultured Candidatus Bathyarchaeia archaeon | reverse complement strand
ACATGAACCTGACGTCCGGCGCAGGCACCCTAGGCGTGGCAGCATCCTTCGTCATTGCCATCATATTCAGCGAGATCACGAGGTACTTCGGGAACCCGCTGACTAAGCAGGAGCTCTTCATCATGTTCTCCGTGGTCTCCGCCGTTTCCAGCCTCGTCACGCCCTATTACGGGCTAATCTGGAGGGTCTACTATTCGACTCACCCTGTGTTCTCCCACGTGCTGCTTTACGGTCAGCCTTTGGTCAACCTGATTCCGTCGTGGTTCGTCCCGAAGGATCTGAGTGTCCTGCAGCTTCGGACCTTTTTCGTGGGGGAGTGGTTCCAGCCCATCGCGATAGTCCTCATAATGGTCCTCCTGGGACTCGTCCAGTCAGTTTCAATAGGGCTTTTCTGCTCCCACTTGTTCGTTGACGTCGAGAAGCTGGAGTTCCCGTTTGCTAAGATTCAGAGCAGTCTCGTTCAGGTGTTGTCCGAGAAGAAGGAGGACCAGATGAGAATCTTCATCTTCTCCGTGATGATTGGGCTCGTGTTCGGTCTGATCATCTACGCTCCGCAGCTCATCGGCACGCCCATAATTCCGCTTCCCTTCGTGGACCTCACGAGCTTCACTCAGGACGTCCTCCCGGGCGCCGTGATAGGTTTGTCAACCGACATACTGACGTACGCGATGGGCATCGTCATCCCGCTGAGCGTAGCCACGTGCCTTGTCATATCCTCCATCTTTGTCTACGTGATTGCGAACAACCTGTTCTTAGTTCACTTCCCGAACGTATTCCCGCAGTGGGTCCAAGAGTACTACCCCGGAATGGGCATAGCCAGCCTCCAGTACAGGTCGACCTTGAGAATTTGGCTGCCGTTCCAGTTCGGGATGAGCATGGCGATGGCGTTTTGGTACGTTTTCCTTTTAAGGAAGGAGGTCTTCAAGTCCTTCAAGCTTATCGGAAAAATCAGAAGCGGAGCCGGAGGGTGGACCTCGGTCCCTGTGGTTTTAATCATATTTGTGCTTTCGTCGCTGGCCTCCGCTGGGCTCTTCCTCTATTTCGTCCCCGAGTACCCAGCGTGGATAGCCATTCTGCTTTCAACGGGCTACAGCTTTCTAATGGCTCTAATTTCTTCGAGAGCTCTGGGCATTGGTGGCATGAGCCCATCCTTCCCATACCCGTGGCGCATGATAACCCTGTTCACGGACTACAAGGGGCTCGTGGGGTGGGACTTCCAGCCAGCCATCGAAACGGGCGGCTCGTCGGGCATAGTCCAGTCGATAAAAATAGCCTACTTGACCGAGACGAAGCCCATGGACTTCATAAAAATGTTCATCATAGGCAACATCGCGGCGCTTCTACTGAGCGTGGTCTTCTACGACTTCTTCTGGAGGATGACGCCGATCCCGTCAACCGCCTACCCCTACACTCTGATGTACTGGCCCCAAAGCATGCTTGAGCTTCTCATGTACGCCACGAGGCAGATACAGATCCCCCCGGAGAACATAGGCATAGGCATGGGAATCTCGATGGTGCTTGTGGCAGCCGAGTCCGTCGTGACCAAATTAGGTGTCCCGTTCTCAGCCATCGGGCTGCTCCTCGGAGCCTTCCAGATCCCTCCCGCAGCCATAGCAATTTTCGTGGGTTCGCTCATCAGTGACGTGATAGTCGTCAGAATAATTCCCGGCTGGAAAGACCTCAAGTTCATGGCGATGGCTGGGCTGATGGCCGGCGTGAGCATCAGCGCGGGTTTGGGGGTGTCCGTTTCCATCATCCTCAAGTCGGCGTGGATATGGCCGTGGTAGGACCCCGAAAGACATAACCTAAAGTTTAGACAGTTTAACGAAGCAGAGCGTGATGCCGCATGATGGCTCCTGTGGAATACGACGAAGACATGACGAGAGTGCTGTTCATCGTAATCGACCAGCTTGCTGGGCACTGGGCGGAAGGAGTCACCGTTGCCGAGAACATGCCGCCAGTCAACGTGTGGGGGTACCACAAGAAGGGCTTGATTCCAACCTTTTCGTCTCTCATAGAGAACGGAGTCTTTGCCTTCGCGTGGAACCGGGGAACCTGCGACACCCCGCACGGCATGAAGTACCTCGCGACGGGGGGCTACAACGTTGAGCCCTTCTGGAAGTCTCTGAAGAACCAGTCGTACTACGAGAGGAACCCCTCTGACCCCGTGGGCCTGCTCGAATTTGCTAAAAGCAGTAACCCCGAGGGCATTACGTCCGCGTGCTTCACGACCAACAACTGGGCGGCTCCGGGCTACTTTTACACGGCTGGCGACATCCACGCCCTGACGTCGTATTATCCTGACGAGGCGATGTGGAGGGACCTTGCGCTACCGTACCTGAGGAAGACGAAGAACTGGAACCTCGTCCTCGTCTACTTCCCCGTCAACGACATCGTGTCCAACTGCCCCTCCTACGCGTTCTGGAACCCCCACGTCCGCTCGTCGAAGCACTCGTACATCCAATTCCTCGACGGACTGCTGGGAGAGGTAGTCGAGTACCTCAAGTCCGACGGCCTCTGGGACCACACTTACCTGATCCTAGCGTCTGACCACGGCTATCACGCCGCCTGCTCAGCCGCGAGGGAGGTCGGCAAGATGATAGGCGTCAACTCGCCGAACTGGTGCTGCGACCACCTGCCGCCGTACGACTGCGAGGTCTGGGACTACGCGAACGACCGTTCGAAGGGCGAGTATTCTGGCTGCGCTCGAAGGGTTTTGTCCATCGTTTCGGGGGGAGCCCTCGACAAATCGTTCAGGGGTAAAATCATTGGGGAGTCCGAGATAATCGACGTCGCGCCCACGATAGCCGACGTTCTCGAAGTCCCGTTCAAGTGCGAAGGAAAATCGCTGCTGAAGAAAATCGAACAGTGAGGAATCCTGAGGAATGCCCGACAGGAAAATCGTCGTCGTGCCGCACACCCACTGGGACCGCGAGTGGTACATGCCGTTCCAGGAGTACAGGATGTGGCTCGTTGAGTTCATGGACGACCTGCTGAGGGTATTCAGCCAGAAGCCGGGTTACAAGTGCTTCACGCTTGATGGGCAGACGTCCGTCATTGACGATTATCTTGAGGTGCGACCTGAAAAAGCTGAAGTCATAAAAAAATTAGTCTCAGAAGGAAAACTCTTCGTCGGGCCGTGGTACACGCAGCCTGACGAGTGGCTTGTGAGCTCGGAGTCGCTCGTGCGGAACCTGCTGCTTGGTCACAGGGCCGCGGGGCGGTTCGGCGGCGTCTCGAAGGTTGGGTACGTGCCCGACAACTTCGGCCACCCGTCGCAGCTCCCGCAGGTTTTCCGCGGGTTCGGCGTCGACAACTTCGTCTTCATGAGGGGTATGGGCGACGAGGGGGACGAGCTGAAGACCGAGTTCGTGTGGCGGGCTCCGGACGGCTCCGAGGTCATCGCGTTGCACCTGATTGACGGCTACATCAACGCGGCGTTGCTGGGCGTCACGCCTTCCGAGCAGGAAAGGTTCGTCAGGCTCTGGGAGGGACCGTGTGGGCTCTCAACATACCCGAGGTCGTTCGGCGATACATTGGAAAGGTTCGACCCTGAGACGCTTGTTGATAAAGTCAAACAATTGACTAGGACGTTGGCGCCCAAATCGTTTTCGGGTACGCTGCTGTTCATGAACGGCTACGACCATTCGCACGCGCAGCCGGGGATAGTCGACGCCATCGAATACATCAACAAACAGAACTTGGGCGTCAAGATGGCTCAGGGGGGACTGCTGGACTACATTGAGCCGTTGCGGCCGATGAAGGGGAAGATGCAGACCTACGTTGGGGAGTTCTGGGGAGCCCGGTACCACTACGTTCTGTCGGGCGTGCTTTCCACCCGCATGTACCTCAAGCAGCAGAACAGGCAGGCGGAGATTCTTTTAGAGAACTACGCTGAGCCCCTGTCCTGCTACGCGGCATTGTTTGGGTACGAATATCCGAGGAGCCTTCTTTCAGCGGCGTGGAAGCTCATGCTCCTGAACCAAGCACACGACAGCGTCCACGGCAGCAGCGTCGACGCGGTCCACTTGGAGATGGAGGCGCGGTACCAGCAGGCAATCCAAATCGCCAACAACGT
>CAZOKM010000132.1:0-4091 GCA_964580405.1 uncultured Candidatus Bathyarchaeia archaeon | reverse complement strand
TATTTAATCTATGAAGCATCTAAATGATGGAAAAACATTAATATTATTTATAGTAAAGCATAAATAGTTTACAATTAAATTGTATTTATAATTAGCGGAGATTCTGAGAAATGAAGGGACGAATAGTAAAACATTTCAAGAAACTTGGCTTCTTTATCATTTTATTAATCCTATTTCCAAAGCTCAATTACGTGCATTCTCAGCCTGGGTGGCTAAAAGAGGGCGACTATGCTGTTTACAAATTTAAACACGCTTATGCAAGCAACGGGCCTTTGGTTTGGGGAGACTTTGGGTGGAAACTTTATGATTTGGGCGAAGGCTATTACCGTTGGGAAGTCCTCAGCATAGAAGGTAACTTGGCAACATTAGAGGTTACGCTTTCAACTGGTAATAATACGAAAACTGTTGAGGTTGTTATTAACACCGAGACTATGGATTTGGTGGAGAATGGCGAAGTTTGGGGCAAGGCGTGGTTTTGGATTGACCTGACAAGGCTTCCAGCGGCATCTGACGTATACACCGTTGAAAGGGACATCACCCTTGTCAGTTCATGGCTGAACGAGACTGTCAAAAACCCTCGGGTGTCCAGAGTATTTAGTATGAGCAAAGAAACCGGCTCACCGCTTATTAAAACTGGAATGGGTCTAGTAGACCTAGTTGTGGCTGTTTCAGTTAATACCAATGCGACTAATCTTGAACTTGGTAAAATAGTATATGGTCCTGTAACTGGTGGTATTCATCTATCCTGGGTTTATGAGTCCCAGTGCGGTTTACTTGTAGCCGGATTGTATGTTGATGACATTTTAACTCAGAAATTCGGGGTTCACTTTTTTGAAGAAATGGAAGAGGTGGGTGAGGCTGTTTATTGGATATACCTTGAGGATACCAATATCGATATTGGAATCTCTGCTGGGGGAACAGACATTACGGTGCTTCTGAAAACGTATTTTCCCTACATTTTGCTTGGTGTTTTGGTCGTGTTGTTCACTATTACGTTGGTTAGGAGCTGGAGGAGAACCCTAGTTTGAAGTCCCTGATTCTTCTTAAGTGGGAGCTCGCGTCGCTGTTTAGGTTAAAAGTAATCCTTCCTTTAACAGCATTCATGTTCTTTACATCGCAGCTAGGGGCAGGAATAGGCGGTGGTACTTCTGTTAGTAATGACAAAGAACTGTTGTCCATAATTCTTGCACGTTTTCTTGGATGGATGGGAAGCGATTCTGTCAGCGGACTATACCTTGCCCTATCTTTCTTTTCAGCTATACTAGTTTCAACCTCTTTTGCTAGCGAGTTTGAGTCAGGTATTCTGAAGTTCTACGTCTCCTTACCTACGAGTAGACTTAAAATCTTCGCAATAAAGTTCCTAGCAGAATTCATAATAGTATTCTCTATTGGACTGGGCGCTATCTACTATCTGATGTTCATGAAAGCGCCCGGAGACTTCTTGGGTCTTCTCGCAGCATCACCGTTTTATGTTCTTCAACCGTGCATTTCTCTTGTTTTAGCGACATTATTCACGTTCGCGGTTTCAATGTATTTTTCGGTAAACTCGCGCAGAGCTTGGCATGCCTCGCTCTATTCGCTTATAACGCTATACTCATTCTACTCTGTCAGGCAAGTTGCTCCCGGCGCGCAGTGGTTTCTTCCGCCATACGCTTTTGCTTGGGGGTTGTCTGAAATGACAAGCGCCATTTACACAACGTTTTTTTCAGTATTGTTGATCTGCCTTTCATGTTACATTTTTATCAGGAAACTGGAGGTGTCCTGATTGAACATTATATCCAAGCTTGGACTCATAATTATCGTCGCGTCGCTTTCGACATTATGCGGTAATACTCTTCAAATTTTCGGTGGGAGTCTAAATTCATACATTCCAACGACACTGGTCATGCCAGGAACCTATGCGGGCGATTGCGAATTCCTAGTGTCATATAATTACGCTGTAACGATTAACAGCAATGCGACGATAGAGTTCATGGTCATACCCTTCAACCAACTGTTCGAGCAGTATGGAGAACACAGCAATTACGCAATAACCAACGCGGTCGTAGAGAATTGGGGAACGCTGACCTTCAGACCTGACAGAAGAGGCGTATACGGCTTGGTCCTAAGAACCACAGACTCAGAGACCGCCATGGCAGGCGTTGGAATACTCGCAACCAGAGTTTTCGAGTGGGACTTCTTCTACGACTCCCTTATAATTGCAGTGTTTGGCGGAGCCCTCGGTGTTGTTGGTTTGGTCGTTGAAAGGGTCTTCAAGAGGGGGAGAACGACGTGATAATCGAGTGCGAGGGCCTGTCGAAAAGGTACCGGAAAACCTTAGCTCTGAACGAGGTTTCGCTCAAGCTCGAAGAGGGCGTGACGGGGCTCATCGGGCCGAACGGTGCAGGCAAAAGTACCCTTATAAAGTTGATTCTGGGGATGATCAGGCCCACAGGCGGTAAAATAAAGGTTTTCGGGTTGGACCCGTGGACCCGCGGTGAGTCCGTGAGGAAGAGGGTAGGCGTCTTGCACGAGAAGCCGATCTTCCCGGGCTGGGCGACAGGCATCGACCTTCTGGAGCTCGTGGGCAAGCTCCGCGGAGTGAATGACCTGGACCGCGAAATCGAGGAAACGCTGACCAAGGTCGGCATGTGGGACGCCCGAAACGCGAAGACGGCAGAGTACTCGGCGGGGATGGTTCAGCGGCTGGGCATAGCGCAGGCGATAATCGGCAAGCCGGATATGATAATCTTGGACGAGCCGACTGCGAACCTGGACCCGAAGATGAGGGCGGAAGCACTGGAAATATTGAAGGCGATTAGCGAGGAGGGCTCGTCGATGCTGATTTCCACGCACATCCTGCCCGAACTTGAGAGAGTGTGCGAATCCGTAGTCATAATCGAAAAAGGCACCGTCGTAGATAACGGACCGCTGGAGAGCCTCGCGGAAAAATACTACGCCCACAGCTTCACGGTTAAGACTCGAAACCCGAAAAGGCTCATGGACGCCCTAAGCAAGCTCGAACACGTGCGAGACGTAACCCTGAAGCAGGACGAGGTCACGGTGCGAACAAGCAGCCCGAAACAGCTCGTGGAGTGGTTCATTAAACACGAAAAGGAAAAAGCCACTCAGGTCAGGGAAGAAACGGGGCTGCTGGAACGGCTCTACTTCGAAGCCTCAAAACAAGAAAGCAGTCACGAAATCCAATAAACCGCAAACAACGAGAACCCAAAGCAAGTGCCAGTTTCGATAAATCACGAAAGGCACAATGTCACACAAAACAAAAATTCTAATGTCACACAAATCAGACCAGAGGCAGGAAATGGTCAGCTTTTCCGACCACGCTATATATAACCCCCCTCTAGACGGACAGAAACACATAAAAATTTGCGCACCAAAACAACTGAAATTTTGCTCGGTAAATCAGTCGGGTATTCACAAAGCACAATTGATAATCATAATTTGAAAAAAGATGATTATCAAATCAGACGGGTCTACGACGGCGAAAATGGAAATACCGAAATCGCCAATCCTTTTACCGAAGAGTCTTAAAGCGACGTGTAGCTGGAAATGCCGTCCATCACGGCTCTAATCCTGCTCAGGCTGTCGAAGACGACGTTGAGGCGGTATGTACTCTTGAGCGTTAGTTGAAGCTGCCTCGCCACGTACTTGGGGGACGTGAGGAACTCCTTGTAAAACCTGCGCACCATCGCCCTCATCTCCTCGAGCGACACCGCGTCGGAGAAAACGTCCGAGGCTCCGACTCCCCTCTCCCAGTACCTGTCCTCATCAATTAAACCCCTGTCGCTGAACTCCCGCCAGATGCTGTCTCCGGGGAAGGCGCCTAGGACGTTGATTTGGGGGATGTCGAGGTTCAGCCCCTTCACGAAGTCGAGGGTCTCCTGGATGTCTGCTTTGGTCTCGTTGGGGGCGCCGATGATGAACGAGCCGACGATGAGGTCCATCCCCGCCTTCCTCGCCTTCTCCACGGCCTCCCTAGACTGCTGCGTAGTCGTCCGCTTGTCGTAGTAGTCGAGGACCTTTTGGGTGCCGCTCTCGATGCCGAAGTACATCATTCGGCAGCCCGCCTTCACCATCTCCCGGTACATGTC
>CAZOKM010000131.1:0-4106 GCA_964580405.1 uncultured Candidatus Bathyarchaeia archaeon | reverse complement strand
TGATGTTGAGCTTCGCGACCTCCGCCGCGTCGATTCCCAGCCCCTTCCGAATCAACTGGTTCACCAGCCCCTCATAGGTGAAGCACTCGCTGCAGAAGACGCCGACCGTGAAGGCAACCGCTTCGGAGTATTTCTTCAGAGGAAGGGCTTGAACCCTTCTGAAGGCTTGAATCTGGTCGGGCGTCCCGACGAACGCGAGGCTCCTCCTTTTCTGTTTCACGCCTTCCCTCAGGGCAAGCATACTCGGTGAATAGGTGTACCTCGTCCCAGCGCACCCTATGATTTCATCAATTGTCGTGGCAAGTTTCGGAACCGCTTTCAAGGGCTCAGCCTCGCTCGCGCCCGAAAGGACCGCGCCGTCAATAAGCCCCTCGTTCAGGGCGTGGACCAGAAGCGCCGTGACGACGCCGCCATCCTGACACACTTTACGGATTATCGGGTTCACAGCCTGCGCGACGACTAAGCGGCGGAAGATGCCAAATTCCTCGTCGACTCTCCTTTCCCTGCCGAACACGAGCCGTTCTAACTCTGGAACGGACAAATGGTACTTTGGGCAGACCTGCGCACAGATGCCGCACATCCTGCATTCTTTGACTAGAGAAGGCTTCTCGTTCACGTATTCGAGGCAATCGAAGGGGCACACCGCGACGCATGTGGCGCATCCTATGCACAGCGAGGGCAGGACGTGCGTCCCAAGGGTCTCCTCGAAGCTCACCTTCGGAAACTGGGGCATCCTTTCACCGTTCGTCAACGTTCTGGTTTATTGTAGCCTCTCAACCTTTAATATTAGCTTCCCCGATTTCTGGGTTGAAGGGTTCGGATGGAAACACTCGCAGGCTTGTTCAACGAAGCGTCCAACGTTGACAGTAAAGACTTCATGAAACGAGTCAACCAAGTCGGTCAGATACTCTCTTCGGAAGTAAGCAACGATAAGATGAGGATTACGGGAAGGCTTGTCCGTTTGGCTCCCGAAGGTGAGGCAGTAGTAATCGGGGACCTGCACGGCGATTTAGATAGCCTCTACGAGATTCTGAAGGAGACAGATTTTATCGAAAAATGCCGCAGCGGAGCGCAGGTGCGCCTCGTCTTCCTCGGGGACTACGGCGACCGCGGACCCTACTCGCCCGAAGTCTATTATGTCGTTTTGAGCTTGAAGGCGTTGTTCCCAGATAACGTTGTTCTGCTTCAGGGGAACCACGAGGGACCGGAGGACCTTATGGCTCGCCCGCACGACCTGCCCAGCCACCTGCAGAGGAAGTTTGGCTCGGACTGGCAGACGGTTTACGCGGGGCTCAGTGCCCTGTTCAGGCGGTTCTACACGGCGGTTCTCGTGGAAGACAGCTTCGTGATGCTGCACGGCGGAGCCCCCAGCAGGGCGAAGACGCTTGACGACGTCGCCTACGCGTACCAGAAGCACCCAGCTGAGCCACACTTGGAGGAGATTTTGTGGAGCGACCCAGCTGAAATCATAAAGGGGACACGTTTTTCGTATCGTGGCGCGGGACGCTTTTTCGGCGAGGACGTGACGGACGCCTTCCTCAGAATGGTCGGGGCGAAATTCCTCGTCAGAAGCCACGAACCCGCCAGCGAAGGCTACGCGTTCAGCCACAGCGGCAAGGTCCTGACCGTCTTTTCGAGGAAGGGACCGCCGTACAACAACCCGAAGGCAGCCTACTTGCATCTCGACCTGAAAAAAAGAGTCAACTCGGCAACACATCTCAGCACATACATAAAACAGTTCTGAAAAAGAAAAACAAACCGAACAACGCAGAAACCAGCATGGACCAATGACCAAAAAATCCAAAATAGCACAGCAAACAATCGGCAAAACAGAGCCTTTTTCATAGAAAAATATTGTCACTCAAACAAAAAATTCTAATGTCACTCAAATCAGACAGGTCTTTAGCTACGAATTGATAATCATAACGCCTTTTCAAATGATAATCAAATCAGACGGCTCTAGCACGGTTTGTTGGTCAAACAAAAAAACTAATGTTGGTCAAAACAGACAGGCCCTGAACGAAGCGAATCTGCTGCGCAACCCGGAGTCGTAAATGAAGTCATTGGCAGCCATCTTCTGCTATTCTTATATGCAGATTAAGCTTCATTCTTGTTAGGGACCAAGATTGAAGGTCAGAAGAGCGTCAGCGTATGGCTTTCACCCCTTCGACCGCGAGGGAGAGCGGAGGGAGGTCGAATGGTGCTTCAGGTCGGAACACGGCGTCGGCGATCTCCCCAAAGCATCCACGCACGGAGAAAGACGAATAGTCGGAGCCGTCGTCCCCCACGCGGGACTAGCATACTCGGGACCGATTGCCGCGCACGCGTACAGCGAGTTGGCGAAGGACGGAACCCCAGAAACTTTCGTCATTATCGGAGTGAACCACAGAGGCTACCCAGGCTTCAGCGCGATGCTCGAAGGGAAGTGGCAGATGCCCCTAGGCGACGTGGAAGTGGACACGGACCTCGCGAGAGAAATAGCCCGAAACTCGGGATTCTTGGACATCAACCCGGACGCCCACGAGGAAGAGCACTCCATCGAGGTCCAGCTGCCGTTCCTCCAGTACGTCTACGGCGGAAGCTTCAAAATCGTACCGATAACCGTGGGCTACGCAGACTACGAAATGTGCGCGGACGTCGGCGCCGCAGTATCCAAAGCAGCCAGAAACAAGCAAAGAGACATCGTCGTAGTCGGAAGCACCGACTTCATCCACTACGGGCCGAACTACGGCTACATGCCCGTCGGAATGAGACCCTTCGAGAAGGCGCTGAAGTGGGTGAACGATGCGGACAAGTCCATCATCGACACGATACTCGCGCTGGACGCCGAGAAGCTCGTCAACCTCGTCCAAGAAAAAGGCTACACGATGTGCGGCTCCCTGCCCGTCGCCACGATGCTGGTCGCAACCAAAAAGCTGGGCGCGAAAGAGGTGAGGCTCCTCAAGTACGGGACGAGCTACGACACGGGCGGGGGCACGGACCTCATCGTCGGGTACGCGTCGATGGTGATTCAAAAATAGGAAGAAGATGGCCTAGCAGACAGGCATCTTGCCCATCGCGAGGTCCATGCAGAAGTTGCCTATGTTCTCAAGCTCGTAGTCAACGACTTTCTCGGCTTCCTTCCTAATCCCCTCGAAAGCCGAACGGCTACTCGGAATCAGCTGCACCGCCGCAACCGCAGGCTGGTCGATGGGCTGCCCAATCCGGCTTAGCATCCAAACGTAGACCTCCTTCACGCCCGGAACCTGCTTGTAAACCTCGTTCGCAACCTTGTGGGTCAGGAGATTATAGATTTTTCCCACGTGGCTGACGGGGTTCTTACCTGCCGCAGCCTCCGAGCACTGAGGCCTATTAAGCGAAATCAGCCCATTCACCCTGTTGCCTCTGCCCACCTGCCCCGAATCGGCGCCGTCCGCGCTTGTCCCAAGCACGGTCAAGTAGACTCCGCCTACGCCTCTTCCCGGAGTGTCTAGGGTGTTGAGCTGCACCGTCGTCTTGGCGAAGCTGTTGTTCTCCTTGACAAAACGCGTGGTGTCTTCGAGGATGTCGGCCTTCTTCCTGAAGTACTGTTTCTCGTCGTCGACGAAGCGGTCGACGAATGCCATCGAGATTGTGAGCCCCAGCTCGTCGTCGCAGCGGAGCCCCATCACCTTGACGTCCTCCCCGGACTCGGGAAACCTCTTCTTGAACTCCTTCGAGTTCACGTAGTTCTCCGTCTTCAGCACAGCCAACTCCGTCTTGGTCAGCGGAGCCCACCCCACAGCCGCGGAAGTATCGTTCGCCTCGAGGACCTTCCCGCCCCTCTTGAAAATGTCCGTGAGCGCAGAGGAGCCGGGCTGAATCTCCACCTGGTAAGCCACGTGCTTGCTGGGGTCCACGAACCTCAGGTTCCTCTTGAACCAGTCCTTCGCCGTTTGGACAGCGATTTCCTTAACAGGGATTTCGTCTCCATCCAGCTTGTAGGTTGCCCTGTCGCCAAAAATGAGCTTCATCGGCTTCTTCACCTCTCCGCCCTTGAACTTTGTCTCGACCTCTCCAGCTGCCAGCAGGGACTTGTCGATGTTGTGGTGCAGTATCGCCCCAGACCTTTTCAGGTACTCCTTGCT
>CAZOKM010000130.1:2795-4181 GCA_964580405.1 uncultured Candidatus Bathyarchaeia archaeon | reverse complement strand
GGTACATCCCCTCTGTGGTGGGAGTATGATAATAAGGTAGAACCACCATCGCACAGTCCACCCCGACTCCTTCAGCGTACTTGGCCATTTCTATTGTCTCTTTCGTGCCCGCTTGGCTCGTGCCAGCGACAACGGGAACTTTTCCGCCAGCAACCTCCACAACCTCTTTAATGACCGTTTTTTGCTCTTCAATCGAGTTAGCATAGAACTCCGTGGTGCTGCCGTTAGTCATAATCACCAAATCCTTACCACCCTTGGCATAATCGACAAGGAACTGGGTGTTCTGCCTCAAACCGTTAATGTCCAGCTCGCCCTTCTTTGTGAAGGGGCAGTACTGCACTGGGACGATACCCTTACACCTTTTTTTAAATTCCTCAGGAGTCATGATATCTCGCCTTGCGTTCTCTCATGTAGACCATTAAGTGATATCTATAAAAGTCCATTATAAGTTGTTGCGTAGCTAACATTCTTCAAACCATTGAAAAAAGGAAGCTCGGAGACTCTGAAGCAACTCACTTTTTCTTCAGAAGTTTCATCGGCTTTCCGCAGCAGACCAGTGTCCCCGCACCAGATTCCACAACCTTAACCTTGTTGCCACATATTTCACACACATACATCTGTCCGACTTCAGTCATTCTTTCGCCTCCGTAACATGCTGAGGGACGAACGTTAAGGGTCCTCCCACAGAATTGGTATCTTCCCTCTCAAACCTATTAAAGGTTTCATCTACACTCCTTACAGTACAAACTTTTTTAGGGACCTGTAGGGTTCAACAATTTGGCTCGTAAAGGAAAACAAGCATCCTACAAACTGAAGGGTATCCCTTAAATTCGACAGACCCCTATCAAATAACATAACGAACAAATATTCGACTGAACTCCATCCAAACCCGTAGGAGCAAGCCTTCGTGAGCCAAGTCGCAGTCAGCCACGCCAAGCGCATAATCGGGTCGCCCCAAGACTACGACAGAGCAAGCCTAGATTCGGTCACGGATCTCGTCAGAAAAGCGGTCTCAGCCTCCTGCAACCTCAGGAGCCTCGTCGCGGGCAAGAAGGTCCTCATAAAACCTAACCTTGTCAGGCCCATCCCTAACAAGCTCAGCACCATCACCGACCCGAGAGTCATACGCGCCGTTGCCCTCCTAACGCTTGAGGCGGGAGCGAAGAAGGTCGTCGTGGGCGAGAAACCCGGCTACAGGTTGTCCGCAAGGTCAGTCTTCGAGACCGCCAAGATTGGGGAGCTCCTCAAGGACCTCGACGTGGAATTGTGCTATTTCGACGAAGAGGAATGCTCAGAGGTTGAGATTCCGAACGCCAGAGTCTTCACTAGAATCAGGGTCCCGAAGGTTGTGCTGGACAGCGACGTGCTGGTCAACCTGCCCAAGAT
>CAZOKM010000130.1:0-2785 GCA_964580405.1 uncultured Candidatus Bathyarchaeia archaeon | reverse complement strand
CCCACATGCACACCCTCGTGTCACTGGGAATCAAGAACCTCCACGGCCTGACCATGGACGACCAGAGGCTCTTCTTCCACAGGAACGACGTCAACTACAAAATCGTCGACATACTACGGCTGAAGCCGCCATCCCTGACAGTCACCGACGGCATCTGGCCCATGGAGGGACAGGCCCCGCACTACGGAGAAACCGTTAAGGACTTCAACGTGGTAGTCGCGGGAACCGACGTCGTCGCGACGGACGCGGTCACCTGTTCCATCATGGGCATCGAACCGTACGAGGTTGACGCGATAAGAATCGCCCACATGGAAGGTTTAGGCTGCGGAGACTTGAGCCGCATCGAAATCGTGGGAGAAAAGCCCGAGGCGGTCAGAAGGCACTTCAAGCGGGGCTGCATCAGCTCCGCAGGCGTCTTCCCCAACGTCCTCTGCATAGAGGGAGGAGCGTGCTTGGGATGCCTGTCCGCCATCAGACACTCCCTGGATAGGCTGTCCCACGAGGGAAAGCTGGAGCACCTGAAGAAGATAACCGTCTACACGGGTAAACCCATGCCCGAGACTCCGCCGATATCGAATTACGAGGGCGACCTTTGGCTCGTCGGGAACTGCGCCTCCGAACTCCTGTTCGCGCAGCGCGATGGCAAGAAACGCGGCAACATCATCCCAGGCTGCGCGCCCTACGTGTCCGACCTATACGACGCCTTATGCAAGGAGTACAAGCTCTGAATTGCCGAGGAAGAAGACATGACTCTCGAATCGAAGCAGCTAAAGCAGCTCAAGTCAACAGTCAAGTTCGCCTACGAAAACGTGCCACTATACAGAGAAAGGATGGGCGAAAAAGAGGCGGACATCCAATCGCCCGAAGACCTGCGCCGTTTACCCGTCTACAGCAAAAAAGACTTCGAGAGCCAACCCAAACCCCGCACCATCGGAGTCGCTCAAGACAAACTCGGCATAGGCTTCGCCACGTCCGGGACGAAGGGCCGCCCGTTCTTCGTCATGCTTACCTACGAAGACTTTAAGAAATGGCTGGTACCCAAGGCCCGCGACGCCCTGAAAAAGTATCTCGGACTCACTGACTCAGACGTCGTAGTGAACACCTTCGGAATGGGGCTGATTCAGCCCGGCACCGAGTACACGTTCGGAGCCATGGAAGCGGGAGCTTTGGTTTACCCTGTTGGGCCCGGAACGTTGACCCCTAGCAAGGAAACGGTCCACGTGTTAGGCGACCACGACGTCACTGTGGTCTTAGCCACGCCCTCCTACGCCCTCAGGCTGGCCGACGTGGCGTCAGAAACGGGCGTGGACCTGCGCGGGTTGAAGATAAGGCGGCTCATGGTCACGGGGGAACCCCTCACTCCGGCTGCCAAGAGCAGGATTGAGGACTGCTGGGGAACCGAGGTGTACAACTTCTTCGGGATGGCCGAGATCGGCGTCGCCGCCGTCGAGTGCTGGCTCCACCACAGCCTTCATTTTCTCCATGACTACCTCTACCCCGAGATACTCGACCCCAAAACGCATTCTACATTGAAGACGGGCGAGGTCGGCGAGCTCGTTGTGACGACGCTGGGCAAGTTCGGCATGCCCTTCGTCAGGTATAACACTCGAGACCTTGTCTCCGTAAGCGACGAAGCCTGTCCGTGCGGTTTTTCGGGCACGTCGATCACGAAGCACCTTGGCAGAAGCTCCGGCGGGTGCTGCAGGTCCGCGTCCATAACCGCTATAATGTCCGATTCCGCAAGCCCTATGCCGTCCAGAACTGCGGACGCCAATCCCAGTTTACACGGTCTTTTTTGAACCTTCACGTAACCATGGATTATACCAAGTTTCTCCACCACGTCAGCGGTCCCGTCAGGGCTACCGTCGTCCACAAAGATAACTTCAAAGTCAACTTCCCTCAATGATGCAGCTATCCTCTTCATGAGCTCAGCTACGTTTTCAGTCTCGTTGTAGGTCGGCACGACCACGGAGAGTCTCCTAGCCACAAGAAAGCCTCCAAAACAGGTTACCCGTGCGGTTCAGAAGTTTCTGCGCTACTTTCCGGATCATCTCAAATTGCCTTCTTGAACGGTTACTTTAGGCTCCCTCAACGGCTTCGAGTATCTTCTTTGGTCACCAATGAATATAATAATACTCGTCTTCCTCAATCCAGCTTCAACATTCATCAGTTTCCCCCGAAAACGGTTTCCTCCCTCCTTGCCCAGAACCATCGTCTGCACCTCCTCGGCAGTCAATTTTCATTCGCCGGAACAGACGATTCATTCTACCTAAACACTGCAATAGAGACACCGAGACAGAGAAGCATCTCCTTTTTTCGGATAAAACGTTCCATGGGAGGTGGCGTAATGCTTTATTAATCCGCCCGCAGCAAATTTGTGATTAGGATGCCGTAAAATAGAGAAAGAGAAGATTATAATGAAGTGCGAAATGTCATCACTCCGCAAATTCGGCTTCCTTGTGGTACTATTATTAGTGACGTTCGTGTTCGCACTTCCATCCACAGCTGTATTGTCAAACAATATGCCAAGTAGCGCAATCTCAAATGGTGGGTTTGAGGATGGGACGCTGGAGCCGTTGTGGGCGCCCGTTAGGGTAAGTCCTTATGGGATTGGAAAATTGTCCCCAACAGTGGCATCGAGGCACATGAACGTAACACAGGAATGCGTGCACACAGGCAGTTATGCGCTCAAAATCTTTAACCTCACACAGGACAACGAAACCCTGCCCTACTTCGGGACGATTTTTCATGTTCCAATGGACTGGCTTAATTCTAACAACATATT
>CAZOKM010000129.1:0-4193 GCA_964580405.1 uncultured Candidatus Bathyarchaeia archaeon | reverse complement strand
TTCTCAATTCACCCAACATTAATATTAGATATAGAGATTTTCCGTATACTTTTTTCATTTTTGATGAAAAAATCGCCATGGTTGAAGTGCCTAAGCCATGCTCAAAAACTTTTTCATTAGGTTTTTTTTTCCACAACGAGAGAATCTGCAAAATGATGATTGAATCGTTCAATGTCCTTTGGGAAAAGGGGACAGATGTTAAGAACGTTGTTTCCAGCTCAATGAATGGAATAATTAAATAAATCAATTATAATAGGGGGAGAGCGAGAGATCCAACAACCATTGATGCTGAAACTGTCATTATATAGACAGAACCAGCTTTGATTAATAGAGAAAATTTTTTCTCATCCAAACCGTTGAGTAGGGGAAACATGTATCTCAGGATTATGAGTCCCATAGCGACCATTACGATGGGAAATACTACATTAAAGCCAAAGTAAACATAGGTTAATGGAGTCAAAGTCATCGTGGCTAAGAAGAAAATCAACGTCATCTCGATTCTACGTTTCCAGCTCATGATACTGGCCAATGACTTAACTCCATATTTTGTGTCCTCTTTCAGGTCAGTTGTATCTCTGAATGCTGGAATTGATACGAAAATGAGGCTTCCCCAAAAGATTGCGCCAAAAATTACGCCTGATGAAATAGGTCCTGCAGAAACCGCACCCATAATGACTGCTAGTAAATAGCCCATCGCTGGCGTTCCTTCCTTAAGAAGCATTCTCCTTTTTAGGTAAGTGTGCGGATTTGAGTATGCAAGAAACAGTGCAAGCCATAAGACGCATAGTATGGCTGTTTGCAGGTTTACAAATAATGTTGATATTATTGCGATTGCGGTGGTTATGTAGATGAAACGTAAGGCTTGTGATCTAGTAACTTTTCCTGAAGTAAATGGGCGGTTCTTTTTTTCTGGGTTCATCTTGTCCATGTCGGCGTCGATGAGATCGTTATAGATATAGACGGATAGCGCCATACTAAAAACAGAGAACACGACCAAAAAGAACTGAAGGATCGGCGGCGAACCATGACTTGCCATTAATGCGCCAGTGGCTGCTGTCCAGGCATAGGGGAAAGTGTTGAGCGATCTCGACTTGAATAAAAGATAACTTGCTTTCATTGTACTGGGAGTTTTCATACACTATCCCCATCTAAGTATGTATTCTAAATCCATATCGGGAGTCTATATTTCCGTGATAGTGGTTTATAAGATTTTTCTGTCCATGCCCGCGTGCCGCTTTCATAACACCCAAATCGTGGGTCAACGGTTTTCGGTGAAAAAACGTTGCCTGTGCGGCACGTAGCATGGAACGGTTTGTTAAATGACCAGCCCGGTGAAGAGCCCGAGGATGACTAGGGTGTTGTTGACCGCGCCGATGTACGACGCTAGGGCGAGTCCGTTGATGCCTATGGTCCACGGCTTCTTCTTGGGCAGAGCTAACGTGAGCACGGAGATGGCCGCCCAGAAGATGAAGAGCGCCAGAAGCGGGTTGTACATGGCGTGGGTCTCGTGGAGGCCCGTGCAGAAGTTGAGGGCTATCGTCGTCGTGGCGTAGTCGGCTAGGACTCCCCCGAGCGCTATGAGGAAGGGCAGCATCCACGTTTTCGGCGCCATGGTGGCCTTCTCCGTTTCTGGTTTATTGATACTTGTTTGAAGTATGTATCTTTGGTCCATTTAGGCTTATGCCAGCCCGAACTCTTGGAGCCCGTGGAACTGCTGGAGGTATTCGACGCCTTTGTCGGTGGTTCTGATGAGTCCGCTGTTGCCCTCGCCGTTTGTGATGAGGCCTGCCTTCCCGAGCTTTTCGAGGTACTCGTCCAGCATCTTGAAGTTCAGGTTCGCGCCGTACACGATTCGGGTCTTTCTGGCGCCCTTCCGGGCGATCCTCAAAATTTCAGCAACAATTTCCAGGTTGCTCCTTCTCTGGGACAAACACGTTTTGGTTAACATTGTTTCTTACCTCAGTTTCTGATTACGGTTCCATGTTATCCAAAGAAGACTATTTAGGGCTTTTCTAACGGAAATGGACACGTTTAGCCAATATTAGTTAAAAGAATACGTTTTTTGCCGTTTTTTGGCAGCGGCGCCCGTTTTTTCCCATTGAAAGGCAAATGATTATATGTATTTCTGATTTATGGGAAAAAACTGTGCCTTTTGTCCGTTTTTGGGAAAAATGTTTAGGAAAAATATCGGTAATCCGTTAGCTGACGACTCTGCCTTCGACTACCCTGTCCTCGGGCACGCCCGTCTCCTCGGAGAGCCACCTTCGCACGGTCTTCGGGTTGACGACGGTTTTGTATGCGCTTTCGCCGTCCGTTGATACGGCTTCGCCTGACTCGGACGCGTCGTCCTCCTCCGCCATGTTGAGGGCCTTCTCGATCCACCGCTTCGCGCCCTTACTCACCCGCAGCGATGTTTCGTTGAGCTCGCCCGAGAAGGTGAAGACCGACAGGTCCGAGACTGAGGAGAAGTGCGCCTCTTCGCCCGCGACCTCGTAGGCTACGAGGAGGGCTCCTTGGCTTGCGCCCCTGAATGATTGCCAGCTCTTGCAGTTGACGGTGACGAGGGGTCCCTTGGTTCCCGTGGCTCCGACGATGGTTCGCATTTTTTGTCCGCCGAGGTGTTCGAGGACTCTGTCGAGGACCGCTGCTTTCTCTTCGAAGCTTTGGACCTCGTTGCAGACGGCGTCGAACCTTTCGGCGATTTTCTGGAGCGATTCCTCGTGGTCCCTGAGGATGCTGATCAGAATGTCGAGGACGTCGACCTTCTCCTGGAACTCCTTACCCGACGGCATACTATCTTTCCTCTAGACCGCTGTTGACGACTCGAAAGCTTATTAAGGGGTGCGAAAGCGGACTAAGAAGCTCAAATCCATGAACAACACTCAGAATAACGTAATGAACGCGAAAACAAGGCTGGAAACAAGCATTTCGGGAACCCTTTTTTCCGTTTTTCTTTGGCTTTTTCTGGTTCGTTGCGTCGCACAACGTTTATTTCGTTGACTACCGTTACAGAGCCAAAGGCTGCATGTACAAATCTGGGTAGGTTGGCTGTTTGGGCTTCGCTGAAAGGTTGAAGAGCAATTTCTCGTTCTTCACGGGCAACTACATGGTCCTGATCGTGAGCTGGATACTGATGGACTTCGCTCAGGAGCTTCCGGGCACGTACTTTTCGGACTACGTGCTTGGGCTCGGCGGCACTCCGACGGCTCTGGGCCTGATCACGGCGGCTTCGATGCTGGCGCTGGCTGCGGTCCAGTTCCCCGGCGGGTACTTGGCGGACAGGTACGGCAGACGATGGCTGGTTTCGACATTGACCTTCGCTGTCGCGTTGTCGTTCGTCTTCCACGCGGTTGCGCCTAACTGGTACTACGTCCTCGTCGGCGAGGTCCTGCGCAACCTGTGCCTCCTGTACCAGCCTGCGCTGAACGCGATGTTCGCGGACTCGCTGCCTGCGAAGCAGAGGGGCATGGGGTTCTCGGTTCTGAACCTCATCATTAGCGTTTCGACGACTCCCGCGCCCGTGGTTGCGCTTTTCCTCGTTGCGTCCTACGGTTCGATGATGGGGATGAGGGTTGCCTTCGGCATCGTGGTCGTCCTGTTTCTGGTGGCTGCGGTCATCAGGCTGAAGCTCAAAGAAAGCATGCGGAATGAACAACGATTCAGCCTAAAGGAAGTCATAGTTTCCTATCCCCAGGCCGTGAGGGAGGGGATAGAGGTCTGGCGGAAGGTTCCCCGGTCCACGTTCTACCTGTTCGTGTCCTCCGTGATCGTCAGGTTCGCGTTCACCATGACGTACCCGCTCCTGCTCGTCTACGCCTTCTACGTCCTGCAGATCGGCGGACCGCCCAACCCGGCTTTGCCCGCCAGTCTTGACCCTGCGCTGCAGCTGGCAAGGGAGAGGTGGGGGTACGCCAACATCGCCCTGTTCGTCACCATGATCATCCTGTCGGTCCCGGTCGGGAGGCTCATCGACAAGCTCGGACGAAAAATCCCCCTGATACTGTCAGGAGTCCTAGCTGTTCCCGCGACGTTCCTGTTCGTCTACGGCGACTACGCAATGCTGTACGTTGCCCTCATCCTGTGGGGCGCCAGCCAGCTCCTTGGCTACTCCGCGAGTCAGGCGCTGTTCGCCGACCTGGTGCCGCAGTCCGAGCGGGGGAAGGCCACGGGCTCCATGAACTTCTTCACGTACC
>CAZOKM010000128.1:0-4217 GCA_964580405.1 uncultured Candidatus Bathyarchaeia archaeon | reverse complement strand
TTCGCACAGGTACTCGAGCTTGCGGAGGTGGTTGCCCGACGCCGCGAGGATGTGGTTGCTGGGGAACAGCTTCGTGAACTCGTCGAACCCGCACCGCAGCCTAGCGTGGACGTGCGGCCAGGTCGGGTCGGTCTCCGCGTTAATCGCCTTCCTCTCCGCTGCTGGCAGGTCGAGGGCCTCGCCTGAAACGATGGCCATGTAGAGCTTGTCGTCCCAGATACCTAGACGCGCGAAGGTCAGCTCGCCCGGTGCTGCGTCGAACTCGACCGAGGCTCCGCCCGCCTTGAAGTAGAACTCTAGCGCAGGGTGGAATGTTATTTTCTTGAAGTTTTCCTCGGGCTTCGTGCTGCGCGCCGCGTACCAGCTCGCGTGGTTCCCCGAGTTGCAGAAGTCCCACAGGTCCTTGTCGGGGTGGTACAGCCGGACGTCCATGAAGAGGACGGGCAGTCCGCCTGAAATGTATTTTAGGAGCTGCATGGTGACGGCGGCGAACGAGTCGGCTTCGGTGGCGCAGACGGTCGGCTCCTTGGCTCCGTTCCAGTCGTACGGGTCGTTCATGAGCATCTCGGGCACGTCGCCGAGGCACACGTACTCCGTCAGCTCCCGCTGTCCTTTGAGTCCGCAGAAGTCGAAGCCCTTCTCCTCGTTGACCAACTTCATGGCAAGGTAGAGCTTGATCTGGGTCTTCAGGGTCTCCTTAGTCAGCATTTTGCCGTCGTACTTGAGCCGTGGACCCAAGAGGCTTTCGAACCACTTCAGCCCCTTCTCGACCTGTTTGGGGTCAACCTCCTCCATCCTCTTCACGAGCAGTAGTTGGTCAATTTGGCGGACCGTGACGCCGAACGACTTGACCGTCGGGACCAAGTGGAAGTAGCCCGTCTCCATGCCCATCGAGTGCCCGCCGTACATGCCGTAGACCTCGTTCTGGATCGTCGTGTAAGCCTGGGAAGCGCGGACCCAGTCGACGACTTTGGCTCGGGTCTCGGGGTCGTCCATGCCGCCGACGATGCGCTGGGTCCTAATTCCTGCCTGGCGCAGGGCCCCGTCCGTGGCGAGGAGCCCGACGTTGCCGGGGAACTTGCCGCTGTTGTTCGAGAGGCTGAGGATTGGCTTGTCCCTGCCGAGGCTGTTGACGAAGGGCCACACGAGGAATGGAAAATTCCATACATAAAAGCAGAGGATGATCTGCTTGCAGTTCGCCCTGGACAGCTCTTCGCCGACCTTCTGGGCAACTCTCACTGAAGTGATGGTTTGCGAGCCCGTGACGACCTCGGGGGAAGTGCCGTCCACGTTTTTGGCTTCTTTCCTGATTATTTCCGCCCAACCCTCGACGACCTGGGTGCATTCGCGGCTGTTCGCCTTCCAGACGTGCTCCCTCTCGTCGTTGATCATGACGATGCCGACTGGCGTGCTCTTCACAAAATTCACCGCTGAATAATGGAAGCCGAACAACATTAAAGCGTTATGCATCCGCCGACAAGTGGCGAGCTCGATGGGAATTAAGTTTCATGCAGCGAATCTATCCTGCTTTACTAGATTCCTTGCAAGCCGTATTTACGAGTAAAGTTGGAGACATCTCCCGCAAATCCCCTCTTTTTTGTGTAAGGCAATTGATCTGTTCAAGAAACGCAATTCGTCCGAAATGTTAATTTGAGGTTTTGTCGTTCCTTTTAAATGTATTATGCAGAATGACGAACATTGAATAAATGGATTTTTAATTCTGGACTGAAATAGGCTTAATGCGGGCGAGTATGGCTGCAGCCAACACGTAGAGAATGGCGCTCATCCAATACGGAGCACCCATCGCGACATGATCGTACACTACTCCTGCCCATAAAGGTCCGAAGATGCCCATTAGGCTGCCGAGTGCGGTGGTCACGCCCATTAATATACCAACCTCATTGTCCAGTACATGATCCGTGCTGAGCTTGGAAACGGTGGCGAAGGTGAATCCGCTCAGGGCGTTGGTGAACATGTTAAGCGGGTAGACCATCCAGAAAAGGGGCGCGACGAATATCCCTAGGTTGCCAGTTGACTGCCCCAGCAGGCTTGTGATCGCAACCGTCTTCTCCCCCTTACGCGCGACCAATGGTTGTATCAGCAGGAACTGCACGACCGTGAGGGCGATCCCTGCGAATATGGTCAGTAAGCTGACCTGCCACGGTTGTGCAGCGAACTTCTGGATGACGAACAAGGCCACGATGCTGTTGATCCCATTAAAGGCAAAGTTGTAAATGCTCAGAATGATCAATAGCCAACCCAGCCCAGGCTTGAACGCCATGTCGAGGATCGACACAATCGGATTATAATCCCTGAGGAGCATAGGGGAAGCTTTTCTCTTCTCCTTAGGCAGCGACTCCGGCAGGATAAGGATGCAAAGCACGACGTTCAGGAAGGATAGCGCGGCCGCAGCATGGGCAGGAGCCTCCAGGCTGAACTGAGCGAATATCCCTCCCATTGCAGGTCCAAGAATCACACCCAAACTCCACGCAGCTCCGACGAGAGCGAAGTTCTTGGTTCGTTCCTCGGGTTTGGAAATGTCAGCAATATAAGCGTAGGCGGTGGAAAAGTTTCCAGCGGTAATGCCGCTGATCGATCGCCCTAGGAACAGCACCCACAAGGAGCCGCCGAGACCGAAGATCAAGTAACCGATCCCCTGGCCAACTAAGCTGACTAGCAGTACTAGGCGGCGGCCGACTCGGTCCCCAACTTTGCCGATTATGGGCGCGGCGATGAACTGACCTCCGGCGTAGATTACTGTGACCATGGTCACCATTAACGCCTCGGGGCTGTAGCGCTGAACGATGTAAGGTGCGACGGGCGAGAGGGTCATGAAGCCGATTACGTCCATCAGCATGATGAAAAATACCAGGCTGAGGGCGCCTCTCGTCGTCTGCGGTCTTTTTAGTGGCATCGCCTAACCCCGTGGACGGGGGAATATATGAATACGAGTCACGTGTCGTAATCACAATTTGTAATCATCCATCATAATCCTAGGTATGACCGTGACCGCTTTCTCCGTCTTCTTCCCAATTCTCTGGTTCTCTCGCTAATTGACATTGGCGCAATGTTGATGACGCCGAAGCTTCCAGTGGAGAGAGCTACTAGCCAATTGGAAAAGGAGCCGCAGCGTATATTCCGCTCGAGGAAAGAAAAGACAACCCGCTCCAATTGCTAGGCAGAACCCTCAAAAACCTAATGCGCCAAGAAAAATGGGACAAATACGCTCCGTAAGTGGCGGGCCCGGAGGGAATTGAACCCTCGACCTACGGATGTCTCCGCGGACGCGGCTTAGCGCGTAAGAGTGTCAGCCCAGCTCAACGCATAATCGCTGGTCCGCCGCTCAACCTGGCTAAGCTACGGGCCCATTCTCGATTAAGTGATTAGGTTACTCGTTAAAAACTCTAATTAACCTTTTCCTTTCAAGGGTAATATTCTAAGAAATATACCTTTTTAATACGTCACCTAATTAGTTTTTTATGAATGGATTTGACTGCCTCGTTGATGATCAATTCTTCCGTTGTGACTATTCCAGCTTCCCAAGATGCTCCTCCTGATGAGCTGCTGGTGAGGTTCATGGACGACGTTATTGCCACGCTTCTGTCGACTACGATGATTTTTGCATGGACAATATTATTATAATATATTGCCACTCCCTTATTCATCAGTTCCTGATGATATTCTAATTTCTTTTCAACATTGAAATCCGATTCAGATAGAGGACGGGTTAAAAGAATTATTGGAATTTTTTTCTTGCCTGCATCCATTAGTGCATTACTTAAGTGGCATCTGTCAACAAAGGGATTTGCCACAATAATTTCTTCACTCGCTTGTCCCAGCAGTTTTATTGAAAAATCGTCCAAATTTCTTTCTTCGAGGAAATAATGGCTTGATGGTGAAAGGTTCATGCCCTTCGTGTAATCTGTGAACCATTGGGTTAAATTCGCCTTTTGTTCGTTGTGAAATTCCTTGTATTCTCTGTATAGGTCTTTTGAATTGACCCATAATTTTCCTCCCTTCTTTCTCGAGACAACCTCTGCCGCCAATAATTCATTCAGGGCTGTCTCAAACTCTTCTAGAGGTAACCCCGAAACCAGAAAAATTTCATTCTCAGATAAAATGTTATCGAGAGTGATTGCCTTGATGATTCGCCCTTTCCACGAGCCCCAATATTGCGGTGCCCCCATACCTAATCCACCGATTATTGAAGTTATTCT
>CAZOKM010000127.1:0-4260 GCA_964580405.1 uncultured Candidatus Bathyarchaeia archaeon | reverse complement strand
GAGCCTGCGTTTCTGGGCGATCGAGCGTTTCAGGGGGTCGGTGATCGGCATCGGGCTTCACTTCTCGGTGTTGTTACAGTTTTCGCCGTCGGTACGGCATATATACCTTTTGGTTTTGGGCGTCCCGAGTGATACCACAAGATATTTATTTGTGGTCACAGTGCAATAGGTTCACAGCATACGGAAAAACAAAGGAGTGAGACGGTGAATGTCTGAAAACAACGCAGTGCTGATTGGACGTAAACCCGTGATGAACTACGTGCTAGCATGCATTACCTTGTTCCACGGCGGAGCAAAGGAAATTAAAGTGAAGGCCAGAGGACAAGCGATAAGCAGGGCGGTTGACGTCGTCGAGATTGCGCGGCGAAGGTTCCTGCCCGACGTGAAGGTGCAGAAGATCGAAGTAGGTACAGTGCAGCTTCCAGCCCTAGAGGGTGGCAACACGACCACCAACGTCAGCACCATCGAAATTACTCTGACGCGCTAAGAAGAGTTGCAGCGAATATGCTCCGTCGCACCTCCTTTATTTTCGGAGGACAGGAAGCTAGTGAAAACGGAGTTGTGCCAGTTCTGCCTAAGAAGCGGAATGTTGTGCCCGAAATGCAAGAAGAGGCTCGAGAAAGGCGAGATAAGCGAGCTCGACTTGGAGATCGGTAAGCTACTCGTGTCCATGGAGGAGGAGTATCCGCCCCTCCAGAACGTCTATTTTCATAAAGCCGTCGAGTCAGACGGCGTCATGGCGCTTTTCGTCGGAAGGGGAGACATAGCTAAAATTCTTAGTTACGGCGGCAAGATCATCAAGTCCGTGGAGCGGGACACGCGGAAGACGGTTCGCGTCTTGGAGAGCAACTCGGACGAACGCAAGTTTTTAGAAGACTTGTTCGCTCCGATGACGATTCTGACGGTGAACAGGATTTGGCTGCCCGACGGGACTACTGAAACGAGAGTCATTCTGAAGGGCGGCGAGAGGCGGCGGACGACGAGGTACATCAACGCTCTGAGGGAGATTGCCAGCAAGGCTCAGGGGCTCACTCTCAGGGTCGAATTTGCAGCTTAGTGGCGGCTACGAAGAAATGACGGTTGACGAGCTCGGCGAATGGCGGAGGACACACTTATCCACTGACATAGGCCCGGAGCTCGACGGCGAAGAGGTCGTTCTGATGGGCTGGGTCGGCGACGTCAGGGACCTGGGCGGCTTAAGATTTATTGTTCTTCAGGATAGAATGGGCAAGATTCAGGTCACCGTCTCACAAACTAAAGCTGACCCGCAGGTTTTCGAGAAATTACGTTCATTGCACAGGCAGGACTGCGTAGCCGTCAAGGGCGTCGTGAAGAAGATGGATAAGGCTCCGGGCGGGGCTGAAGTGATTCCCAAAGACGTTAAGGTCCTAGCTGTTGCGAAGCAGCCTCTGGCTTTGGACATTTCGGGGAGGACTCCCGCGGAGATCGACGTTCGTTTGGAGTCTCGGGTCCTGGACCTGAGGAGCGACAGGAACCAGGCCATCTTCAAGGTGAGGCACGCCACGCTGTATGCGGTGCGGGAGTTTCTTTCGGGACTCGGCTACTTGGAAGTCAACACGCCCAAGATCATCGCGTCGGCGACTGAGGGCGGCGCTGAGCTGTTCCCCATCGTGTACTTCGAGCGGGAAGCCTTCTTGGCTCAGAGCCCGCAGCTGTACAAGGAGGAGCTCGTGGTCGACTTCGAGAAGGTTTACGAGATCGGCCCCGCGTACAGGGCGGAGAAGTCGCACACGAGGCGGCACACAACAGAATTCACATCAATTGATATTGAGCAGGCTTTCGGGACAGCCGAGGACGTTATGGAAGTCGCCGAGGGGCTCATGGTCCACCTGTGCAAGGCAATAAACGAAAAGTGCAAGGACAACCTCAAAGTTCTAAAACATAAATTGGCGGTTCCGAAGGCTCCGTTCGAGCGGTTCACGTACACTCAAATCGTCGACGAGCTGCGGGACAATGACGTGAAGATCGAGTGGGGCGAGGACGTTCCGACGGACGCTTTCAGGACGCTGGGCAAGGTTCATTCGGGCTTCTACTTCATCACGGAGTGGCCCAGCAGGTCCAAGCCGTTCTACATCAAGCCCCGAGGCGACAGGCCCGAGTTGAGCGAGGGTTTCGACTTGATGTGGCGGTGGGTCGAGATTGCTTCAGGAGGAACTCGCGTCCACGACAAGGACATGCTCGTCAGCCGACTAAAAGAAAAAGGTCTTCAGCCCGAGTCCTTCAAACACCACCTGCAAGCGTTCGACTACGGGATGCCGCCTCACGCGGGGTGGGCGATTGGGCTGGACAGGCTCGTCATGATGCTGACGGGCATACGCAACATACGCGAAGTCGTCCTCTACCCAAGAGACAGATACAGACTAACACCATAGACTAGTTTATTTTTTATAATAATTTTCGTTTGACTGACGATTATTATTAAAGTCGTTTAATTGTATCAAGTCTTAATTTTTCTTTTAATTGCTCAAAAGTGTAGCATTCATTTGGAGAATAATTATTAAAATTAAAAGTCACAAGTTTAAGTACATTATTGTCTTG
Source organism: uncultured Candidatus Bathyarchaeia archaeon (assembly GCA_964580405.1). Classification (GTDB taxonomy): domain Archaea; phylum Thermoproteota; class Bathyarchaeia; order Bathyarchaeales; family DTEX01; genus JAGTRI01. The sequence continues at coordinate 1,701 of CAZOKM010000127.1, read as the reverse complement.
TCTGCCAATTTTCTTAATGACTCCTTTTGGAAACTCTCTCGAAATTAATATACCAGCAATACATTCCGTGCCTAATTCATTAACATATTTTTCTAATTGTGCAACGTCCTTAGCTTGTGCTTTAGATGCTTTAACCTCCAATATGATTTTTTTAGAACGACCTATCGGAGTTGCTTCTTTTATAAGAATGTCAACATGTCCTTCTGGGAGAGCCTTTTCGCTTAGAACCTCCAATGTTCCTGCGTCTAAATTTTCAATATCAATGAGGTTTAAGAACGAACCTAGATTTCTATTTTCACTTAGAAATTGTTTTATTACAGCTTGGATTATGACCTCCTGAAGTGGATAAATTTCAGGTCTCGAAATGAGACTTCTGTTCTTAGTGAATCTGGGAATAAAAGTGTCATATCCTTGAATTTCAAGTCTTTCAACTTGTTCATTAATATTTCCCATTTGAGAAACACTTGACAGCGTTGTTTGGTCCGCTTGGAAATGTGTTCTTCGATAGCCGCCTCTTAAAAGTAGATTTTCTGCGATGTATGTAAATTCTATTCTCACTAATGTCTCTTCAATTTTACGAATTGGAGTAAGAGCCAATCGGAATGGAAAATAATAGGTTCTTTTAGAGTTTTTGAATACGATTGGTTCCCATGGTGGTAAATTTTGAGCATTCTTGATTGCTTCTTTTCTTTCAACTCTAAAAAGATTATAGGCTTTAGCTCCATACAAGAAGGAAACATAATCGCCCTCTTCTATCTCTATATAGGTACGCTAAAAACCGTTACCTTAAAGTATTTTTCAGATGAAAAAATACGAGATTTATTCCCAGAATTATTAGCCGCGGCAACCGGTAATATAATGTTGAACCCAACAATGCTTCCCTTCCCGATACACGTATTTCTATTCCAAAGAAAGAAGCGAAAAACGAAATAATGGCGAACTCGTCAATGCTTCAGAATTGTCAGCATTATCGGTTTCGGTATTCCAACACTATCAATTATTTCAGAGATAAGATTATGACTGTCGGCTACTTGCTGTGTGTTAGAAGTGCCACTTCGTCCGGTGCTTGCTCTGACTTTGCCATTTGCCATAAGCGAATCCATTTCTCTAGATTCTCCGTCCATGTTTGCAACTGTATTCTTTGTTCCTGAAAAAAGTTATCCGTGAAATCTTTTAGGTCGCGGTCTTTAGGAAGGAGGTTTTTTACGAGATCTTCACGCCCTTTATCTAGCCCGCTCCACTCCAAACCGAAGAACACTCTTCTTGTGATGTAATTGCTGATTTCACTTTCCGTCAACGATGTCAAGTCTCTATTCTTAAGCTGGAGGAGAGCCTCCTTTAATAATATAAGAATACTTTTTGTAAAGTTTTTTTCTTTGAAAAGATTCCACTTTCCGAAAATATATGTTAAAAGATTCGCGTTCACCTGTGCCACTTTATCCCAGTCCTTTACAGTGTCTGAAAAATTGGTCAAAGCCTCAACCAGCCCCGCAGTTGTCAGACCGTAAATGTTTTTTTCTATTCCCCCCTTACTACTTGGTTCTCTGTCTATGTTTTTGACTCGTTTTTGCTCTTCCAACTCTTTTATGTGACGGAGTATGGTTCTGTAGTGCATTTTTATTTCTTTATGGATAGCATATTGGCTCATGGGTTCAAACATTAGGATTTCCAAAATTTTTAAATCAGTGCTTGTTTTTATTC
>CAZOKM010000126.1:0-4326 GCA_964580405.1 uncultured Candidatus Bathyarchaeia archaeon | reverse complement strand
CTGCTGCGACGGGGATCATGATTATGTAGTTGGTGGACGAGTTCAGCAGAGCCAGCTTCATCAGCCAGCTAAGAAAAGGAAAGAAGATTAGGCATGCGCTTGCGACGACTAGAATAGCGTACTGGAATTCCTTTTTCCTGAAGGGCGGCAACTTCATCGTCTTCACCTTAAACCGACTCCACCATGCGGTCCAGCATAGAAATCATGGTCTCCTTGGCAAACGTCAGGCAGTCGTCAATGCTGCCGTCGACTTGGCAGTTCGGCAAATACTTCTCAACTTGGACAACGTACACCCTATCCGTTGCTGAGTGGCCCGTGGAGACGAAGACGTACCAGTGGGCAACGATCCACCCCTCGCCCGCGTGGGTGGTGCTGTTGAGCGTCCACAGGTTCGCGGTGAAGGTGAACTCGACCTCGTCGTTGCCTAGGTACCTCGAAATCTTCAGGCTTGTGTAACTTTGCTGCTGGATGGTTAGTCCCTGCTTCGTATAGCAGTACTCAAGCGAGTGGAGAGTGTCCAGCATCGAAACGTCGACCGGCGCAATGGCAACGTACACCAACCCGTCGAACCTTGTGTTCGACCTGTACTCGTAGATGACAAGAGAGTCCAGACCATAGAACTCCCTGATTCCCTCCCAGCTGTACGAGACGTCCTTTGAGCGCCACCCGAACACCGACGGCATCATGGCGCTGATGTCCGCGAACCTATCGCCGCAGACGCTGAAAGTCCCGATCTGGGTCTTCAGGTTCGAGGAGCTGCGGGAAACGTCGGTCCAAATGGTTGCGTCGAAAGACATGGGCGCAATCAAGGCTCCAACGTTGACCGCGAACAGCGCAACCGATAAAGAAGCGACGAACAGCAGCTTCAGAAGGTATTGACGGTCACGCGCCAACAGGCTTCGCCTCATGCGGTCCCTTTTGAAGTGCCTCATTGGATTCCGTGTTCCGTCTGTTCGACCTGAGGAGGAAGTAGGCGGCGAAGGCGGTGGCAATCAACAGCAGAGTTCCAATCGGCACTTCGGGAATGGGCAGAGGGGGAGTAGGCTCCCAGTTGTCCGGGTTGCACCACATCAGCGCGTCCGGGTGATAGTTGTAGGCTTGGCCCCAGTACGAGGGTCGGTCGTAGATCGCAAAGGCCATCGTGACCACGTCGCCGGGTTGCAGTCCGAGGAGCGATACTGGGACCCTTAGCTCGTAGGACCGGTACCCGTTTGTTGAGCCTGCGACGAACGCGCAGCCAGTCGGCAGGGCCTGAGCTGAGCCCCATCCGTGGCTTGTGCCGCGCTTCGCGTACGGGTTGTAGCCATATTCCGAGTATGACCTCGTCTGTATGCCGAACATGATGTCTTCGGTTCCGATGCCGTAGGGGTAGACGTCTATGCCGATTATGGCTTCGTCGTACGTGCCGTAGACATAGACGCTCTCTGTGTCCTTGAGGATTCCCGAATCCGCGGTGTCGGTAGTATTGCTGAGCATAGCTATGTCCGCGTCGCTTGTGGCGTTAGCCTCCTCCATACTATAATCTAGTATCGTGATGGTCTGGTCCGTGGTCTTCACGGCTACGTACAGGTAGGACGAGTCCACGTACCAGTATGCCGTGAAATAAAGGTTGCCCGTGTAGTGGCCCACGACGTTATAGGTGGTGTCGGTGAACCACTCTACCCACTCGGACTCGGACACTGTCCCGTCAATGTTGAGGGCGTACAAGTAATAGATCGGTGAGCTAGTGAAAACCAGCACCGTGATAGATACGAGAAGAAGGGTCTTCGACGCTTTGCCGACGTTCCAGTTTCCAGATTTCGCCTTCATTTTGTTTCAACCTATGTTTCTGATACAGACTTTCAATCTACGTTTAGATACCATTCTCGGGCGCCCCCTATCTACGTTACCAGAGGACGCTGAGTAGACTCCCGTAATATTCTTGTTAAACAATTATCATCACTTGTATACAGGCTGTAAAATATACAAAAAAATGTCAATCCCCTAGAACCGCAAAAAACAGCCGATCTAACGATGACATCACACAAAAAACGTGCTCCACCAAAGCCCACGCCCACGCGCATTCGCTCAAACAGCTCCATACTTGACACTGACTCCGCAACTGTCACAAGATTCGTCCCAGAATCTCGAGAAAACGAAATATAAGCCGTGTTAAGCAGAAAACGATAACATAGTTCAGAAGACAAACAGAATAAACGACTTCTTAACAATAAACTAATCCGATTTTCGAAGGCGTTCCGTCCGGGTTTTCGCGGAATTCGAAGACTTAATCGTTGAGTCGCTTGAAAACCTTCTCAACCTTCTCCACGATTTCGTAGGCGTTCGCGTTCCCAAGTTTCGTAGTCGAACGGTGGGTCGACGCGTTCCTTCTTGGGCTTCAGATGGAGCTTCACGGCGCCGTTCGGGCACCCCGTGACGCAGAGCCCGCATCCTATGCACCGTTCTCGGTCCACTACCGTAACGCCGTCCCGTTCGGAGATGGCTTTGACTTGGCACCGTTTTATGCAGAGCCCGCACCCCGCGCATTCGTCTGGGTCAATTTCCGAGTAGTAGTTGGCGTGGGCGACGGAGTTCTCTATGCCGTAGTCGTTGATGCCCCTGAGTATGCCGCAGCAGCACCCGCAGCAGTTGCAGACGTACGAGAGACCCTTCACCACGTTGCTGACCGTGTGGACTAGCCCAATCTTCTCGAACTCGTCTAGGAGAGCCAAAGCCTCCTCCTTCGAGACATCATCGGATCCGGGCGGACGCTCATACTCCGAGAAGCTCAGGCACGTCCTGACCGGGAAGCTGCATCTTCGGCTCTTCAGGAGGTCCTGCTGGACGCGGCAGATGCAGTCCCTGAGGGTGAACGTCTTTTGGGACTGAAGCAAAGCTTTCACGTCGTCGTAGGGAAGAATCCACTCGGACTTGACCGCACTATGCGAGGGGATGACGCGGTGCAGCGCAGGCTGAGGCTTCATGATTCCCGCCGCCCCACCCTCGGCAAAATACTCCTCGACAAGGTGGGCGAACCGGTGGGTCATCGTGTGCAGCTGCGACTCGTATACTCCGACGACGAAGGGCGCCAGCCTGAACCTGGGCACGCCTTCATCCTCGCCGTACCAGACCAAGCCACGATTAGCCATCTTTATCAACGTTGGCTTCAGTTTCTCAGCTGTTGCACCAACGCGTTTAGCAATTTCATCAACAGTTTCGTATTTTCCGCTGAGCTGACTCGCCAATGCAGCCTCCTCGGGCGAAAAGATAAATTTTAGAATTTCGAGCTCGACTCCCGATTTCGTCCTCGGGAACCCGTTAGGGAGCCCATTCATGGCGTCAGCGAGCTTTCCATAAGTGTCTTCTTTCACGTTCAACCCCTCTCGGAGCACAGCAATAATGGTCTTGGAAAGCTTAAATCCGTTGCTGCTTAAGGAGGTAATATGCCGAGGTATTCAGGTGCGCTGGACAGGGTGCCAAAGTACCCGTTCGCGCGGGTCAGCCAGCTCTCGCGGGAGGTCCAGGAAAGGGACGGCATCAACGTCGTCAACGTACGGATAGGAATCCCCGACAAAGAAGCCCCTGAGACAATTAAGAAGCTGATGGCGAAGTTTATTCTTGAAAAGAACTCGACCTTCGGCTACCCGTGCGACGTCCACCCGGAGCGCGGAATCCCCGAGCTCGTGGACGCGATTATCCAGCACTACGACGAGAGGCACGGCGCGGACCTGAAGCCCGAAAACGTCGCCGTCACGAGTTGGACCAAGGAAGCCCTCCATAACCTTGCGCGGCTCTTCGGCGAGGGACGCGGAGTTGTGCCTGTCCCGGTTTATCCCGCTTATGTGGCTGGGATTCTGCTTTCGGGTCACGAGCCTAGGACTGTGCCGTCATCCGAGGAAACGGGCTGGCTACCAGACATGAGGTTCACGAAAAATGACGCGTTCTTCTATTTCTGCGACCCGAACAACCCGACGGGCGCCGTGGCGGAGCGCGATTACTACGACGATTTGTTTTCAAAGATGAAGAGGCACGACGTTGGGGGCATCTTCGACAAGGCCTACAAGGACTACACGTTCGACGAAAATGTGAAGCCCCTTTCGATAACCGAGGTCGGGGGCATGTTGGACTACGGGTTCGAGGCGGTCTCCCTCTCGAAGCACTGCAACTTCGTCGGCATCGGACTTGGCTGGATAGTCAGCAGCAAAGCCAACGTCGACAGGTGGCTCAAGCTCTCAAGCCAGTACAGCCAGGGCGTCGCGTGGTACGAGCAGAAGGCGGGCGTCGAAGCCCTCACGAACCCCGAGGTGAAGAGGGAGCTCCGCGACTACATGGAAGAAGTCAAACAGA
>CAZOKM010000125.1:0-4391 GCA_964580405.1 uncultured Candidatus Bathyarchaeia archaeon | reverse complement strand
GTTCAGAAGAGTCCAAGCTCTTCCTCTGAAGAAGTATTCTGAGGCGGTTGCCTTCACGGTTGGCGTTTTCTGCAGCGAATGCTTTACATACGAGGGGCTGGTGGACCAGCTGATTCGGAAGGGGCTGGGAATCGACGCGGCGGAGGTCGCGAAGCTCAACATCAAGGGCAGGCTCCTCGTCACAACCAAGTCGGGAAGGGTCGAGGAAGTCCGCCTGAAAGAAGCCAAGCAGCACGTCAGAAGATGCATCAAGCAATGCTCAGACTTTTCCGCTGAGCTTGCCGACATCTCGGTGGGGGGATTGGGGTTGGAAGGCTGGACATTCACCATCCTGAGGACCGAGAAGGGCTTGAACCTGTTTCAGGGGGCTGAAGCCAAGGGCCTGTTACGGACGAGAAAAGCTGAGGAGGAGCCCCAAGTTCTGGACCTGCTGACCAAATTGTCCAAAAGGAAGCGCGAGAACGCTGCGAACGTGAATCCGTAAGGAATCTGCTTGGTTCACTGAGAGCTCGGTGTCATCATTACTCTTTTTTGGGTAGTAACTCTTATTTAGGATGAACCGTTTGTGGAAGACGACGAAAGGATTCACGCTGGGAAACACGTTGGACACGAAAAAGTTGGCTGCCGCAGCCGTTTTCTCCGCGCTTACGGTGGCGCTTAACCTGAGCCCCCTCAAGTTTCCCGCGCCCTTCCTGCCGTTCCTGTACTATCAGGTGTGGGAGATTCCGATAGTGGTCGCGCTCCTGCTGTTCGGACCCGCAACCGCGGTCTTGGTTTCAATCGTCAACACGGTTGCCCTGATTGCACTCTTTCCCGGCGCCTTGCCCACGGGTCCAGTCTACAATCTGGCCGCGGTCCTGAGCATGCTGGCTGGGGTCTACGGCGGACAATGGCTGACAAAGAAAGTCGGAAAGAACCAGAAGGAAGCTTTTCTGGTAATCGCGGTCACTCTGTTAGGGGTCGCATTGAGGGTCGCAGCGATGTCCGTCGTCAACTGGGAGTTCATCAAGTACCCCCCGCCGGTTGGCTTCAGCATGCCCGAAGAAACGGTGGCCGCCATCATGCCGCTCGTGGCTTTCTTCAACGGCTCCCTCGCAGCCTACACGGTCCCAGCGGGGTACTTTCTGGCGAAAGCCATAAGCCGCGGAATAAGAACGCCCCTGTGGACGCCAAGCCGAAGAAAGCCAGAAACCGAGGTAGTCCCTAACGGCTCAGCGACCGCAATAAAACTTCGACGTTGACTTTCCCCGCGGAAAACTTTCTGCCCGACTCCGCGTTCTCCATCGTCATAACGGCTGGTGCGAAGAACCCAGGGTCGATTTTGTAGAAGTCGCTTCCTGCATCTTTGAATGTTTCGGCGAAGGGCTGCCCGTACTGCTTGGAAGACGAGGAAACCGATTTCTGCGTTAACTTCTCAAGTTCTTCGTCATCACCATAATTGACTACGACATGAACGTCTCCGCCGTAGAGGATGGCGTCGTTCGACCTGCCCATGGCCTCCACGGAGTCTTTGAGGACGGTGAGGACGGGCGCGGACCCCCACGCTTTTATAATTAGCTTCGGGTCGAACCCCAAGTTCATGAGCCTGAAGACTCCAGTCTCGACAGCTCTGCCCGCGACCTGAGTGGCACCTGAAACTGACGTGACAGGAACGAGAATAACGTAGAGCTTGTCTACCGAGACGCGGCAGGCTTCAGCGACGACTGAAAATACGTCCGTTGGTGGCTCCTTGTCTGTCTCGAGGACCAGCACCGCTTCGTCACACTCGTCTTTGTAGCCGATTTTCTCGAAAACGGACTTGGGCTTCAGAGCCAACGCGCGGGCGGGACCCGAACCCAGCGCCTGAAACGTGCCCGACTTGATTTGCCATCCTGCCAGCTGCGAACCAAGGGTCGAGACAGCGGGGTAATCGGTTGTGACTGAGATTGACGGAAAGTTCTGGGTTCCAACTCGTGTCGACGAGACAGCTGCTTTTCCGAGTCCTCCGAGGCAAATTTCGGTTATGACCTTCCCAGCCTCGATGCCTCCATCAACTTTTATGCCTGCGTCTATGAGGGTTGCGCCTCGGTCGCTCTTCGTGACTTTGACTCGGTAATAGTCCGCCATGCTGCACAGGTCGTTGACCAGCTTCGCCGCGTTTCGGTTCACGCTTACTTTCGGCACGTTACTGTCTCCGTCTTTCCTGGTTTATAGGAATTTCTCGTGGAACGCGAGGTGCGGGTTCTTGTCCTTCGAGACGAAGAGCTTGCCCTTGCCGTCGTCCACGGCGTCGCCCACGAAGCGGTAGAACGGGCCCGCGATTCGCTCCTCGTCGACTTTGACGTCGGGTCTGACGGCGTCTATCGAAAAGGTCGGAAGGACCGATGGCAAGTGCCCGCTGATGACGATTCTGCCGTCAAGCATCTCCGCGCCGGGTCTACCACCACAGTCTCCTTTTATGACTATGGTTCCGTCCCTCATGTGGACGCCCGCGAACTCGCCTGCGCCGCCTTCGACCCTGATGGTTCCGCCCTTCATGAAGCAGCCCACCTCGTTGCCTACGTCACCACGCACGCGGATGGTTCCGCCCGTCATGCCCTCGGTTGCCCCGCGGTTCGACGCGCCGACGTAGTCCCCCGCGGACCCCGAAACCTCGATTCTTCCACCCTTCATCTCGCAGCCCGCCCACGAGCCGACGCTGCCCCGGACAACGATTTCGCCGCCCTTCATGCCCTCGCCCAGCCGCATGCCGACGTCGCCCTCCGCGCGGATTGCGCCCGAGGACATCCCGTAGCCCACCATCCTGACCTTGCGGAGGTCGCCGACGAGTCTGATAACAATGGCGTCCTCGGCTGAGCCTTCAGGTTCCTCAGCGACGTTGAAGACCTCGTCCAAGCGCTTCTGCTTGTTGCCCTCCCAGACTTTCAGCTCAAGGATTTCGTCACGCGTTTTTCCCGCGAAGACGTCGGGAGAGACGCGCTCGGCGTAAACGGGCACCTTGAACACGCGCTTCGGGTAAAGAGCCATAATCATTTTGTGCGCGCCTCCGGCTTGACCCTTACTGGCGCTGAGTGCTTCAGGTAACCCTCGGGAATGACGTAGTTGTCCATCTCCACCGTCCAATACTCGCGGAACCGCTTCTTCAGGTCCCGAAGAACCTCCGAACAAAAAGCGTCCTCGGCGCACGACGAGACCCCAGCGTCGACCCACATCGTCTTCCCCATGACTGGCTTCGCAACGACGCCGTCCTTCGCCACGACCTCACCACTTTTTATTGTGTACGCTGTTTTCTCGAAGGCGCGTCGGACGGTCCAATAGTCCCTCGAGCAGTCAACCGTCTTCGGGTTGAGGTCGTACACCGCGATGTCGGCGTCGGCGCCCACGCCCAGATGCCCCTTGCCCTTCATGCCAAGAGCCTTCGCCTGCCCCGCGCGGGTCACGACCGCGACGTCGCTGAGGCTGTACTCCCTTTCGACGCCTTGGAGCAGGGAGCGCTTCCTCGCCTTCTTGTTAATCAAATTCAGCATTTTTTCTCTCGCCCTGCGGCTCACGAGCCACGATATAATTTTGGGGTACGTCGTGAACGGCGCCGCGTTCGGGTGGTCGGTTGTTAAATATACCTTCCACGGGTCCTTCACGAGCAGGGCGAGCTCGAGCCCGATTGCCCACATCGTCGCGTGCACGAAGTTCCGCCTTTTGTACCTGAACGGGACGACGCCTCCAGATGTTTCGGTTTCGACGTCGTGGTTGAGCCACTTGTTCCCGCTGAGCTCGTGAAGGGTGTACTGCCATGGCCCGTCGGCCGTCATCGTGGTCGTGTCCGTGAAGACGACCTGCCCCATGTCGATCGTCACATGAGTGTGATTGTTGACGTACTTGGCCACTTCCTCCGCGCCCGACCTGAGGGTCCCCCAACTGTCGCCCTTGAACGCGCTGAACTGGCAGTGGGTCACGTGGATTGCGGGTCGGTCGTCGGCTGCGAGGTCCTCGACGCACTTCATCGTTTCGAGGGCGGTGAGGTAGTTTCCGGGTTGCCCCAGCCTGTTGGTGTGGACGTGGATTGTATGCGGTAAGCCTAGGATTTTGTTGACCTTGCACAGTCCGCGGACGATTTCCCGGGGGGTTATGCCAAAGTTGGGGACGGGGTCGTCTAGGTCTTTGACGTTTCTGCCGAACCCCCACGATTCGACGCCGCCGGGGTTTACTATTTTGATAGCATAGCCCTTTGTTGCGGCGATCAGCCAGGCGACGTACTGGGCGCACTCCTCAATCTGGTTTTTGTGTAAAAGCTCGAGGACGAACCACCAGTCGCCCAGAAGCGGGAACGTCGCTTTGTCCACCATCGGCGTGTCGTCGAGCTCCTCATGCGTGTGGCGGGCTTCAAGCGGGGGCATGGACGGGTTGCATATGGT
>CAZOKM010000124.1:0-4499 GCA_964580405.1 uncultured Candidatus Bathyarchaeia archaeon | reverse complement strand
GTCAGCTCATGGAGCAGGACAGGCACAAGGCGGGAATCCACCAGATAATCGACCCCGAAGCAGTCCGCCTCCTCAAAGCCAAACGCATAAAGACCGTCGTCGTCAACGGGGCAGACCCCGAAAACCTGATTGCCGCTTTGGGAGGCAAAAAGGTCGGGACTACTATTCAATAACGGATTTTGTTTCAAAATAGAAACGTTGGGTTATGAGCCTTTTTCTGCTTCGCCTTTGAGCGTATTAAGTGCTAGATTGAGCGTCCTCTTGGCTAGGTCCGAGATTCGGCTGTTGTTGTAGCCGACGACGTAGCTCTCCACGCGGTCGTTTAGCGGTCCGACCCATTTTTGGGGCAGCTTCTCCGCTCCGTGCATGACGCCGAGGATTGAGCCAGTGGTTGCGCCGTTGCAGTCCGTGTCCCACCCGCCCATCACGCTGATAGATATGCTTCTTCCGTAGTCCCCCTTCCCGTGCAGCAACCCTAGGAGAACCAGAGCGGCGTTGTTTATCGTGTGGACCCCGTGGTAATGACCGTACTTCGCGTTGACTTGCTGCCACGTGTCCCTCCAGTCGCTGTTCTTTCTGCTCCACGCGACCACGTCCTTCACGGCTTCAGCGAGCCTCGATTCCCTTGGAATTTCCGAAAGCCCGACCTCGATTACTTCGTAAATGTTATTCGACGTGAACGCTGCACTAATCATGGCGGCGACGAACATTTCGCTGTAAATCCCGTTCTTCACGTGCGACAGGCTAGCATCCCTGGAGGCGAACTCAGCTCCCAGCTCGGGCATCCCAGGCGTCACGTAGCCGAACATGTCGGCTCTGATCTGGGCGCCGATCCACTCGCGGTACGGATTCATGTAGGAGGCTGTTTCTGGCGGGGCAAGTCCGTTGACGAGGTTCCTGTAGGCGACCCGTTCAGCGGTGTAGACTTTGTTGTACGGCAGGTTCTCGAGCCAGACGTTGCCGACGTCCGCTGCCGTGAAGCCGAACCCTTTGGTCTCGAGGAGGTGCAGGTTGATTATGGGGTAGTCGATGTCGTCGTCGCGCGGCATCCGGGTGATGTGCCCCGAAAGCACCTCCTTCCACGAGGCTCTGCGCCTCAACCATTCTGGAACATCCTTGGTTTCTGGCGGAGGCGGAAAATAGTCGCTAAGCGGATACGCGCCCGCAATCCTCAGCCACTCATCAATCTGCTCTTTAGGCAGCCCCTCAACGGGCTTCCCGAGGAGGCAGCCAGCGCACCGCCCAAGCCACCCGCCGTAAATCTTGTTAAAAATTTGTTCTTCGGAAAGCCCGAGCCTCATCTTTCTCGGACCCTTCGGACGTTCAGCTCTTATTCCTTCAAGGTCTGAGGATTCAGCGTAGGGGAAATCGACTTTTGGAGAAAGTCTGTTAACGTCCTTCAATATTGCCTCGAGCTTGGTTTGGCTTCTTCTTTTAATTTTTGTTAACGCTTTTCTGGCTTCTGCGACGTCGCAGCCTTCTTCCTCTTTCTGGGTGATTTCTTCCTTGACTAGCCCTTCGAGTTCCTCGTACCTCATCGCGAACTCCTCAACATCCAATTATCACGGATTGGCGAAATAAGTCTTAGTGGAAACAATTAAAACGTGATGCAATATAATCCTAGAATGGGTGCATAGCGAATGCGGGCAATCAAGGACCTCAGGTTCCGCCACAGGCTCATCGACAGGCACACGATCGTCTCGGGCAACTCGGTGTGTCTGGTCGCCGACTTTAACGGGGACGGTTTCAGCGACGTGGTCGTGGGCAGCTACGCGAACCCGCCGACCGAGCAGGGGTACCTAGTCCTTTATGAGTACCCGAAGTGGAGGAAACGCTACGTTGCCAGGGCGAACTTGGAGGCAGGCGGCGCCGCGGTCGACCTGAACGGGGACGGACGGCTAGACATTGTCGCGGGGCAGCCGTTCTACGGTCACGAGCTTTACTGGTTCGAGAACAATCCCGACCGGGATGAGGTTTGGACGCGGCGCGTGATTGACAACAGCCTCCAGAAGTACCACGACCAGGCGGTCGGGGACGTGGACAACGACGGGGAGGACGAGATCCTCGTTCCGTCGCAGCTGGCGAAGGTCCTCGTCTACTACGACATTCCCCCTGACCCGACGGTTTCGCCGTGGCCGAAGGAGTGCCGCCACCTCATCTGCGGCGGCATAAGCGTCGAGGGCTTAGCCATTGCCGATCTTGACGGTGACGGGCTCAACGAGGTCGTCGCGGGACCGAACATCTTCAAGCCGCCGAAGAAGCTGAAGGGCAAATGGTCGCGTACGATCCTGAAGGAGCTCCACGCGCGGACCTACGGGGGCTTCGTGTTCTCCGAGACCAGAGTCCAAGTGGCAGACGTGGACGGCGACGGCCAGCTCGACATCGTGATAAGCGAGGGCGAAAGCGACAGGGGAAGATTAGTATGGTTCGAGGGTCCCCGCTGGAGGATGCACATCGTAGCCGACGGCTTGTTCCACCCCCACAGCCTCGTGGCGGCGGACTTCAACAACGACGGCAAAATGGACGTCTTCGTCGGCGAGATGGGGCTCGGAAGAATCGAGGACCCGAAGCTGACGGTCTACCTCAATGAAGGCAGCGGCAAGTTCGCGAAGCACCTCGTCTCCAAGGGGATTCCGACGCACGAGGCGAAGGCCATCAACCTCGGCAACAAGGGGAAACTGAGCATCGTCGGCAAGCCCTTCATGCCGCTGACCCAAGTGGACCTGTGGGAAAACACTTCGTAATCTTCGAATCCAAGGTAAACGTAATCGGAAAAGGATAATAGAACCAAACATTTTATTCATACGGACACGCGGGGGTCGCAAAGCCAGGTCAACCCTTCAGTCCGAAAGGAAGGGACAAGATGCGCGGAGCAAGACGGGCAAACCCCGCACGCGCGCACGACTCAAGATCCCGTCCCGAAGGGGTTCGTGGGTTCAAATCCCATCCCCCGCACCTCTTTCATTGGTGTTTTTTGATTGTCAAATTTAGAATTGTTTTATGGTGAGAACCTGCGTTTTACTTTTCTACCACAAGTTAAAACGCTGAAGTTAATGCACTTGGTTTGGTAGGCATGTGTTCCGCACGGCTTGTGGGTATTTTATTCTAGAAGGAGAAGCAGCATCATTATGGCGACGCCCATGACGATTGAGATCATCTGCGTCGCGGCCTTCTTGGGTTCAGGCGTGTCCTTGCGGAGTTCGGGGATCAAGTCTGACCCCGCGATGTAGATGAAGTTGCCCGCGGCGAAAGGGATCAACAGGGGAACGAAGCCCTCCATAACAGAACCCAGGACGATTGCGACCAAGGTGCCGGCGACCGCTGTCAAGGCAGTCAATAAGTTAAGCCAAAGTGCTCTACGCTTGCTGAAACCTCCATAAATCAGGACACAGAAGTCACCTATCTCTTGAGGAATTTCGTGGAAAACCACGGCGAGCGTCGTGGCTACGCCGATCGGGATGCTCGCTAGGTAGCTGCCGCCGATTATCAGGCCGTCTATTAGGTTGTGGACGGCGTCCCCGAAGAGGTTCATGTACGCGAAGGTATGGGGGTGTTCAGTGGAGGTCGGTACGTGGCAGTGCCTCCATTGGAGAAACCGTTCCACAGTAAATGAGGCGAGTATGCCAAAGATGATGAGAAGAGATACGGATGTTTCCGACCCGTTCACTTCGATTGATTCTGGGACGAGGTGGATGAAGGCATCGCCGAACAGGCTTCCCGCTGAGAAGCTGACCAGGTAGAGGAGTATCTTCGCGAGTCTTTTGTCATTCAGCATTAGAGAAAAAATACCCGCTAAAGAAATCAGGCTCACAATTATGACGCTAAATAAAGCGAGTACCCAAGCAAACATGCGGTTGCCTCATGAAAAGTGTCGAAAACCATGTTTATTAACATTTTCCAATTTTTTAATAAATATTTATATATTCGGCAGCCCGTTCTTAATAAGATTGTATGAGCATCATAAGTCTATCGCTTCCAAAAAGCCTGCTGGAAAAGGTTGACGAGTACATCCAACAGCAAGGCTATGCAAACCGTTCCGAAGTCGTTAGGCAGGCATTAAGGTCTTACATGTCGGAGAGCAGAAGACTCGAGGAGCTTCAAGGGAGAACCACGGTCATCATCACGCTCATTTACCGAAGAGAAGCCAGAAGGGGCCAAATAACGGACCTTCAGCACAGCTACAGTGACGTGGTTCTGACGTTTCTTCACACCCATGTCGAAGCTGACTCTTGCATAGAAATAATCGTGGCAAAAGGAGACGCTCAAGCAATAAGGTCACTCATTCAAGCCTTGAAAACCAATAAACAAATTTCAGAAGCCAAAGTCACATTATTATAAAGAAAAAGTCACAACGAGTTCGCCTAATTTTCTTCTCAGACTGCCATGCAACAAAGAACGGCAGTTTAGAAGGACAGCATTAACCTAATCCTCGCATCATTCTTGAATAACCTAGGATTTTTAATGCGCTTATAGAATTTGCGCACCAAAACAACAGAAAA
>CAZOKM010000123.1:0-4529 GCA_964580405.1 uncultured Candidatus Bathyarchaeia archaeon | reverse complement strand
GGCTGACGGCGTCCGATACGACTACGAGTCGGGCTCCCAGCTCCTCCACGGTGGGCTTCAGCTCGTCGAGGACTATAGAGTAGAGCTGGTAGGCCGTGAAGGCCCTCGAAACGTAGATGCCCTTCAACGCGGCTTTAGGGTCGAGTCCGTGAGCCCTCGCGTAGCCGGAGATGAGGTACGGGTCGAAGCGGTTGCCGCCGTCGACGAAGACCACGGGGGAGCCCAACCCGCCTTCGTGTCTGGGGAGCTGGCTTCGGACGCACAGCAGCTCCGACAGGACGTGGCACGTGCGCGAGCCGTGGAGGACGACGAAATTCCCCGTTTCGAGCCGCCCGAAGAGCCTGTCCGCGACTTCGACGCCGAAGGTCAGGGACTCGATTTGGACGAGCGTTTGGCGAAAGCCCGCGGTAGGCGAGGTGGGGTTCAGCATTGCGTCTTCCTCTCGGACGGAAAAGTCTAGGGTGCACCTAGCTCCGCAAAAACGTATTTAAGAGGTCTGTGCGCCCGGGGGGAGAGGGGGATGCATTCGGCTAAATCTTGTTTAGGTTAACTAGGACTTCGTCGACGCTTCTGAACGTCTGGTTCGGCAGCTTTTCGAGAATGGCTGAGGCGTGGACTCTTTGTTTCTGGGTGAGGTCTACGACTTTCCATCCTTGCCTGTCTACGAGCTCCTGTCTTGTCGCTGGGAACTCCGCGTCCTCCATGAGGACCTTTCTGAGGGACTGTTGCCCCGTCGCGCCCGTCGCCGTCGTGAACTGCCCCGTTTCCCTGTAGACCCTGAACCTTGCCGCGTCCTTGTACATTTTGACGTTGTGGAACGACACGGCGACCGTCGACGACTTGCTCCTAGCGATTTTGCGGTCGATCTCGCCGAGCTCCTCGTCCGTGAACTGGTAGACGTTGTGCCGCCCCTTCCCGAACACCCGCGAGTACATGACGTCCGACTCGAAGGCCGGGCTCTCCCTCGAAAGGTCAACGCTGTGGGCAATGCCCTGGTCAGCCATCAATTTGAATAGCTCCTGCGGCACCTTCTCGCCTCTGTCGCGCCTGACCTCCCAGACGAGACTACAACCCTCACGGCGGTCCACGCTGCCCAGAAGGTTTTTCACGTCTTCAATTTTCTGAGGGCTGAAACGAATCCTCGACGGCGTCTCAAGCACCAAAAACTTCGCCCCCAGCAAGTCGCAGACTCCGGTCGACGCGTTGAAGACTTTAACGGCTTCCTCGGCGGGCGCCATCTCGTAAGTGTGGGTCACGTCCCTGTGGCAGCGGACGGCGAACTCGAAGTCGCCTGGGACCCTTCGCCTCCAGGACTCGACGCGTTCAGCTGGCGGAATTTTATAGAACGTGGAGTTCACCTCGACGAAGTTGAACGCCCTCGCGTACGCCTCAAGCGACCTCAAGCCGGGAACCTGGAAGTACGCCCACCCGCCCGTGCCGATGAGAGTCTCAGCCATTTTCCGTCACTATCAGTATGTGCAATTTCTCATTTCAATGAATACTGATGCGATGTTTCATATAAGCCATGCAAGCCCACACCTAAAGCTGCGAATTGATGATCATAATTGAAAAAAAGGTGATGATCAAAACAGACCAGACACTGAGGATGGCCAGAGAATCTGACCAGCCTATATATAGCCCCCCTCTAGGCTGACTGAATGACGCGTAAACGCAAAAATAATTTGACGCTCAAATCAGACGAGGCTTCGGATTGTTAGTCAAAACTGCAGAACCATTGTTGAACAAAACAGACAGGGCATTCGCGTATTGCCACGCCGAAGGAGAACCCTGTTGCCACACAAACCAAACTTTGGCAGAAAAGGTCCTTTTTAGGCTTTGAGGGAGTTGCGCGTGTTTTTGCCCTTGTATTCGCGCGCCACGATCATCGTCGAGGTCAGCATGATGCTTGGGATGTTGCGGACGTTCTCGGAGAGGAAGGCCTCAAGATGCTCGAGGTTGTCCACCAGGACCTTGGCGACCACGTCGAACTCGCCGTAGATTATGCTCACGTCCATGACCTGGTCTAGCTCCGAAATCATCTTGCAAACGTCCCTCTCGGCGCCCGAGTTCACCTTCATCAACACATAAGCCTTGATAGCCAACAACCCTTCACCGAACACAAATATTGGCTAACACAGATTTAATAGTTTCCCAGCCCGAAAAGTCGTTTAACGAAAGCCACCAAACAAACCTTTAAATTTCCGCACACTCAAAAGTGGTACCCGTGCCTCAGTGGCCCAGCTGGCTAGGGCATCACCTTGGTAAGGTGGAGACCGCGGGTTCAAATCCCGCCTGAGGCTCCAGCACCCAAACAGCGAATTCTATGTACAAATCAAACAACAGCACCTTATGTATCAAAAAATATAATACAATCCCACGGAGATAATGTGGTCGTGGAGGATTCTCGAGTTGCTTGAAAAGTATTTGGGCTGGCTGACGGGCACTGGGCTGCTTGTCCTGTTTTCGGTCGTCCTCTTCCCCCAAGGCTTCCAATTTGTCGTGAACTGGTTCGGTCCGATTGTGGGGCAGAACCTGACGCCGATCCTGATGATTGCCTACATCCTACTCGCCTCAGGAGCGAAGTATCCGACGGTGCTGGCGGCCTACGCAGTATCGGGGTTCGCCTGCGGCGCCGTGGGAAGAGGCGGCATCCTAAGGTCTGTTCTCCTCGCGCTTGCAACATACTTCACGATTTTCCTCATCCTCGGAGCCAACATTTATGCAATCATCCCCATGTTTAACTCGTTGGGCTCCGTAACCATGCCCAGCCCGCCCCCGGGCACCTCCGTGATGGACCTCCTATCCCTTCCTCTTGTTTCGGACATGGCGTCCACGCTCATTGAGAGCCTTTTCAGCGGAGGACAAGGCGGAATGCAGGGCAGCATGGAAGCGGTTTTGCTGCCAATCATCGTGACCGTGCTGATTAGCATAGTTATAAACCTCGTGGTCCTCTGCGTCTCAAGCGTCTTCGGCGGCTTAACAACCTCCAAGATAATCCCGAGGTTCAGGAAGGGAAAAGCCTCCTCCCTGGGGCAGAATCCGACCGCGACGTTGCTAGCACTCAGCATCCTAAGCTTGACGCTTTTTTCGCAGATGCCCCTCGTTTCGTGCAGCACGAACAGACCCGTTAACAGCGCTTCTTCCAGCATCTTCGTCGCCCAAGATTTGGGAGGGCTCTTCGGCATGGGTAGCGGAGAGTTCATATTGGGTCAGATACAGGACAGCGGAGGCTTGTCATTCATATATGCAAATCTAGGTCTTGACCTTTCAGAATCGGGCATAACGCTGTCAGCCGAGGACCTTCAAGGCGTCATGTTCGCAGGATTCGCGGTCAGAAGCGGAGATGTAACAGGCCTGCCTGACGAGCTGCAGCAGATATTAACCATGCTTCCTAACCAAGGGTTCTTCGTCCTGACCAGCGGAGAAGACTCGGAGACGGCGGAAGCCCAAAGCCAGAACATCGCGTCAGAATTCGAAGCAGCGCTGGGCATAACCTTCAGTGACCCGACGTTCTTCCAGATTCCGGTGGGCGAGCAACAGTTCTTCATCGTAGCATACGACACCCCAGCTGGCATGACGGTTAGCGACGGCTACGAAGCGTACAACTCTCTGCTCCCGACTGGCGGCATTTCGCCGCTCTTGTCGTCAGACAGCGTCGTTTCCAGACCCTTCATCGCGTTGGCGGGCATCATAAACCTGGATGCGCTGGGCGGACTGTTCGGTGAAGGCGGCGGTGAAATTGGCGGTGGCACCATCAGTTTCGCAGTGAATTTCGTGGAGTGGAACCAAAGCTACTTCGCGGGGACCTCGTCCTTCGACTTTAGCCTTCAGCAAACCCTAGGGCACACTGGCGCAATTTCGTCGAACCTGCCAAACGGCTCCTACATCGCGATAACGCTTCCCGAAAACATGGACATGAGCAGCCTAACAGTTAACCTCGACGACGCCGAAGTTCAAGGTAACACAATAGTACTGCAAGTCAACCCAGGGGACTCATATGCTGACCTGAGAATCAGCTTCGCGGCAAGGTTCCCCCCAAACATTGCTGTAACAAAAAGTGTTTCGCCCTCAACAACGAACGCGGGCGGAACCGTCACGGTCACGGTCGAGGTCCACAACCTTGGAGACACGGCTGTAAACAACGTCGATGTGGACGACTCAGACACGGTCGGCGCGTACCAGCTCTCAGCCGACGTGGTTTCAGGCTCGACAAACGCCCATTGGGCCCAACTCCCCCCAGGTGAGGCGCAAACAATCACGTATTCCATCAGAGTAACGTCGAACGGCGTGTACACGCTGGAACCCGCAGCCATAATGTACTCGGACGAAAACGGCGATTACACGAAAACCTCTGAAAGGGTAGTATTAACGTCAAACTTTGAGATAGGAAAATACCTTGGAAGCCTGATTGCGGACCAAACGTTCGTGATAAACCCCTTCATACTCATACTGCTGATAACCCTGATCCTGCCACCAGTAGTCACCGCGATAAGAGTGCTGATGAGGAAGAAACCCGCGGAACTTCCTCC
>CAZOKM010000122.1:0-4571 GCA_964580405.1 uncultured Candidatus Bathyarchaeia archaeon | reverse complement strand
GTCGATGGTCAGTTGGGTCGCCTCGCTTGCGAAGAAGTAAGCCTCGACGTTAGCGTCGACGGGCATGTGGAATACCGTGTCCTCGTTCGACCTGATGGTTATGAATGTGACTCCGATTCCGTAGCCGTAGAACTCTCCCCCGTAGCCTCCCGTGATGGAGCGCGCCTGCTCGATGCTGCTGTTGTGTATGTACGACATAGAAATCGGTTTGTCACTTTCCACGCATATCGCGTTCGCGATGGGCCGGAAGCCAATTCCGTTCCCTCCCGTTACGCTGAACTCGTTTATCACCTGTTTTGTTTCGAGGTCGTACACCTTCACGTTCGCGTCTTCGGAAGCCATTATGCGATACCCCAAGTCCCGGTTGGCGTCCCATGACTTGACTGACTCCGTGAGGAAGAACTTCCCCACAAACCCTCCTTCCGCGGAGGGAACGGTGAAGCAGGGGATGCTGTCTCCCGCCCGCATCGCGGTTGACTGTACCATTATGTTCCCAGTAGATTCGATTTTGTATACTTTGAAGGGCGTCAACACGATGTTCTTGTACATGTTAGTCTCCACGGAGTAGGTGTTTTGTCCGCCGTCCTCGTCGGTCACCGTCACCGTCGACTTTTCAATCGCGAGAATCGTGAAGAACGTGCCTGATTGGTACTCTGACGCCATGAACACGAATTCCTTGCCGACGTACAAGCCGTCCGTTGACGTGTAGTACGTGGCGGGCGTCGGCCCCTCCGTGACGTCTTCGGACGGGAGCTGCTGGTAGTTGAGAAGCAGGACGGAAACCATCTTGTCCGACACGACCTTGAAGGCTGTGCCGTTGTCCATCAGGATGAGACGTTTCTCCATGCTGCCTATGGTACCTGAGGCAATCAGTTGACTGGTTACCAAGTTGTAGACCTCAAAGTTCGTGCCGTCCTCTGAGGCAACTACCGCAAGTAGGGACTTCGTGGCGACGAGGCGGCCGTCCAGCCCGGGCGACCCCGTTGTCAGGGTCATGTTGTCGAACCCGAGGATCCAGCCCGAGGTGCGGTTGTTCCCGTCGTTGAGGATGTACCGGCAGATTTTTACCGGCACGACTCCGTAGTACGTGAAATTCTCGTCCATTCCCACGGTTGGGCGGACGGGCGCGAACGTTGAGAGGGTCAGGCAAATTATGGTTAAGGACGAAATTATTAGTAATTTTTTGAATGTGCAGTTTTTCGACTGATACATGTTTTTGCACTCCGCGATGTTCTTTCACTGAACGTTCTTGCTTATATTATTTTTCTGATTATTTTTCCTTATTCTTTCTTTTTCCTTACTATTTGCCGTCACTCGCTGCGTCTATCGACGCTGTGAGTATAACACTGCTAACTAAGGTTTAAAAACAGTTTTTCCGTTTCAATATTGGGTGATTGCGTATGAAGCCAGATTACGAAAGGTTCGTTAAGGTTCTGTGGGGGGAGGAGCCTGACCGCGTCCCGTTTTACGAGCACCTAGTCGATAATGAAGTTATAGAAGCCGTAATCGGGGAACCCGTCCCCGCCCTTCTGGAGCCTGGTGTGCCCCGTTCGGTCGACCATTCTAAGCCCGGCTCGGTCAAGGACGGTTTCGTGAACTGCCTCGTCAAGTTCTACGGGACCATGGGGTACGACTACGTCCCGCTGGAGTTGCCCCTTAACCTTCCCAGGACCAACATCGTGAAAGGCGTGGACATGGCTCCGCTTTCGAGGGGGACGAGGAGCTGGGTCGACGAGAACCGCGGCACCATCGAAACCCGCGAAGACTTCGAAAAGTATCCTTGGCCAGAAGCCGACGACCTCGCCGAGTTCGACGTGCTTGATAGGATGTGCAGAATCTTACCCGATGGCGTGAAGCTGGTTTCGGGAGTCGCTGGGGGCGTCCTCGAGCACGCGTTGTGGCTGATGGGCCTCCGCCCGTTCTCGATTACCCTCTTCCGGGACCCGAAGCTCGTCAGCAGATTGTTCGACAGGATTGGCTCTATGATCGTTGAAGTGGACAGGCGCATCGCTGAGAACGAAAAGGTGTGCGCGATGAGGATGGGCGACGACATGGGTTACAAGTCGGGACCCATGATATCCCCCGAATACCTTCGCAGGTACGTGTTTCCATGGCAGAAGCGAATTGTTGACGTCGCCCACAAGCATGAGAAGCCGTTCATCCTGCACTCGTGCGGCAACCACGCGAAGATCATTGACGACCTGATCGACTACGTGGGCATCGACGCGTGGCACTCGTTCCAAGACGTCATACTGCCCGTCACGGAAGCCAAGGCGAAATACGGAGAAAGGGTCGCGCTGCTCGGGGGCGTGGATGTGGACAAGCTTTGCCGCCTGCCCGTCCGTGAGCTGGAGGCGTACACTCTTAACATACTTAAGAAGTGCATGCCCGGCGGAGGCTACGCCTTGGGCTCGGGGAACTCGATAACCAACTACATGAGAATCGAGAACTACAAGGCGATGCTCAAGGTCGGCGCCAAGTACGGAAAATACTCCTAACCAAAAATCAGGAAAAATCTTCTTAATCTTTCCTTTTTTCTGTCTGTTCTTTCGGACATTGCCCGAGGAATCCGTGATTGTTCTTAAGATACCTTAATATATGCGCCATCAAGCTTAGTTGCTGAAGCGAGAGCTGGAGCAGGAAGAACTAAAATTTTCTTGAAGTCGTTTGGCTTCTTTTATTTTCTTTTTTCTCCTTGTGTTCTTACTTGATGCAAATGTGAATGAGGTGAAAAATGTGGCATATTCAAACAGCGAAGGCGGCTTTCGGAGAAACAGATACGGCGACAAGGCGCCAGTGGAACTTGGAAAAATCTACGAGTCCGACATCATCGAGATGAGCAGGAACGGAGACGCGGGAGTGGCCAAGATTCAGGGATTCGTAATCTTTGTTTCGGACACTAAGACCGGTGACCATGTTAAGTTCAAGATTACCAAGGTTGGCGGACGTTACGCGACTGCTGAGGTCGTCAAGGAAGTTGCAGAAAGTGATTAGTTCTCCGGAGAGCGGAGCGTTGAAGGTTGGGGACGCGTACAGGTGCCCCGACAACCATTGGGCTAGGATAGTGTGGATCAGCGAGAACGGGAAGCTCATAGGAGTCAAATGCGCCCAGAAGCATTTCAGCAAGATGACGAGAGTGGCTGACCTCACCAAATCCCGCGTTTCGCCTGGCCGTTATCCGTCTAGAGATAAGAAGGTTTTCGTCAGAAACCTTGTTTTCTTAATGTCCGTGGTACCTACTGAAAAAACTCTTTGAAAAGGAGGTGTGTAGCATGCCCAGAGATTCAAACATCGTGTACATCGGAAAGAAGCCGACCATGACTTACGTGCTGGCTGTGATGACTAACTTCAACTCGTCAGGCGCGAAGGACGTGACCGTCAAGGCGAGGGGACAGTCAATAAGCACAGCCGTGGACGTCGTTGAGATTGTCAGACGAAGATTCATGCAGGACCTGAACGTCAACGCCATAACGATAGGAACCGAAGAAATGCAGCAGCAAGAGGGCGGAACCAGAAACGTCTCAACGATCGAAATAGGGTTAGTGCGCTCCTAAAGCCATCTTTAAAAAAGGCGTTTGCACTCCACATTTTATTTATTGCATTAATTTCGGAACGATGAAACGTAACACAGGCTTGTCAGTACAGGTAGAAGGGAACGAATCCTGTTAAGACGCAAACCACTGAAGAAAAGGAGAATGAAAAATTGAAGAAAGTTGCAAAGGACAGAAAACGAAGACAAAGGGCTCTTGCAAGATGGGCGAAGAAGAGTTGGGTAACGGAGAGACTGAAGAACAAGAGAATTCACCAAGACCTAATTAGCATAAAAGCCAAAGAAAAACTGGAAAAACCATTAGAGGTACAACTAGCTAGCTAAGAGACCGTCTTCTATCAAATTCATTTTGCGTTTTTTTCGCACCCGAATTTTTTTATGTACTCCTGTTTTGTCAGCATGAACGAGTGTCCGCCGTCTTCGGCTCGCCCCACGTACCTCATTCCCGCCTTTTCCATCACCCTCTTCGACGCAGCGTTCTCCGCAGCGTTCTCCGCAGCCGCGCCACCGTCAACCTGAGCTAGCCCCAGCCCGTGGAAAGCATACTCCAGAACGGCTTTAGCTGCTTCGGTGGCTAAGCCTTTCCCCCAGTGTTCTTTTTTCAGCAGGTAAAACAAGACGGCATTAGGTTGACTGGACTCGCGGTGGTCCAGCCCGCACCAGCCGATGAACTCCCCGTTTTCTTTACGGATAACTGCGAGACACAGGTGGATGAGCTTTTCAGGCGTGTTCCTCTCGTGGTTCTCAAGCATCCACTCTACGATTTTTTTCGCTTCTTCGAACGGTATTGCTCCTTCGTCCAACTTCCAAGCGAGGGCGACGTCTTCAACATCATCCATCGTGACCGTCCTGAGAACCAGCCTGTCCGTCTCGATGCGCACGCTTTTCGCCACGAAGCACCCTCGATTAACGGTAACTTGGTTTCGAGTTAAGAGGTTTATGCCGAAACTTTGATAACAATTCTTTATAAGGCGGATTCCTCTATGATTTGTTTGTTGCGGGTCAGGGGAAACGTGTCTGA
>CAZOKM010000121.1:0-4604 GCA_964580405.1 uncultured Candidatus Bathyarchaeia archaeon | reverse complement strand
CTTCTGGCAGAAGCTCTACACCTAAATAATGGACTTTTCCCATTATCTTAGGGAATGAGTCATGAAGTGCCCGAACTGCGGAAAAGAGACCGATGAAAACATGCCCTACTGCCGCTTCTGCGGCGCGAAACAGGTAAAAGGAGAGAAGCCTAGGTCGCATGAAAGGAGCTGGGGAGAGCATTCATTAAAGTGGGTTTTGCCCGTCCTGTTGGTAGTCCTTGTTGCGGTTTTTTGCGGGGTCTACGTTTGGCTGAACTGGACGATTCAGCAGTCAATGTACGACCAGAAGGCTGGCATCAACTGGTTTGAAACGGTCTTCTACCACAACTACACTTTTATTATAGCAGTCGTTTTCGCCCTGTTCACCTTGAACCCCCTTCCCGGGCAGAGCGACATTTACGGCATTTACGAGTCTTTCAGGTGGATGAGGAGGGTCGCGTGGGGCGCTCCCGAGGGGCCTTCGCCCGCACTCTCAAGGAGAAACAGAAGGATTGTTTGGGGTCTTTGGCAGGTCCTGAAGTGGGGAGCAGCCTTCCTCGTGATTGTTTCCTTGAACGGCATTCCCTTCATCGGAAGGGTCACTCCGATTTTCTACATGGCGGCGGTGGGTGTCGGCAGCTGGAACTTGGTGCCCCGAATTTTGGTTCTGCCCGCTGAGCCTGCTTCTGCCTCTGAGCTCATTTCGTTGATGCCGACGATGGAGGTCCAATACCGCCTTGTCTACCTCGTTTCCTCTGCCATCCTAGCGGTCATCGTTGTCCGGTTGGCTGCCAAGATGGTCAAGCATTTTGTCAAGCAGGACACGAACGTTTGGGCCAGAGACCTGTTCGTAATTTTGACTTGCGTCGTCGCAGCCGTTGTTCTGGGCGCGCCGTACTGGACCATGGACGTCACGACGCTCTTCGACTACGTTATTTGCCTCGTCCTTCTCGTCGCCTTTTCCGTCATGTCGCTCTTCTTCCAGTTCGTGGGCGTTGACAAGAACTTCTCGTTCGCGGAACGCCGGAGAACGATACTAATGGCGATCACCATAGCCATAATAGGCGTCCTCATCGTCAACGTGGGCATCATCGCGGGCTTCAGGCTGAACTGGGACAACAACTGGGTTCAGTACGAGTGGACCCCGCTAACCCAGAAGCAGATTGACGTGACCCGCTGGTCCGCAGGTATTGAGGATATACAGCGGCATTCGTTATCGGACATTCCCACGGGTAACGCCACTAAAATCCTGTCCCTCGTGAGGCAGTGGGACCAGACCGCTGCGTACACGAAGATGAGGAACCAGATAGGCGTCAACTGGATGGACCTGAGCTCCTCCACGATTGTCTACATTGGAGGCCACGAGTACTGGGTGGCCCCGACCACCGTCGTGTACCCGAGTACGGACTGGATCAGCACCCACCTGATCTACACTCACGCGTCGAAAATCATCGTCATCGACAGCCACAGCGGCGAGTTCGTGCCCGTCACCGAAGCCTTCGGAGTCCAGTCTGAGCCGCTGATCTATTATGGCGAAGGCTTCTCCAACGAGGTTTACACGAACATCAAGGGGTTCAGCGAGATCGAGAACGTTTCCTACTCCGGGACGCCTGACTACACGCTTTCGGGGTGGCAGAGGACGCTGTGGTTCCTTCTAAAGGGGCAGTTGGGCTTCGCTTTTTCGCCGCCTCAAGACAGCATCAACATGCTCGTCAACAGGGACGTCCTCGACAGGGTGAGCAGCGTGCTCATTAATGGGTTGACTGTCGACCCAGCTGCATACCTGGTGAGCGACGGGAACCGGGTTTACTACGCCGTTCAGGTCTACGTCGACTACCCGACGCACTCCGGGTTCTCGGCTAGTACGTACTTGAGGAACTTCGCCGTTGTACTCGTGGACATCGAGGACGGGAGCATGCATTGGTACTTCGTTGGCGAGTCCGACGGGTTCCTGGTCGACTTCTACAGGGACTACTACCAGTGCCTGAACTCAACGCCCGACTGGCTCGTTCCACAACTACGTTACTCTGAGGCCCTCCTGGGCATGCACGACATTTCGGGCCAGCTTGACGTTGACTTCCAGTTCCACGTGAACGACCCGTTCGTGTGGAGGTCAGGCTCCCAATTCTACGAGAGGCCCACATCGACCGAGGTGCTTTACGTCCCTATGACCGAGGGCGACCAGGAGTACTTCGTGGGCTTCCAGCTCGTGGAGTACGAGGCTTCGCCGGGCAGGAACCTCGCCGGGCTCTACGTGGCCTACGGGGGTTCCCAGCTGGGACGGACGGACATTTACAGCGTCCCGAACGCCACGTCGCAGTTCATAGGGCCATCCGCGGCGCTGCAGGCGCTTGAAACCGACGACTACGTCCGCACGCAGCTGACCCTGCTCACGAACCCAAGGTTCGGCAACATACTGCTGTACTCGATAGGCGGCCACCTGTACTACTTCATCCCCGTTTACATCGAGTCGACAATCTCGAACGCGGTAATCACGAAGATGGCGTTCATCGGCGTCATCGACGCGGCCACGGGGACGAATGTCGCGACCGGGGCGAACGCGGCTCAGGCGTACTACGCGCTCGTGGGGATCACGCCTACCCCTGAGCTGGGGGCGGAGGAGAGACTCCAGAAAATCGAGGACGCGTTCACTAGCGAAGGGTGCAACGTGGTGGAGCCCTCGAAGATCGGCGGGGACGTTTGGATAATGGTGGACAACGCCACGTACGTGAGCGAGGACCAGTGGAACAGCACCCAATCTTCGATCAGCAGCTTCGTCCAGAACTACGTTCAGTCCCCCGGAAAAGATGTGTACCAGTGGAGCACGGACAACGAAACGGTGAGCTTCGGCGTCCTAACCTCCGACCAGGGGATAGTGAAGCTCTACTACCTCAGCATACGGTACAAGTAGTTTTCCAGAGCCAAAAAAACTGACTACATCGCTTTTTTTTTATTTTCAATGAAGCCTTGCACATGAACCTTCAGTCACACGGATTTTGTGGATTCGACGACGTTTAGTTCAGTGAGCTTTTGTTCTAGAATGTTTATCACTTAAAATTTGTTAGGTTTTCTTCTCAACAAAAAGACGGTCATGACCGCTATCACTATGACTGCAGCTATTATGGTCAGGAACCATGTTTGCTGGTAGAACGGGATTTGGGGCGGGGGTTCGATGTCCACCGTGTTGCTGACTACGATGTTGTCGATAGCTTGTCCAGAATGTGTGGTTATGTAGACGAAGACCTGAGATTGGGAGTATGTTGTTTCCACGGTGTCTATGACTAGGGTTCCGTTGTGGTAGATGCAGGTTCGCCCATCCGAGTCTCTGGTGATGTCGAAGTGCTGCCAGCTGGAAAGCGAGTTCTGGAAAGTAAAATAAATGAGTCGAGTCTGGGTGCCACCTTCCATCCTGTAGAACTGGATCATGTTGGCGTCGGGCATTTCGAGCTCATAACCATAATTGTCTATTGTCAGCATGAAGTCCACCGCGCCGCTTCCGTACTCTGTAAAGAAGGCGTCGAAGCTCCACGTTCCCTGAGACACCGAACTCACACGATAGATAGTGTTCCCTGCGCCTTCAAGCATGGGATTCAGGACGTTTTCTTCAGCTGAGAACATGCCTGCGTCCACGGTCCAGCCTGCGTAGTCTCCATCGTCGAAGTCGTCCGACCACACGATGGCAGCCTTGCACGGAGCTGCCGTGGACAACGAAACGCAGAGCAAAACGACTAAAGGAAAAACAGAATATTTCATCATGCCCTTGACCCTTGATTGCAGGAAATATCGTCTATCGAATATTTAACCATATAGGAAAATATGAATTATAATAAAAAATTGGTATCTTTCCTTTACCTCGGCCTCAATGAGGCGCTACGTGTAAACCTTTAGTCCTCTGGACTTTATAGACTCGATGATATTTGGTCGGTTGAGAGCCATAAGGAGAATGTACCCAAACACTGCGACAGCGACTAGGCTACTGAGAGTTAAGCTGATTACCCATGCGGTCCAGGGTTGGAATGACCATCCAAAAATGTCGGGTTGAGGGATAAAAGGAACAAAGATTGACATGTACCCGCCGACGACGACTCCTATAACTATTGATGCAAGTATGCAACCGAGAAGCTTCTTTTTCTTAAGGGTAAAAATAATGATAGTTGCTATGAAGTTGACTAGTGAACCGAAGATAACATCGAATGGGATTAATGACCCTAATATTATGCCACTTACGGCATTTCCGACCAGACAGCCGAGTGTAGCTCCCCAGATTAAGGGCCACCCGAACAGCGCCGCCAAGGGCAATAGACAATCTGCGACTCTGAGCTGGATGGGCCCCGACGATATCGGCGCCAGAAAAATCAAGAGCACAGCGTATAGGCTTGCGAAGACGGCGGTTAGGCTAACGGTTTTGGCGTCCACTCTTTCTTCACCTCCTACTCCGGGATTTGTATGGCGGAACGGGTGGAGGTGACTCCACTCACCCGCCGAAGACAAAAACAACTAATATGACTAATAAGATTTTCGCACAATCTCGGGTCTAAAGAATAATTAAAAATCTGAAATGTGAATCAAATGTGTTTACATTTAGTTGAGTGGTGGATAGAAGACAGATAGAGAGAATAGTAGAC
>CAZOKM010000120.1:0-4624 GCA_964580405.1 uncultured Candidatus Bathyarchaeia archaeon | reverse complement strand
GAGGAGCTTGCCGCCCACCTTCACCAACGCGCCGTCCACCCCCAAGGACGGTCCAAGGATTACGTCGGGGTTCTCGGCGCCGAGGTACCTGAACACGGCTTTTTTGAGGGTTTCAGGCGGAACCTTGCCCTTGGAGAGTCTCATTTCGCTTCGTTTCCTCGCTTCGGATATAATTTTACGTTTCGCAGGTTCACATTGAAATGGGAAGTCCCAGCCTATTTATGTCTTCTCAAAAAACTCAGGGGAACGTTGAGGCCTGTTTTGTTCAACAATAAATCTGCAATTTCGATTAACAATTCGCAGCCTCGTCTGTTCTGAGTGGCAACGGAATTTTACGTTTGAGTGGCAAATCACAAAGGCTCTGTCTGTTTTGATCAACATTAGGTTTTTTTGTTTGAACAACAAGCGCCTATTCTGAAAGACCTGCCTGATTTGTGTAACATCGGCTTTCAGATTTTGTATAACAATTGCGGTCTAGACCCTGTCTGATTTGGGGCGCAAATTCTGTGGCATTCGTTTTTGAGGAACATTTTTTAAGGTTAAGCGGGGTTAGCTGCATACATTATTTCCGTACATGGAGTTTAGATAAATGAACGTGATAGTCGTCATTGTTGACAGTTTCCGGCAAGACCACGTGAGCTTCTACAACCGCGGGCAGCCCGTTTTCAGCGGAGTCCGCGCGTGCGAGACGCCGAACATCGACGGCTTCGCCAAACAATGCGTCGTCTTCGAGAACGCGTACCCGAGCGGTCTGCCCACGATTCCCGTCCGCACCGAAATCATGACTGGAATGGACACGCTTCCCTTCAAGCCCTGGGAGCCCCTTGGTCCGCACGAAATGACCGTAGCCGACATCCTCAGGCGGGAGGGGTACACGTGCGGCATGGTCTCCGACAACTACCACTACCGCGCTCCAGGCATGAACTTCCACAGGAGCTTCCACGCCTACCGCTGGGTCCGCGGGCAGGAATACGACTCGTACGCTTCGCACACGTCTATGCGGAAAGTGGACGATTACGTGAACGCGAACTACTCTGAGGCTTGGAGAAGCCGGGTTCACCAGTTCCTAGCCAACACCGACGAGTTCGAGAGGGAGGAGGACTGGTTCCCAGCCAGGGTCGTGGACGAGTCCGTGGAGTGGCTTGAGAAGAACAGGAGCCACAAAAAGGTCCTCCTGTGGGTGGACTCGTTCGACCCGCACGAGCCGTGGGACCCGCCCCGAAGGTTCGACACCTACACCGACCCCGACTATAAAGGAAAGAGGCTCATCATGCCGATGGGCGGGAAGGCGTCCAGCTGGGCGACGGAAGCCGAAATCCGCCACGTCCGCGGGCTCTACGCGGGCGAAGTCTCCTTCGTCGACCACTGCCTTGGAAAACTGTTCACCGCGTTGAGGGAGCTCGGGTACTACGACGACTCCGTCATCGTTTTAACAGCTGACCACGGTCACCCGCTTGCGGACCACGGCAAGTTCCTGAAGGGAACCGACAGGCTCTACAGCGAGCTCCTGAAAATGCCGTTCATGGTGCGGATGCCGGGCGGCGAAAGGGCGCGGCGGACGAAGGCTGTTGTGCAGTTCCCCGACGTTCTCCCAACAATCCTAGAGCTAATTGGACTCGGAAACAACGTTTGTTCGATGCACGGAAAGAGCTTCGTCCCCGTACTTAACACAGAAACAGATAAGCACCGCAACGCTGCGATGATGGGTTACTACGAGGGCGTGGACCGCTGCGTGCGAGACAACGCATGGAGCTATATTCAGCGTCCTGAGGGCGAACCCGACGAGCTCTACAACCTTAACGAGGACCCGAAAGAGTCAGTCAACCTCGTCGACAAGTACCCCGAAGAGGCGCAAAGGCTTTCGTCGCTCTTTGGGCGGAGCTACCGCCGACTGCAAACCGGAACGGTGAAGGGCGTTCAGGGGCGGTACGAACTGGCGTCGGGAACAATAGAATAGGAAATTATTAGGGCCTCGTTTAGAAGCATTATAATATACGATTACCACTTAGCTTAGCAAATCGCCCAAAGTGAGAGACCCGAATGGTTGAGCAGAAACGCCTTTCGTTCAGAACGGTTGTGCCGCTCCTCGCTACTGGCATATTCGTCTTCCTTATTTACATTTATTTCTTGGTTCCCTTCGGCGACCTAGTTCAAACTCTACAACAGGTCAACCCATTCTATTTTCTGCTGGCGCTGGGTATGGTCTTCGTTGCCGCAGCCTTCTACGCCCTCACGTGGCAGAAACTGCTCGAGATGCTGTCCGTGAAGGCTTCCCTGCTGAAGGCTTTCCAGTTCGTCTGGGCGGCGAACTTTGTCGATATCCTCGTCCCCGCTGAGTCGCTGAGCGGCGACTTCACGCGGATTTACCTTATGTCGAAGGAGACGGAGGGGAACTTTGGGAAGGTTGTGGCGTCCGTGCTCAGCCACCGCATCCTAGGCACAATCGTGACCGTAACAAGCCTGCTCATCAGCACAGCATACTTCGTAATTGGCTACAACCCTCCCCCGTTGGTCCTAGAGCTGGTAATCCTGATAGCGGCGCTGAACGCGTTCTACATCGGCCTAATGTTTTACCTGAGCGCGAGGAAGGAGACCACCGAGAGAATCGTGAACTGGTTCGTCAGGGTGGTCGTGCGGTTTTCGCGCGGGCACTGGAAACAGGAGCAACTGAAGGAGTCGGCTATGGCGACGATGAACACGTTCTACGAGGGAATTGCAGCGCTGAGCGGGAACCCCAAGGGCTTCATCAAACCCCTGTTCCTCTCGTGCCTGTCCTGGATTTTCGACGTCCTCATATCGGTGATGGTTTTCCTCTCCCTAGGTCACCTCGGAGCCGCGATTTCCGTGAGCGCCATCATCATCGTCTACTCGGTCAGCATCGTCATCCACTACATCCCCCTCGTTTCGGGCGAACTGGGCATCACCGAAATCGTCATGACGACGATGTTCACCCTGCTGGGAAACTCTCAGGACATCGCAGTCTTCGCGGCGGCAACCGTCCTCATCCGGGTCTTAACCCTGTGGGTCAGATTGTTCGTAGGCGGAATAATTGTCCAAATAATGGGAATCAAGAGCCTAGTGTCCTCTCAAGGCAGCATGGCCCAAATTGACCTAAGCGAGGCTGCAGCAGTCAAAACTGAGAAACAAGAATAACGCGGCTTAACTCGTCAACCCTTTAAAATTAGGATTTATCCGCCGTTATCTCGAAGCTTAGGGCGTTGCCTTCTCCGTCAAGAACGATGATGTCGCGTTCCGACCTGAAGGGATAAGCCGTGATGACCATGATTTTTCCGTAGAAGTGGTTCAGGTCCGTCGTCGACGGCCTCAGCGCGCCCGAAGGGTGAGAGTGCACCGTGCCCACGATGGAGAAGTCTATCGGCAGCATGTACATCGGAAAATTGGAGAAGCCCGAGCCGCGGACGGACAAGGGAGGAACCACGATTTCCTCGATGATAATTTTATCCTTCCGCTTCTTTCCCCTCAGAAGCAGAATCCCCTCTTTGGGATAGCAGGCTCTAGCATACTCTAGAATGCTGACTATGACTTGCCTTTCTATGCTGACCTGAACTTCCAAAACAAGCCGCCAACAACAAACAAAAAACCAGCCATAAAGATAAAAACTTTCTCAAACCAAGTTAAAAACTGCATAATAAGGTCATGATGATGGTTTTTGTCTGGTGGACTGGGGGGGATTTGAACCCCCGGCCTCCGCCGTGCGAGGGCGGCATTCAACCAGGCTGAACTACCAGCCCCTGCTGTTTAAAGGAAAAGCCGCTTGGATTTAAGCCTTTTACGGTAAATGTCGGGGAATCCCGAAAGGATAATCTTCTTTGAAGCCTAGCTTCCTCGTGAGAATGGGTTGCGAGCCAGAAACGCGTCTCATTTCGTCCTTGCGGCAATTTTTTTAGCAGCAACCTCGATAGTGGCAGTGAACCGCATGACAGGCGAAAACCAGACCGTGATTAAAACACTAAGCTTCGGCGGAGAGACCCGCTCTTACTGGATTTACGTCCCCTCGGGCTACAACGGCTCAGTGCCTGTTCCGCTGGTGGTGATGCTTCACGGCGCGGGAGGAAACGGGAGGGAAGCCGACGAGATGAGCGGATGGTCAACCGTAGCCGAGGCAGAGGGCTTCATCGCCGTGTTCCCCGACGGCGGCGTCTGGAACATATATGACTGGAACGGCACGGGCAGAGACGACGTCGGTTTCTTGATGGCTGTCATCAACAAAGTGGAAGAGGACTACGTGATTGACGTTAGCCGCATCTACTTGACGGGACACTCGATGGGCGCAGGAATGACAATAACCTTCGCGCTGCAGCATGCAGACATTCTGGCGGCAATCGCGCCAGCTTCCGGTCCGTGGCTGGTCAGCAACCGCTCGTTCAACGTCGACCCGAGCACGGTTCCACAGCTCAATGTCTTTATCCCCGTGTACGTCTGGCGAGGAGGAAACGAGGAGTGGCCGTCCGAGCACGAGAACAGGCTCCAAATCCAGTACTGGGTGGAACTGAACAGGGACAGCACGGTTCCCCAAGTCGTCACCGAAGGCACGTACACAACCGAAATCTACACAGGCGGAGACGCAGAAGTCAGGTACACCGAGATAAAAGAAGGCGGCCAC
>CAZOKM010000119.1:0-4624 GCA_964580405.1 uncultured Candidatus Bathyarchaeia archaeon | reverse complement strand
AAGTTGAGTGTAATGCAGGACGGGCAAGCCGTAGCTCGCGTTGAAGGCTTTCTCTATCCTCGGCTGGCTGAAGTCGAACATCATGTGGCACGACGGGCAAACCGTGACCAGCGCCTGCGCGCCCGCGGCTTTGACGTGGTCCAGCTTCTCCCTCGCCATCTGGAACGCCACCCCCTCGTCAACGCCGGCGATTGTGTTGCCGCAGCACTCGGACTCGTCAACGTAGTCCACGCACTCAGCGCCAGTCAGCCCGATGAGCCTCTTGAGAGCCTTGGGGTCCTCGGGGTTGTCGCCATGCCCCACGCGCTTGGACGGACGCAGAAGGTGGCAGCCCGTGTGCTGAGCCACGCGAAGCCCAATCAGAGGATTTTTTATTTGTTCTTTCAGCTTTGCCTCCCCAACGTCTTCGGTCAGCACGTGGACCAGATGCTTAACCTGCGCCGTTCCCTTGAACTCCATGTTGAGCTGCTGCAGGTAGCCGTTCACCTTATCCCTTAAAGCCTTGTCCTCCTTGAGCAACAAGTTGGCTTCGTTGAGCGTCCCGAAGCAGCCATTGCACAGTGTCAAAACGTTCATGTTGCGCTGCTCCGCCAAGCACAGGTTCCGCGCCGCCAACGAAAGCGCCAACTCGAAGTTGACGGGCGCAACGGGGAACCCGCAGCAGTTAAACTCGGGCATCTCAACAAGCTTCACGCTGAGCTCTGCGAGGACTTTGCGGGCTGAAGCCTCGTAGCTCGCGAGCCTGTAGGGAATGAGGCAGCCTAGGAAAAAGAGATACTCGAGCTCAGCCACTCTGGCTCCCCGCTTTGGCTTTGGCATCCTCAATCGTCTTCGCCGTCACTAGAGTCTCAGCGAACCCCGTTGCCTCGAAAAGCTTAGCGACGTCGCCAAGGTTCGGCTTCGGCAACGGTGGCAGTCCCTGTTCCTCGCGCTTCTTCAGCCTCGATTCTGGCATCAGGTAGACGTAGCCCGTCTTCAGAATGTTGGAGGCGAAAGCCTTGAAGATGAACGGCATCTCCCCCCTGTTTTTAACTGATAAGTTTCTCAGCGCGCGGACGATGCTTGAAACCTCCACGCCTTGCGGACAGTGGTCGACGCACGTGTGGCAAGTCGTGCATAGCCAAAGGGCGTTGTTTCCGACAAGCCTGTCTTTCAACCCCAGCTGAACCACGCGGGCAATTATTCTGGGCTTGTAAAAGTCCGTGAACCTCGCGATGGCGCAGTCCGCCGTGCAGGTGCCACACTGGAAGCAGAGCTGAATCCTTCCTGCGCCAGGCGCCTTCATAACCTCATACTTGAACGTGGGGTCAATTTTCTCCGTTGTAGCGGGCTTCTGAGCGTCCTCAGCGGCTTCGGTCAATTCAAAAACACCCGTCGGCGAAGAATCCATACATAATTCCGCGAATCAGATAAGGGTTATGGTCTACGCCCCAGAGACCGAAAACTCAACGATTCTTTTATATCAACCCGAGGCTTTCTCAAAGATGTCTTTACGGAAACGAGGCTGAAACTTCGCATGGCAACGCGCAACCCTGAGCGTACTCCGGAGACGCAGGTGCACAAAATCCTCTATAGGCAAGGATACAGGCTGGTCGGGGACCATCTTCACAGCGCCGTCAAGGTGTGCCGGTGGACGAAGGAGAGCCTGAGGAACAATAGAGTCTGCTACAAGGAGCTGTGGTACCCGCCCGTGCAGAGCCACAGGTGCATGATGATGACGCCGTACCTCGGCTGCGACTGCCACTGCCTCCACTGCTGGCGCCTCCACTCGGGAGACAGGCAAAAATTGAAATGGAAGGAGTATCCGCTGGGCGTCGAAGACTTCGACGAACCCGCCCAAATCATTGACCAAGCAATACAAAAAAGGAGCCTGCTTCTGTCGGGATGGAAGGGCAACCCAAAAGCCGAGAGAGCCAAGTTGGTCGAAGCCCTGAAGCCGACGATGATGACGATGAGCCTCACGGGCGAACCGACGCTTTACCCGAAGACTTCAGAGCTCATAACCGAAGCCCAGAGACGGGGCATGATGACCTTCCTCGTGACGAACGGGACGAACCCCGAAGCCCTCGAAAAGTTGTCGCCCCTTCCCTTCCAGCTCTACATGAGCGTCACGGCACCGAATAAGAAATTGTATACGAAAATGGTGAAGCCGCTCAGAGGGGACGCTTGGGAAAGGTTTATCAGGACTCTGGAGCTGTTTCCGAGCTTGGGCACCCGCAAGGTCCTGAGGCTCACCATGGTCAAGGGGTACAACATGATTGACCACGAGGAATACGCTGAGCTCGTTAGGAAAGCGCAGCCGAATTATGTCGAGGTTAAAGCCTACGAGTGGGTCGGGCAGAGCATGGAAAGGCTGCCGAAGACCGCGATGCCCTTCATGGAGGATGTGGAGGAGTTCGCGGATAAGCTCTCGAAGCTCTCGGGATACGCAGTTAAGGGCAAGTTCAAACCCAGCGGCGTAATACTACTCGCATAACTGGAAATGCCATAATTAGATTTTTGAAAGAGAAAATTCTGTTTTTATTTTGTCCAACGTCTTCTTGGCTTCGGGTTCTGACCTAAAAAATTCATTAAGCGTCCCACAGGGATATTCGGCGCAGTGAGCGCAGCTCTTAACATTTCTCTGTTTTGCACACTTCCTGATGGGGCACGCGGCGCACTCCTTCCATATCCGCGGTCCGTTAGTAAGGCAGCCGTTGCAGCTGATATCCTCTAGCGTGCATTCTCTGTTGTACTGTTTTTTGACCAGTTCGGCGACGCGCGTCTTCTCTTCGTTGCCCTTGTCCGTCGCCAGTAGAATGGGGCAGCTGGAGCACACGAGCCCGCAGTAAGCCATAATCCTGTCCAACGACATCCCACAGACATCACAATGACGCCTTATCAACTTAAGAATTTTGAGGAATTCGAAATCCCGCCGAGTGGCTCTATCGATTTATATTCCGCGAACCTAAAGCATAGTTCGGGTGGCGATGATCTAATCTGTCTCAACAGAAAAAGAGCAACATGACGACGTACCAAGCTTTTGAGCCGCCCGCTAAAGAAAACCACATGAAAAAAGATAAAGGAGCAACGCACAATACTAAGCGGCTAATAAGCAAAAACAATGAAAACCGATTTGGTGGTTGCATATGAAGATTGTGATGCTTGGCGCCCCCGGAGCGGGCAAAGGAACCTACGCTTCGAGGCTGAACGCCAGTCTCGGGATTCCGCACATCTCGACGGGCGACATGGTCCGCGAAGAAATCAAAGCTCAGACAGAACTCGGTAAGAAGATCAAGCAGTACAGCGACAAGGGCGAGCTCGTACCCGACGAGATCATCATACGTCTCCTTGCGGACAGGATAAAGAAAACCGACTGTAAGAAGGGTTACATCCTCGACGGATTCCCGCGCACGATTAACCAGGCTGAGGCTCTGGGAAAAATATCCAAGATTGACGTCGTCGTGAACCTGAACGTGCCCGATCGGATCATCGTCACCCGGCTTTCGAACAGGGTCACATGCAAGAAGTGCGGAGCCATCTACAACCTGCTGACCTTGAAGCCCAAGAAGGAGGGCGTGTGCGACAGCTGCGGCGGCGAACTAATCCAGAGGCGCGACGACCAGCCCGAAGTCATCCAGGAAAGGCTCAACGTCTACCGCGAAAAAACCGAACCCCTGATACAATATTACAGGAAAAGGAGGGTCCTGAAAAACGTCAGCTGCGACGACCTGATGACGCCGCCTGAAGCCATAATCGAAAAGATTCTGAAGTTACTAAACAAAAAATAGGAAAAAAGGGAGACACTAGCGACTCTACGGCAGCCTGACTTCGTTCACTGTTTCAAGGCTTGTCAGGTCGCTTATTTTGACCTTCGCGTCCGAAATCGAGTAGAGCAAGTCTTCGATGTACAGGCCGCGTGTCACGGCGTAGTCCGAGTAATAATAGTACCCGCTTTTCATGAACTCGTCGGCGTCTTCGACGTGCGTGATCCGTCCTCTCAGGGTTATGGAGTCTTCGGTGATTGTGAACACGTAGAGTCCCTGGTACACGTAGTCGCCGCAGGCGTAATCGGGAACGCCCTCGGGGTACTGGCTCTCGTTTATCTCAGCCAAGAGTATGGGCATCGCGAGCAGGTTCCTGTCCTTATCGAACAGGAAGGCCTTCGGGTCGCTCAGGACATCGGAGTCTGTGCCCCTGTCGCCTATGACGATTTCTGCGACCTGCCTCGGGTTCGCGACGTCGCTCACGTCGAACAGCGCAATCTTGACGCCCTGGTACCACGCGAAGTCGTCCTCCTCGGAGTCAACCGCCTCCTTGCCGACGCCTATCAGCAGGTCCTCGCTGTAGGGGTGAAGGTAGTCGGAGTAACCTGGGATTTTGAGCTGCCCGAGTACCCTAGGAGCAGTCGGATTCTCAAGCGAAATGACGAATAGCGGGTCAATCTTCTTGAACGTGACCAGGTAGCACTTCGAGCCCATGAACCGCGCGGAGTAGATGCTTTCGCCCTGAGCCAAGTCCTCCAACTCGCCTACGATGGTCAGGTTCATGTCCAAGACGTAAACGTTGTTGCTTGACATCGATTGGCCGCCCAGGCTCCAGACGCTGCCTACTGTCGTGGCGATTCTGAAGTACCCGTCGTACT
>CAZOKM010000118.1:0-4626 GCA_964580405.1 uncultured Candidatus Bathyarchaeia archaeon | reverse complement strand
TCGCCGCTGGGCAACATCCTCAGGGACGGCTGGAAGAAGATTTGGAACCACCCCATGTGCGCCGACATCAGAGCCCGAAAGTACGTGCCCGAAAAATGCAAAGGCTGCCCAACCCTCAACGTCTGCGGAGGAGGCTGCCCCCTCAAAATGGAACAAACCCAATACGTCTGCAGCAGCTAAAAATTAATCTTGTGTTGACCCGTCTCCAAATGTTAATATCGAAAATAAGGAAATTTATATAAGAAAGAACTGAATAAAGTGATATTGACCGTTATGAAACCACTAAAAGTAGTCATGATCGTTCTAATTGTTGCCTTGATAACATCTGTCTACATTAATTTCTCACAGTATTTTGTTATCCAACAGATGAACCTAGACATTGACAGCCTGAACCAAATTCATAACAATTTGAACCAAAGCTACAACGATTTAAGCCAAAGCTTCTTGGCACTAAACCAGACCTACAGCCAACTGATTGATGACATAAATCATTACATAGATGAAACAAACCAAAATTCGACATTTCGAACGCCAATTTCGAAATCTCTAGCGATCAAAATTGTTTTAGCCATTAGCGGATGGAATGCAACCTTCTTAAGAGGGAAAACGGTCGAAGCAACCTTGCAATACATAACTATAACTAAAGTCGGATTAGGAGAATCATGGCGCCTAAGCGATGTCGTGGAACCAGCTGAAAGTTACTCTCCTGTTCAAAATGGAGCAATAACATATCGGTACGTTTGGAACGTATTCTTTTCATCTCCAGAACCTAATATTGTTGTGCAAGTAGGTAGTCTCATTGACGCATCATCTGGAGAAATATTGTGCGTAATGATTGGACCGTATGATTTTGACTTTTAAAACGTTCCTCCTACACGTTCATTTTATTAACGTTATAGACTTCGAGGTCGACGATGCCTTTTCCTGACCATTTGTCGCGTGTTGTTCCCTGTTTTGTGAAGCCGTTCTTTTCGAGAATCCTTTCCGAGTACTTGTTTTGGGGCATGAATTCCGTAATAATTATCTAGCACATTCAAGGAAAGGGCATGCTGCCAATCCGCGTGTTTTCAAAATCCAATAATGTCGTAAAAAATTGTTTTTTGGATGTCACACAAAACAAACTAGTCAATAACTGAATTTGCATTTCAAAACAACAGAAAACTTGCAATGCAAATCAGACCAGTTTTTTAAAGGATAGTCAGCTTTTCCGACCAGCCTATATATATCCCCCCTCTAGGCTGACGAGAAACATGCAAATTTGCGCCTCATAACAAATGAAAAAAGTGCGCTGCAAATCTGGCATGATTCTGGACAGCGTATTGTTAGTCAAAGTTGCAGATTCATTGTTGAACAAATCAGACAGGTCTATAGCTAAATGTTAAACAAAATCTGAAAACCGATGTTACACAAAACAGACAAGATCCTGATCGAAAAATTGACACTCAAACGCAAAAATAATTTGCCACTCAAAAAAGAACAGGTCCGCGACGACGGAAGGCCCGCGGTTGGGTCGAAGGACGCCATTTGCGGTTTTTCTGTTTGTTTTCGACATTTTTCGCGAATATGGACTTGTGATTCATATTCTTTAAAAAGCCATTTAAATCACCACTTAAATTAAAACAAGTAACGGACGTAAAAGTGATGAAGCAAGTGGCAGCACTGAAAGTGAACCTGAATTCCATAGAGGGCGACGGCGAGTTCCCGTGCCCGTCCTGCGGAGCCAAGATCTCGCCCGACGACGACTCGGAGGAGACCTACAAGATACTGGACATCGAAACGTTCAAGGACGGCTCCCTGAAGACCCTGACAATCTCCTGCAACAAGTGCCACAAAACCATCGTCCTCGAAGGCTTCGAACTCCTGAACAAGCTCGAAGAATGAGCGCAAAGCCTCTTTTTCCATCCGCGTCCCGAGGCGGAAAGCTTTTCTAAACGCGCGCGCTTCTTCAGTTTAGGTGATTGAGCTGAGGATACACGGCGTTTCCACGTCAATCATCGGCAGTTTCACCATCGAAGACTCCGAAGCCAACAGGAAAAGGTGCACGGACGACCTCGCGGCACTCGGATTGGACTACCCCTCTTACCCCCAGCTCTCTGAGATGGGCCCCCAGTTCCTAGACGACCTCGTCAAGTACGGAAGCGGGGTCCAGCGGGAAAAAAACC
Source organism: uncultured Candidatus Bathyarchaeia archaeon (assembly GCA_964580405.1). Lineage (GTDB taxonomy): Archaea > Thermoproteota > Bathyarchaeia > Bathyarchaeales > DTEX01 > JAGTRI01. The sequence continues at coordinate 2,464 of CAZOKM010000118.1, read as the reverse complement.
GCTACAAACTCGTCGACAAAAAAGTCGAGTACGACGGCCCTCCGCTGGGTCTGGAATCATTCTTTTGGACTGTAAAGTATCTGACCGAAAAAGGACTGACTAGCGGCATCAAACTGAAGGCTCCCATAACGGGGCCATTCACCCTAGCCTCGTACGTTGAGACGAAGCCTGGCATGTTCCCGTACAACACCGCCGTCTCGGACCTCAATTTAGTCAACCAGTTCGCCGAAATCCTCTCCAAGAGCTGCAAGGCAGCCTCCGAAAGCGCCTGCATGATTTCCGTCGACGAGCCAATACTGAGCGTTCTTGTGGGAGCCAAGGCAGCCTTCGGGTACAGGGACGAGGACATAATCGGCGTCTACGACGGTCTGGCTGAGGCCTGCGGAGACAGAATCGTGGGCTCCCACATCTGCGGAAGAATCTCGCCCAAGCTCGCGGACATCCTGCTGAGGACCAAACTCGACTTCCTAAGCCACGAATTCTTCGATTCCCCCAAGAACGTAGCGCTGTACTCGCCCGAAAGGCTACGGGAAAACGGGAAAGTGTTGTCCGTCGGCTGCGTGTCGACGAAGAACCCGAAAGTGGAAAGCCCGCAGGAAATCCTCAACCTGATGAAGCAATTCAACGAGCACCGAGAAGCCGTAATCTTCACTCCGGACTGCGGGTTCCGGAAGCTCCTCGGCAACAACATGGACACGGAGGAGGCTTACCGAATCTCGATGACCAAGCTCAGGAACATGGTCGCTGCGGCGGAAGAGTTCAAGGCTTCCGATTAAGCGAATGTGAGTTGTTTGCTGGTTTCTCCAGCAGTCCGACTTCTCTCAGGATTCTCTTAAACTCCTCTTCTCTGAGGGACGCCTTTCTCCCGCCCACATACATTGCCTTGATTCTCTGCAGGACGTCCGTGACAGCCTCGTTGCCCGGCGCCTTCCCAGTTGTCTCCTCAATCAGGTACTTGACGATTGTCTTGCCTGACTGCTTGCCTATGGTTAAGCGGCGCTTGTTCCCGACGAGCTCAGGGGGGTAAGGCTCGTAGGTCAGGGCGTTGCTTAAGACGCCGTGCGTGTGAATCCCGGACTCGTGGGCAAAGGCGTAGTCGCCCACAATAGCCTTGTTCGGGGGGACCACGTAACCCGTGGCTTTCCCGATAAGGTCAGCGGTCTCCTTGAGCTTGCCGATTTTGGACTCGAACTTCTTGACGCCGTGGTGCATCAGAAGGTTCATGATGACCTTCTCGGTCTCAGCGTTCCCCGCCCTTTCGCCGATGCCCAAGTACGTCGTGCTGACGTAAATCTTGGACCAAACCCCCGAAGCCGCACGGACCGCAGCCAACGTGTTCTCGACGGCGTTCCCGAAATCGTCGTGCGCGTGAATCTCGACGTTGCTTATCCGCGTTTCAGCCTTAATCGCCCGAATCTTGGCTGGTATCCCAACTGGCAAATCAGCCTCACGGGAAGACAAGCCAATGCCAACGGTGTCGCATATCCTGTAGCACTCCGCTCCTGCTTCAGCGATGGCGTTGATGAACCTTTTCTCGAAATTCCAGTCTGCCCTTGTGCTGTCTTCGCCATGGACGAACACCCTTAATCCATGGTCCTTCGCAGCGTACTCGACGACCCCGACGACCCTGCTCAGGAGTTCGTCGGGAGTCTTTTCTGGCCACTTGGCTTTGAAGTGAATGTACGAGACGGGGTGCGAAATCCCGATGTCCCCGAACCCGCAATCCAAGGCGTCGTCCACGTCTTCCTTTACGGCTCTGCACCACCCAGCTAGGCTAGCGTGCAAGCCCATTTTCTGCATCAACTTGGCTGCCTGCTTGTCCGTCTTTTGGTAATGGAAGACCTCGATCCTTTCGACTCCAATCTCGTCCAACAGGCGAGCTATCTCGGCAGCGTCCTTCGGAGTGACTGCTAGCCCTGGCATTTGAACTCCGTCCCTCAGCGTGGTATCGTCGATCAGGGGGTCAGTGTCCAAGGGAAGGTTGCGGAACCCGAACTCTTTGGAATTCAAGTCATGTTCACCACTCAATCATGTCAGTTAAGCCCGTTTCCAAAAAGGAGGGGCATGTCACTGTGACGGACTGGACGCGGAAGGATGGAAGATCGAGATCATGGTTTCGGTGTGGATGACGTTCGGGTGCTGCTCCACCATCTCGTAGATGATTCGGTTCAGCTCGTCAAGGCTTCCCGCCTCAACGACGACAACGGCGTCGAACCGCCCCATGACGGAGTTGGCCATCTTGACGCCCTTGATTTTCCTCGACCCCACGATCTCCTCCGACGTCCCAGGCTTCACTGTAACCATGACGAACGCTCTGAGAGCCTTCTGGCGTAAATCCTTCGTCGAAGACATTCTGCCATTCTCTCCGGGCATAAACCTTTTCCGAGTTTACAGGCTGCTGAGCACCAAGGACGTTTCGGTGTGGATTATGTTGGGGTCTTTCTCGATGACTCTGTACAGGATC
>CAZOKM010000117.1:0-4761 GCA_964580405.1 uncultured Candidatus Bathyarchaeia archaeon | reverse complement strand
CGGGTCAGGCGGGCGACAGCCACCGATACTAGACCGGGCTATACTACCAGGGCTCAGTTGTGAAGCGCCAGAGTTTGCTTAAATTGACGTTGTACTTAAGTTTATCTGGGACTGCCGAGTGCTCAGATCGCCTAATTGGCCCAACGTTGCTTCGTTTTTTACCAGTTTTGACGGTAATGGCAACATTTATTAACACCGTCCGTCGTTTACTCATTAGCTTTCAGAAAAAGCTAAAAACATCAACTATCCATCGGGCTGATTGGCCACAGGTCCGTTGGAGGAAAAAATCCTGAACAGTTCAGCATGTTACCACTTAGTCGTTCAACCCAAAAAGGGAGAATTTTCATAAATTGATTAATTCTGAAGATGCGTATCTTGTGCAGAAGGCTCTCTTCGAGGAGAAGGGATTAGTCAGGCAGCACCTTGACTCGTACAACGAGTTCGTGGAGCGCGGTCTCCAGCAAGTGATCGACGAGGTCGGCGAAGTCGAAATCGAGGTGCCCGAGGGACCGTACAAAATCAAGTTCGGAAGAATCTTCATCGTCCGCGAAATAGAGAACGACGTCATCTACGGCCCGTACGTGACCGAGGTCGACGGAACGAGGCACGAAATCTACCCCATGGAGACGCGGCTGAGGAATCTGACGTATTCGATGCCCCTTTCCGTGGAGATGACGCCCGTCATCGAAGACAAGGAGATGGAGAAGGAGCTCGTCTACATCGGCGACCTCCCCACCATGCTCAAGTCCAAGTACTGCCTCCTCTCGGAGCTTTCGGAAGAGGAGCTAGTCAGGCAGGGCGAAGACCCCCTTGACCCAGGCGGCTACTTCGCCGTGAACGGGTCGGAACGCGTCATCGTCGCCATCGAAGACCTAGCGCCCAACCGCATACTCGTCGACATCGACTCGAGAGGAGTAAATCCCGTTTACCAAGCAAAAGTGTTCTCCACAACCGTCGGGTTCAGAGCCAGAATAGAACTCAGGCTGAAGTCAAACGGCTCACTCCACATCTCGGTGCCGGGAGTCCCGTCCGAAATCCCGTTCATTGTCATGATGAGAGCCCTCGGGCTGCAGTCTGACCGAGAAATCGCACAAGCGGTTTCCGCGGACAAGACCATACAAAGCGAACTTGAGCCGTCCTTCGAGATGGCGGCTGATGTCGGAACCGCTGAAGACGCTTTGCTTTTTATCGGCAACAGGGTGGCCCACGGCCAAGTGAAGAGTTACAGGCTCATGAAGACAGAAACGATTGTTGACAGAAACTTCCTGCCCCACGTTGGCAGGACGACCGAACAGAGGAAGGAGAAGGCGTACTTCCTCGGCGAGATGGCGTCACGCGTAATCGAGCTCAAGATGGGGAGGCGAAAGCCCGACGACAAGGACCACTTCAAGAACAAGAGGCTGAAGCTCGCGGGACCGCTCCTCGCGGACCTCTTCAGGGTCGCCTTTAGGAACCTGTGCCGCGACATCAAGTACCAGCTCGAGCGGATGGGGCTGAAGAGGCGCATGATAAGCGTCTCAATAGCCGTCAGGCCAGGCATAGTTTCAGACAAGCTTCAGCACTCACTCGCAACGGGCAACTGGGGCAGAGGACGCGTCGGAATCACGCAGCTCCTCGACAGGACGAACATGATGTCGGCCCACAGCCACCTCCGGAGGCTTCAATCGCCGCTCAGCCGCAGTCAACCTAACTTCGAGGCCAGAGACCTCCACGCGACGCACTGGGGAAGGCTCTGCCCGAACGAGACACCCGAAGGCGCGAACTGCGGACTCGTCAAAAACCTTGCCTTGTCAGCTTCAATTTCAGTCGGCTTGGACCTCGAAAAGGTCAAGCAGACGCTTTACAGGAGAGGCGTTGTCCCCCTTACCGAGGCCAGCGACACTATCCGCACGTCGGGAGCCAAGGTGTTCGTGGACGGTTGCCCAGTTGGGTACCACGACTCGCCAAAGGAGTTCGTGGCAGAACTGAAGAACGACAGAAGGAGGGGGGAACTGTCACCCGAAATAAACGTGGCATACTTTTCTAAGGCTCACGGCATGAACGAGGAAGCCTACGTGAACTGCGACGAGGGCAGGGTTCGAAGGGCGCTCATAATCGTCGAGAGCGGCGTGCCGAAGCTCGGCGACGACGAAATCGAGAGAATTCGCTCGAAGGAGTGGAACTGGGAGGACCTAATCAAGCGGGGCATAATCGAGTACGTGGACGCCGAGGAGGAGGAAAACGCCCTAATCGCGCTGAACCAGCACGAAATCGTGAAGGACCACACAACCCACCTCGAAATAACGCCATACGCGATTCTCGGAACGTGCGCCTCGCTGATTCCGTACGCTGAGCACAACCAGTCTCCCCGTAACTCTTACGAGTCGGCAATGTCCAAGCAGGCCCTAGGTATCTACGCGGTTAACTTCCCGCTGAGGGTCGACTCGCGGTCGCACATCCTCCACTACCCGCAAACCCCCGTGGTCCAGACCAAACCCCTAGACGTCATCGGGTACAACCTTCGACCCGCGGGACAAAACTGCGTGGTGGCGGTTCTCTCGTTCGAAGGCTACAACATGGAGGACGCCCTGATATTCAATAAAGCGTCCATCGAAAGAGGCATGTGCCGCTCATCGTTCTACAGAATCTACGACGCCGAGTGCCGCCAGTACCTCGGAGGCCTAAGGGACCGTTTAGTGATTCCAGAGACTGGCACCCGCGGATACCGCGGCGAACAGTACTACCGCTTCATAGAGGAGGACGGCGTGGTCAACGTCGAAGCCGAGGTCGCGGGAGGAGACGTCCTCATCGGCAGGATAAGTCCGCCCCGCTTCCTCGAAGAATACAAGGAGTTCGAAATCAAGGGACCCACCATGAGGGACTCCTCGGTCGACATGCGGCCCTCCGAGAACGGCATCGTGGACGCGTCGTTCATCACCGAAACCAACGAGGGAAGCAAGCTCGTCAAGGTCAGGGTGCGCGACGAACGCATCCCCGAGCTCGGAGACAAGTTCGCGTCGCGCCACGGGCAGAAGGGCGTCATAGGCATGATTGTGCCGCAAGAAAACATGCCCTTCAGCGTCGACGGCATCGTCCCCGACATCATGATTAACCCGCATGCGTTCCCGTCGAGGATGACAATTGGGCAGTTCCTAGAATCCCTCGCTGGAAAAGTGGCGTCCGCCAAGGGAGAGTTCATGGACGGGACCCCGTTCATCAACAAGAAGGGCGAAGAGCTCAAAAAAATGCTCGTTGACCTAGGCTTCAGCTACAGCGGCAGAGAAGTCCTGTACGACGGCGTGACGGGGCACAAGTTCATCACGGACATTTTCATTGGAGTCATTTATTACCAGAAGCTGCACCACATGGTTGCCGACAAAATCCACGCGAGGGCAAGAGGACAAGTCCAAATGCTCACGAGGCAGCCGACGGAGGGAAGAGCCCGAGGTGGAGGGCTACGTTTCGGCGAAATGGAAAGGGACTGCCTCATCGGCCACGGCGCGGCGATGCTGCTTCGTGACAGGCTGCTTGAGGAATCGGACAAGTACGTGCTTTACGTGTGCGAAAGCTGCGGGCTCATCGCGTACTATGACATTAAACAGCGGAAGTACGTCTGCCAAATCTGCGGAGAACAGTCCAGAGTTTCGCCCGTCCAAATCTCGTACGCGTTCAAGCTTCTGTTGCAGGAGCTCATGAGCCTGTGCGTGACTCCTCGGCTGAAACTAAAGGAGAGAGCATAAAATGGCTGTGGAGGAAGCTTACGACAAAATAATCGAGGAAATCCACTTCGGAGTAATCTCCCCCCAAGAAATACGCAAGCTCTCAGTTGTGGAGATTCAGACCGCGGACACCTACGACGAGGACGGCGCCGTAATATCGGCGGGGCTGATGGACAGCCGACTCGGAGTCCTCGAGCCAGGGCAGAGGTGCAGGACCTGCGGTAACACCGCGACCAGGTGCCCAGGGCACTACGGGCACATCGAGCTGGCGGTCCCCATAGTGCATGTCGAGTTCACGAAGAAGATTCACGACCTGCTCCAGGCGTTCTGCAAGAACTGCGGGCGCATCATGCTCTCAGAGGCAACGACTGCGAAGGTCAAGAGGCACACGGTCCACATAAAGAGGCTGATGGGCTCGGTCCCAGACTCTTATTATCACAAGATTCTCGACCACACCAAGAAGAACAAGGAGTGCCCATACTGCGGCGCAAGGCAGCACAAAATCGAGTTCGTCAAGCCCACCGTCTTCTACGAGCACATCGAGGAAGGCGCCCAGCGGCTGACCGCGAGCATGATACGAGAAAGGTTCGAGCGCATCATCGACGAGGACCTCCAGCTTCTGGGGTTCGACCCGAAGAGCGCACGGCCCGAATGGATGATTCTTCAGGTCCTGCCCGTCCCGCCCGTCTACGTTAGGCCCTCGATTACTCTCGAGTCGGGAATCAGGTCAGAGGACGACCTCACGCACAAGCTCGTCGACATTATCCGCATCAACGAGCGCCTCAAGGAGAACATCGAGGCAGGAGCGCCGACGCTCATCATCCAAGACCTGTCGGAGCTTCTCGAGTACCACGTCACAACTTACTTCAATAACGAGTCATCAGGCATCCCACCCGCGAGGCACAGGTCCGGAAGGGCACTCAAGACCCTTTCGCAGCGGCTTAAGGGCAAGGAAGGACGGTTCAGAAGCAACCTGTCAGGAAAGAGGGTCGACTTCTCAGCCCGCACAGTGATCAGCCCCGACCCGAACCTCGACATCAGCGAGGTCGGCGTGCCCCTAGCC
>CAZOKM010000116.1:0-4988 GCA_964580405.1 uncultured Candidatus Bathyarchaeia archaeon | reverse complement strand
ACATACATACTTTCGATTGATCCGCCCCCGGACTGCCATACATCCGAGGCGATGTTCGTGTCATATCCGCCTCCGATTCCCACTCTTTCGCCAGATTTTACGGTCTGTTCCAATACTTCGCTCCAAGGTGGTAAAACCGTTGTATTAGGATTAATTACCAAAAAAGTGGAGAAAGATGCTGCTAATAAAACAAATATACAAAGTAAAACTGGAATTATTGACCTTAGAATTTTTTTACTATTAAAACTAGACGCTTTATTCATAAACTTTCCATACGAATAATGAATGTAGGATAACGCGAATCCTCCCGCAATTGCAGTGAATATGGAAAAAAACAGAGGCGTACGATTCCAAGGTATCGGCGAAAAACTGAAACCCAAATATTGAGTAAAGCAAAGGAAAAAGGCAGCTAACGCCAGAAAAACTCCGTCTGCAGCTGGGTGCCTCCAAAGTTTTACGAGAAGCATGATACTTGTGATAAATAGGACAAATTGCCCGATTCCGGGCGTATAAAGGTTCTCTCCGCTGAAACCACAAATTGAAATGAAATGATTAATGATCGGTATTGAAGTTGTTGTTGATGATATTATTCCTAGGGAACCGGCGAATGAGGATGTACTTGTTGTTACACTAATATAAAAGGGGAACAGCCACCAAGCTGACATTGCCAATGCTGAAATAGCAGACAATCCAGCGATTTTGGGTAATGTAAAAGTGTATTTAGGAGGTTCGCCTCTTGTTCTGGGGACGTAAAGGAGACTGGGGTCACGAATCAGCAGAAGGATCGAAATCAGTATAAAGAATAAGAGAAAGAATAGAGCGTTTCCAACGTACGTGAAGATTACGATTCCGAAAGTTAGTCCGACTGGTAGGGCGCCCCAGAGGTTTTTCCGTTTTACTGCCCTCACGTAGAGAGCTAATGATGATGGAGAGATCATGAGAGAGGTTATGTTGGGATAAGAGCCGATAAGCCAAAAGGCAATGAAGTTGAATGATGATAAGAAAAGAAACGCTGCGGACACGGCGCCTAGGCTGTTAATCCCCAGTTCTTTGGCGAGAAAATAAACAGATAAGGCACCAATTAAAAAAATTGTGTAAGTGTAAATAATGAAAGTGAATGATAGAAGCTCATTCGTCGGCAATTCAGGTATTAAAAAGGAGAGTCCCCAGCCGAGGTACGCCATTGAGTAATGCAGGAATCCCGAGTACACCCTCAGCATTGCTGTGCCGAAATACCAGTAGGGGTTCCACCGCGGCACAAAGGGGAGATTGCTCATAAGGACTCTGACGATTGACAGGTGCATCGTGACGTCTGAGCCGTTGGTTGGTCCCTTGAAGCTGTATGAGACGACGGCAATCGTGGCCACGAGAATCAGTAAGAGGTCTCGCATTAGCGTTCGATGCGCATTTAGTCTTTTCGTCATCAACATACTGGCCACATTGTCCCCTTGCTCTTAACCTGTTAAAATTACCCTTTACGCTGAAAAATTGAGAGTATAGAAAATCGTTTTGTCAGCAACGTTGCTTGAACCTTCTTTTGTAAATAGCGTAGACCGCGACTGTGACCGCTGGAATGAAGACCAAGGGCGTTGGCCACGGCAGTTCGGGGATGACTTGGTGGCTGATAGTGGCGTACGCCATGTCTATGAACGGGCACGTGCACTTGAAGGCGGACGCGTAGGCGCTTTCCTGCCTCCCGCCGGTACTTCTTATGGCCGCTTGAACCATCACAAAGAAGGCGTCGTTCACTCCCACTCCTAAAGGCGAAGTTGTTCCGAGCTGGCCATGTCCTATGCTGCTGAGTGGAATAGTGAAACTGTCGTACGTGACATAGCTCGTGAACGTGTGCGCGTAAGGCCACTGCCCAGGGGCGGACCACGAGAACTGGTCCATCGAGACTTTCACGTGAGTTTCTTGTATCTTCCATCCTGACTTCATGTATATTTCGATGTAGAAGTTTGTGGCGTCGACCGAGAAGGACACGTTCCCGACGACCGTGTTCTTCGAGCCGTACACGAAGTTGACCCACTGCTTCCCGGTGCTCATGCTCTTCGGCGTGTTGATGTACAGGACGCCAGTGTCCTGTTGAACGTTGGGGTTCGCGATGCTGGACAGCTTCACCTTGAACGTTAGGCTGTTCGGGGAAGTACTCGAGGTCACGGTGATTGTTTCAACGTCGACCCAGCCGGACACAGTCCACTTCTGCAGCTTTGAACCAGCTGTCGAATACACGAGCCTGAAGTCGAAGGGGTATGTGCCGCCGCGCGGCTTGTCCAAGTAAACCGCGTACGTGAACTGGGAAACGTCCGGGGCGCCGTGGAGAGTCTCGTTGAAGTAGGCATAGGTGCCGTCGTTGTAGAAGTACATGCCCGTGATGTCTCCCGGAGGCGTCGTCTCACCAATTGGGTCACTGCCCAAGAAGACCCACGAGTAAGCATAAACTAAAGTGGCTGGGGATGCGAGCAAAACGAGGAGAACGCCAGTTATCAATACAGAACTGTGTGACACGACGTTTTTTCCTCCTCAGATATGTAGGCAGCTTGATGAAACCTGCCCATTATTTTGGAAAATAGTTTTTTTACTAGCGCAACGATACCGTTCTCGCGCTGAGGTCTGCGCCTAAGGTCCTCGTTAAGTGTCTTGCCCTGTTTTTGAATTTTTAGGATGTAGACGCTACCGGTTGTACTAAATGCTAAGGCTAAAACCAATAGGATCAACCAGGTCCTAAGGTTATATGGCAGACTATTATCTAGAAAAACGACCAAATTTGATTTGTAGTAAGCGATTTCCGCTGACAAAATCGATAATAGAGATATTATTGGCAGGAAAACTGCGGCTGCGTTTTCCATGGGGGCAGGAACCCAATTCCCTGGCGTGACCCTCTCAAAGACCTCCGCGGTCTCTTTCTGGTGGACTATTTCAATTGCGGGCTGAGGCACAGCAGCTACCTGAGGCACATTTGGCGCAGGAGACGGGAGTGGTGGCTGCCACTTGCCTACAACTTTTTCGTAGACCATTTGAGCATAGGGTTCTCGCCCAAAGAGTTCAGCCAGCTTTTCTTTCGGCTTCTGCCTCATCAACTTCACGATTAGGGTCTTGTTCTCGTCGGGAATCGTGTCCCACGACTCGTAAACCGCGCGCCAGTCAGCCATCGGCTTACAGCTCCCTCAGCTCTTTCAGCGCGTCTTCAGCGTTGAACGGTTCTTTCTTGGGTTTTTTGGGTTCGCGCGGGGTCTTTTTTTCTTGTTTGCCCTCTTTCTTGGTTTCGCTTTTTTGAGGTTCTGTTGGGCGGCTTGGTTCGCTTCTTTTTTCCTTTCTACTTTGATCCCACAGTGACTTTGAAAGTCTTTCCCACTCGTCCAGAATGTCCTTGGGCTGATCCCACGTGATTGCTTCGCTTTCTTTAACTTGGATCTTGCTTTTCAGCCCATCCCTCATTTTGGACGCTATTAGATTCTCGATTAGCTCGTTCTCTGACGAGAGGTCTTGCGCTGTACGCTCACCCTCTGATGGTACTATATGCTTCGCTTGCGGGCCTTTCGGTTCCAAGACTTGCTGTGGGGGTGTTGGCTCAACACGCTCCTGCGTAACCTGCTTTATGGGCTTGTAGTCTTCGTTCAAGTAGCCTTTCTTTACCAGAACAGCCAGCACGCTTTCAACTTCAGCTGTATCCATGAGAAGCCTGAGGCACATTTCCTCAAGCGAACCGCACTTTGAGGCAATTTTGAACACTTTGGCTTCTAGAGGAGACAGCTCTCCCAAGCTGGAATCCTCAGTGACACCGCGCTTGCCTCCTTCGAACTTTCTTATGCGGTCTTCGAGGTGAGAGAATATCTGTTCAGTCACTCCCATCGTTTCAGCTGGCTTTTCAGGAGCCAAGACGCCGAAAACAGGCTCAACGACTGGCGGAATAAGTGGCTGCTTTTCTTCGGGTGAAGGTTCCACTTCACTCTGCGGTCTACCGATTCGGAACTTTCGCCAGTCGTGGAAGTCTTTTTCCCATATGAACTCGTATTTCCCTAGATCAGAAACTACTTTGGCTGCTAGGCGGTCGTAGTCCTCAATCTGCTTTGGGGTAACGTTTCCCAGTACCAGGTGGGCGTTGGAGAAGATTTCGGGCATCAGCCTTCTCGTGCTTGTCAGAATGACCTGTATGTTGGCGTGCCTTCCCCTCGTGATCGTGCTGATGACCTCGTACTTGTCCGCCTCCTCAACTATAAGGAGGATGGGCTTCTCCCACCTGTTCTGCATGATGCGCTTCAGGAATTCGCTCACGATGAGCTTCTCGACATTGTTATCCAGAATGTTGAGGCGTATCGAAAGGTCGCCCTCGCCCTTAGCCACGGCGGACAGCATCTCTTTGACTAATCGGTCGACGTCCGCCCACACGTTGAAGGTCAGGAAGGTCTTGAACATGTCGCTGTCGACTTGCGGGATGGTCTTGTCGTAGTTCACCTCGTACGAGTCGAACTGGTACTCCGCGTGCGGGTCGATGACGACGATTCTCTTTTTACCCTGGACTTGCGGAATCACGTAGTTCGCGACCATGAAGGTTTTCCCGTACTTGGTCGGAGCGTAGAAGTAGAAGTGGCCAACTTCGGGATTAAGGACTTCGAAGGGAATTTCGGGCTTCGCCTCTACCTGCGGAGGAGGCGTCTCAGGCTTTGGAACTACGACTGTGATGGACGGCGGAATAGGCGTTGTGGGCTGCTCAACCGCAACTTGCGGTGAAGGAATAACCTTAGGTTCTTCAGGTTTTTCGACAACTGTCTGTGGTTCCTGCACAGAGGCGATTATGGATGCGCCTGAGAGTATTCTTCGGTTGATTTTCGCGTTGGAGCCGACCTTCACGGTTTTTTCGGTTGAGACGGCTTCCACGACGGCGTTCTCTTCTAGAATGATGTCCTTGAGCGAGTCGACAACACCCTTTACTACGCAGTTTTTCCCGATGATGATGGTTCCTTCGGACAGAACGTGACCCTCAACGA
>CAZOKM010000115.1:0-5013 GCA_964580405.1 uncultured Candidatus Bathyarchaeia archaeon | reverse complement strand
GAGGTTTTTTATGCGTCTTGCGTTCTCTCTGGAAGGGTTACGAACGAGCAAAATCGATGAGACGGAAAAGCCTGCGTCTGCAACTGCAATGAAGGGAACATACCAAAAGGAAACCACGCCGAGAGCCCACGGGACTAAGCTGAGAAATACAGATGACAGAAAAAACCCCGAAGACACGGCTGAAGCGGTTTTGCTTCCATGAGCAACCATGACGGTCCTCATCCCTCTTGCTTTGTCGCCTTCAGCGTCAACGATGCCCTTCGCGACTTCGCGCCCCGTGTTCGAAAGAAAAGCCAAGGTTGAGAACAGCAGAACTTTCATGCTGAGGTCTTGTCCGACGATGTAGCTTCCGTAGACGAACGGAATTGCGACGCACGCGCTGACGAGGAAGTTGCCGGGCAGTCCGGTCTTCTTTCCCCTCGTGGCGTACGCGACAGAAACCGCAAGCGAAACCGTTGCTATCAATATGGGCATCGGCGAAGGCGGGCTGACCAAGGCTGATGCGGACAAACCCAAGAAGGCAACGGTAACAGCGAATATCATGCCTTCTCGTCGTTTTACTATCCCGCTTGGGAGTGGACGGCTAGGCTCGTTAATCTTGTCAATGTCGTAGTCGCAGCAGTCGTTTATCGCCATCGAGGCGCCTGACAGCATGAACGCCGTGACGAATCCCAGCAGCAGGTTCAGAGCGACGTCGACAGAGAGCGGCTCCGCCAATGCCAAGTAGGCGCCAACGACCACTGCCAGACCCATCATCAAGCTGTTGATTGGACGGAGAAGCCTAATGAAGCCCGCTGCTCTGCTCATTGCTGAACCACGTCTGAACTTAGTAAAGAGGATGTCTCGTCGAATAATTGTTTTTCGGGAAGAAAACACGGAAAGCGGATACAAAAGCATCAACAAAACTCACTGTTTACATCGAAAAATGGCTCATGTTTATAATCGATGGTAAGTATGAGTTTTAGAGAAATGCGAAGCCTTTCGAAGATTCTATTCGTATGGTGGTCTCGAAGTTGCCGTCACGTTCACAGTCGCTGTCTCCCCCGACTTCCATAGGGTGAGAACGACCGTTTGCCCGGGTGAAACGTGCTCCTCAACGTAGGCGGTCCAGTCTGCAATCGTCCGAGTCGAGTGTCCGTCAACAGCCAAAACGATGTCTCTCGCCAAGTAACCTTGTTTTCCTTCGGAATCCGTCGTCTCCGTCACACCCCTCAGGCTCGCGTGATCCGCGGGGTAACCCTCCATTACCTCCCAAACAAGCAGTCCAGACTGGAAAGACTCAAGGTTCAAAATATTATAACTCTTTATTGTTTCTGGCGACAGCTCGAGGATGCGGAAGCCGATGAACGGGTGGCTGTAGGAGCCTCTTTTGATTATGGACGCGGCGACGCGTTTCACGATGTTCGAGGTTATGGCGAAGTTGAAGCCATAGTTCGTGCCAGCGTTCGTTATGCCGACGACGTTCCCCGACATGTCAAGAAGAGGGCCCCCAGAGTTACCCGGAGCCAGCGTAATGTCCAGCTGGGTCACGGGAACTGTTATGGGCACCCCTTCAAGGTCAATTATCTTGTTGACTTGGCTCACGTAACCAGAGGACAGGCTGCCCGTGAACCCGAGAGGATTGCCTATGGTGACCACCTGCTGCCCGACGTAAAGGTCAGAGGAATTGCCTAACTTGAGTGGCTTCGCATCAGACGGCGAGCTTGGCACCATCAGCACCGCAACGTCAGAGTAGGCGTCTAATCCCACGATGGAGGCGCGTTCTCTCGTTCCGTCGTAGAACTGGACGTAGATTTCCGTCTCTCCTTCGACGACGTGCCAGTTCGTCAGAACCGTGTACGAATTGTCATAAAGAAAACCTGATCCTTGCCCAATACTCGTGGTTATGACGACCACGGACTTGTAGGTTGACTCGTAAATTTCGGCGGGCGTTTGACCCTCGGATTTTGACAAGTTCTCTTCCAGCTCAGCGATCTGAGCCTCCAATTGGCTAACAAGAGCCCTAATCTCCGTGGCGTTTCCCAACGACGTCTGGTTTATCTCCCCCAAAGTTTCAGTCAGCCTCGCCAGCTCAGCGGCTGTTTGCTGTTGCGCCTGGATGTTGACGTAAATCAGGTAGGTGTTGACGCTGGACATGGCTATCGCGACGACGCACAGGATGGCGAGAAACTTCGTTACCTTGATTGGCACGCCCAATTCCTCCAATATTGAGACGAGCGTCAACGCTCTAAAGCTTTTTCATCAACGCCGAAAACCGAATATGAACGAGCTCTGCAGGTTTAAAGTTCTGAGCTTTCATCAACGTCGCGGACAACGTAGTCGCCAGCTTCGTCCACGACTCTGAAGACCCACTTGTACGGGAACTTGGCCGCCAAGACCGCCTTCCTTTTGGTGTAGACTTCGAACATGCCGAGGAAGCTGAAGAGCTTCCTTACTTGGTCCTGCCTGAAGTAGATTTTTTCTGAGCTGGTGGACTTCACCTCGAAAGCCAAGACATAGACGTCCTTGGTCGCGAAGACATCGGGCAACGGCTCAGAGCTCGGCGCTGAAACTGGAACTCTTACAGCTTTGAAGCCTTTCGCCCTGAGCTTTTTGACGAGGTCTCTCTCAGCGCGGTGGCCGAACGACCTTATCTTCCTGCTTTCGCTGCTTGTCAGCCTTCTACCCTTTCTTTTTCCCTTGGAGTTCATCTTCTCGGCAATATCCCTGAGAGACAAAGTCCTCGCCTCAAGCACTATGGCTCTTCCAGCGGGCGAATCGCCAACCGGACGAGGTCTTGAAGCCACTCTGAAAACTTGGGCGCATTGGCGTACTTCTGGTACTTTTTTCTGTACGGCACCTTCGAGATCATGTGTAGCTCAATCATCCTCCGAACATAATATTTCGCTGTTGACCTGGGGATTCCAGCCTCGCCCGCGAGGTCCCCGCTCGTAAACACCATTTTCATCCGAGAATAAGCCCTCAAAACGTCCGCTGGGAAAGGCATGGACGAATTTACTATCTCAACCAAATCTTTGCTTAACTGAACCATTTATTTCGCCCTCTTTTCGGTTCAAAAATATGACCTTCACCCTTATAAGACATTCTGTGGATTTTAACACGTAATTTGGACGTGCTGTTTGTTTGCGGATATTGAGTTTTAATGCCTTTAGAATGTATTTAGTGGTTATTTGTCATTGCCATTACCTTATTCTAATCTAGTTCTCTTATGCGCAGACCAATACTAAATCAGAACATTCGTTTTTGGACCGATTTAAAGTCCAAAAAAAATAACCGAAAACGGAATTGTTATAGGATATATTATAGACTTTTTTTTCGTCCAAAATTCTCATTGCCTTTTTTGTTTGGTCAAAAGCACGTAATTTGGTCCAGATAGGCGGGCATTGACGTGAGGAAATCACTTAATTGCAGGACAGGCACGATGGGGACGCCCTTGTGGATTTTCTGGTTTCCAGGCGCCAGGGACAGAATCATCGGGATGAACCGTGCGCCTCGCCAGTTCTCGATGGCTAATTTACTGTTTGCTGTCTTTGACATTTCAAAAAGGTTCTTGGTCCTTTCGGCCTGCTGTTCGGCGGCTTTTCGGCTTCCCGACCCGCTCCACCCGCGGTGCCACTGTTTGCAATCGGCGCACATGATCAGCGGTTCTTTCTGGGCCAGGATGTCGATCTCCCACCTTCGGCCAGCCCACTTGAACCTGAAGTGCTTCTTCGTCTCGTAGTCGTTGGCTTCGAAAGCCATGACGGAGATGTCTTCGAACTCGAGCCACGTAAGCGAGTCGCAGACCCTTTCGATGTCCGCCCCTTGACCAACCAATCTCGAGACAAGCTTTAGGCGTTGCTTTGGACCAACACTTACTGTTCCTGATAAGGAGTCGTATGCTACAATGTTGACGTGCTTTTTTAAAACTCCCTTAACTATCTGAGGCGGAACGTGAGCCTCTTGACTAATGAGGTCAAGGTCCGTCGCTCCCTCTTTCGTCAGCTTAAGAAGCGAAACCAGCACCCCACGTTCAGCAATCATCGTGAACCCAAAGAATATTGGTTAGCGAGTTGATAAAGGCATTCAGCCAACTTTAGTGAAGTTTTGTTGATGCTTTTGTATCCACTTTCCATGTTTATCAAGAGAATCTGGTGGCGGAAGTATCAAAAAACATTTGAGTATAAACAAATTATTGATGAAACCAAACTGGCTCAATAAAGGTGAAAAAATTGAAACAATTAACCATTAAAGTGAAGAAGATAACACCCACCTCATTCGCCAAGTTTGGCAAGGTGGCTGACGCGAAGATTAAGCCGCCCTTGGTCGATGCTGAGAACCTGAAGTTCTGGACGACGATCACGACTTACACGGTGGACGGCGAAACCGAGATAGCGCTTTGCCAAGTGAAAAAAAGCGTAGATTCCGTCGAAATGCTAGAAAGACACGTCAAAACGCCCGAAATTCTCGTGCCTATTGAAGGCGACTTCATACTGCCCGTGGCTCCCGCGGGAAACCTCCAAGATCCTGAAGAAACTCCTGAAGCCTCCGGCGTCGAAGCCTTCCTCGTGCGTTCGGACCAAGCGGTGGTCATGGAGAAGGGGGTTTGGCACACGGCGCCGATTCCGATCGGAGAGGAAACGTCGTTCTTCGTAATCTTTAGGAAGGAAACCACAAAGCAGGACGCTGCCTTCAAGAAGCTCAAAAACGACGAGACAGTCAAGGTTATCGAGTAGAGCGTCGAGACTGTTTATATTAATAAAAAAATTATTGTCGAATTTGCCCTCTTCCCAAGCCGAAGTACTTGATCGTGGTCAGGTGTTGGGCGCTCATGGGTCCGCGGGCGTGAATTTTCTGGGTGCTGATGCCGATTTCGGCGCCCAGTCCGAACTGGTTGCCGTCCGTGAACCGCGTTGAGGCGTTCCAGTAAACCGCCGCGGCGTCCACGCGCCGGATGAAGGCCAGCGCCTTGCCGAAGTCCGAGGTTAGGATGGACTCCGAGTGCTTGCTTCCGTACTTGTTTATGTGGGATAT
>CAZOKM010000114.1:0-5183 GCA_964580405.1 uncultured Candidatus Bathyarchaeia archaeon | reverse complement strand
CCTCGGGGCTCACGAAGGCATGTTCTCCCCGATAGTTTTCGACGTAACAAACGTGGTCAGCTACGGCGAAAAAGAAAAGAACCTCGTTGCCGTGTGCATCCATCCTCCGCCTAAGGACAGGTCCAAGACTGGTGGACGAAAATGCAACTTGGGCTATGCCATCGATTACGCCCCCGAGCTAATCACCATGGGCATCTGGGAAGACGCTGAATTGGCGGCAACGGGAGAAGTCTACGTAGAAGACCTTTGCGTGAGATTAGAAATCGGCGAAAAGGCAGCAAAGGTCACAAGCAATGTAAGAATCTGCAACACTTCAGCCAAAAGCAAGAAGGTCACGCTCAAAAACGTCGTAACAGGCGAGAACTTCGCTTCATGCATCTTCGAAAAATGTGTACAGTTCGATGTGCCACCGGGTTCCCATTCCTACACGATTAGCCATGAGATTCCTGAACCTAGGCTCTGGTGGCCTTGGGACATGGGCGAACAGAACCTATACAGGGCGTCCGTTGAGGTTCTGGAAGGGGGAGAAAGCCTTGACAACGTTTCGAAGGCCTTCGGCGTAAGGGAAGTAAAGCTGGTAGCCAACGAGGGAGCTCCTAAGGGCAGCGCTCCACTGACCTTCTGCATCAACGGCGAGAGGGACTTCGTGAAGGGAGCAAACTGGACTGACATCGACCTGCTCTACGGAAGGTTTTCTCAGGAAAGGTACGAAAAACTGCTTACGCTAGCTAGGGAAGCGAACATGAACATTCTGAGGGTCCACGGCTGGCACATAAGAGAGAAAGAGGAGTTCTTCGACATGTGCGACCGACTGGGCATCTTGGTGTGGCAGGAGTTCGCCTTCGCCAACTTGGACTACCCTCAGACAGCAGGCTTTCTGGAAAAAGTTGCAGCTGAATGCGGCGAAGTGGTTAAGACCCTGCGTAACCACCCAAGCCTTGTAGTGTGGTGCGGAGGAAACGAGTACAGCTACGAGAAAAACTTGAAGTTGATAAAAACCTTGGAAAAAGTCTGCGAGAAGCTGGACTCCTCCCGCCCCTTTTTACCCGTGTCAGGTCCTATAGAACAAGACGAGGCGCGCTCACGATTCGATTTCCACAACTGGGAGGTCTGGCACAAGTACAAGCCAATCGAGTCCTACTCGGAAGACAAGGAAAGCCTGTTCGTCAGCGAGTTCGGGCTGCAGTCTGTGCCCTGCGTCGAAAGTCTGAAGGGATTCATTCCGCCCGATGAGCTGTGGCCTGCGGGACCGAGCTGGAGGTACCACTACGTGGAAATGGCGAAGATGAAGCACTACGTGCAGCAGACCACGGTTTCAAATCCTGAAACTCTCGAGGATTTTGTGGAAGCCACGCAGAAAGCCCAAGCTTATGCTCTGAAGTACGGCATAGAGAGCTTCAGGCGCATGAAGTACCGCGTCAGCGGATGCATGTTCTGGCAGTTCAACGAGCCTTGGCCCTCAATAAGCTGGAGCGTCGTCGACTGGTTCCTCAAACCAAAACTCGCCTACTACGCTGTCAGAGACGCTTATGCTCCCGTGTTGATATGCGCAGAATACCCGAAAAAGAGTTGGAGCAGGGGCGAAACTTTCAAGTGCAGGGTGTGGGCGATTAATGACCTTCACAAGGCTCTAGGCAAGTGCTTCGCAGAGGTTAGAATAATTGATGAACGGGGGAAGACGCTTACGGAAACATCGATGAACGCTGACATCCGCGGCGACTCAGCTCTACCTATGGGTCAAATAGAATCGGCGATTCCCGAAGACCTCGTTGGTTCTTTCACGTTGGAGGCGAACCTAACAGACTCTGACGGAAAGGCGATCTCGCAAAACTGGTACGTCTTCGACGTAGCATGAACTCTGCCCTCGTCAGAGATTTAAATCCAAAAAATGGACGGATTGGTTGATTTAGCTAGCTGCCAGTCAGTTTTTTCAAATAGCTACGATTATGGCTTCTCCATTATGTTGAAAACACCAATCTGGTCCGTTGTGGTTACTCTTTCGAGTTTGACCTGCATCCCCGTTTCGAGGTAGCCGTGCAGAATTTCAATGGGCAGGAAAGGTCTCTTGACCACCAGCGTCTTGCCGGAGAGCTCGAAGGTGCCCCAGCCGACGTCCTCCAGTATCTTGAAGGCTTGCTGCCACTTCTCCTTGACGATGGGTCCGCCGTACCTCGCGAAGTGGGCGTCTGTCCACGTCTGCCCCATCCTCCTCCCCGTCTCCAGCCGCTCCTCGGGGCTCATCTTTTCGACGAGTAGTCTGAGCGAGCGCTGGCTGAAGAAGGCGTGCCTCAGTCCGAAGAAGTAGAAGATGTTGTCGTTCCACTCACTCATGCTGAACGCCTTGTGGAAGGCCAGCATGTCGCTGATGAGGGCCTTGAGACTCTTCACCTTCCCGTTCTTCAGCAGTGACTCCACGTACTGCATCGTCTCTTCGGGTATGTCGATCGTTGTTACAGGCATTTCCGTTCCCTTTCCTTTCACGAGCTTTTTATTACTCTTAATATTAAGCTATATTTCACCAAATATTGCCCATATCTCAATATATAACTTCCTAAATTAGGCAAGTTCTTCCACGATTTTTAACATATTATTATCAAAACCAAATAAAAAAAACGAGCCGACCGGCGGTCAAGCAAACATGTACGGGGGGTCCTCGCCCTTCAGCACCTGCAGAACCTGTTGGCACGCAAGCAGCGACTCCTCGGTCACGCTGACGTCCGTCAGCCCCGCTGTGTGCGCCGTGAGGACCACGTTGCTGAACTTCAGAATCGGGTTGCCGAGGGTCACGGGCTCCTCTTCGGTGGTGTCTAGTACCGCTCCGCCGATTCTTCCTTCCCTGAGGGCTTCGCAGAGCGCCTTCTCGTCGATCACCCCTCCCCTCGCAGTGTTGATTATGAACACCCCCTTCTTCATGAACCCGAGCTCCTTCCGCCCGATCATGTGGGACGTCGCCTTCGTCAACGGGGCGTGCAAAGTCACGAAGTCCGACTTGCTGAGTAGGACGGGCAGCTCGGTCTGCCAGACGAAGTCCTCCTGGGCTTTAACGTACGGGTCGTAGACGATGACTGAGGCGCCGAAGCACTTCGAGAGCTCCGCGACCCTCTTGCCTATCCTGCCGTACCCGACTACGCCTACTGTTTTGCCTTTTATCTCTAGGTTGATTGCCGAGTACCTTACCTCCCACTTCCCGTTCCTGACTTCAGAGTCGTACTCGCCGTACTTCTTCGCCAGCATGAGGATGGCGCCCACGGTGAACTCTGCGACGGCGTTCGCCATCACGTCGGGCGTGTAGACGACGCGCACGCCGAGCTTCTTCGCCGCCTCGATGTCGATGTTGTCGACGCCGATGCCGTGCTTCGCAACCACCTTCAGCGAGTTCTCTTTGCCGAGCTTCAGCAGTTGCTCCGTGACCTTTGCCAATCTCACGACGACGCCGTCCGCCTCTTTTATGGCGTCCTCAAGCGGCCTTTTGGTTTCGTAAAGCAGCTCAACGTCGACCTTGTTCTTCCTGAGAAACTCGATGCCGCTTTCGTGGATTTTCTCGGCGATGACTACCTTCATGTCAACCTAAGCCTCTTTGAGGACGACGACCCTGGCGGGGAACGCGTCCAAGCCGCGGACCTTCATCGGCAGAACGAACGCCGTCCCCTTGCCTTTGAACTCTTCGAGGTGAGCCATGTTCTCTATGACCGGAACGTTGTTCCCGTGCAGAACCTCGTGGATGATGTACCTTTCCCTGCCTTTGCCTGTGAAGCGGTCTAAGCGTGGAGCGTCAATCCCGACAAGCTTCACCCCTTTGCCAACCAGCCACTCCGCAGCCTCGACGGATAAGCTTGGGCTGTCCAGCCAGTACTCGTCGGTTCCCCACAGCTTGCCGTGGCCCGTCTGCAGGAAGACCATGTCGCCCCGCTTCAGCTTACCCCTGCAGGACTTCTTGACTTCGTCGAGGCTAATCGATTCGCCCGCCTTCTTTTTGGAAAAATCCAGCTTGATTGCGGGTCCGATGAGGGACTCAAGGGGCACCGAGGCGATGTCCTTCCCTTCCTTCGTCCAGTGGTAGGGCGCCTCAAGGTGCGTGCCGCAGTGAGTCGAAGTGCTGAACAGGTGCGCGATGTGCCAGTCGGTCTGAGGGTCGGGTTTGAAGAAGAAGCAGTAGACCGACCTCATGTCCACGGACGACAGCTTCGCCTTGTCGTCTAGGAAGGTGGGCACGAGCTCGTACGACAAATCCACGATTTTCAACGCGTTCCGACCTTTCAAGTACCTTTTTCGATTGTGACTCGTCCGTGAAGACGTTCAGGAGCCTCATCTAGCACACGGCGATTGGGTTAATGGGCGACGCCGTGGCCCCGAAGATTCTGAGCGGCAGGGCGATGAAGAGGAACTCGTACACCTTGTCCTTGGCGATCTCCTCAAGGTTCATCAGCTTCATGAGCAGAATCCCCTCGTTGTTGATGAATTTCCTGTGAACGGGGTGCGTGGGACTCGGGTTCCGCTCGTAGCTGACCGTGTCCGCGCCTGAAAGGACTATGCCGTGGTCGATGAGCCACTGGGCTCCCTCCATCTCGGGTCCGGCGCACCTGTGGTAAAAGACGTCGTTGTCCGGTCGCCAGATTTTCGTGAACCCAGTTCGTATGAGGACGCAGTCTCCCTTCTTGACCTCCACCCCTTCGAGGTCGCAGGTTCCCTGAAGGTCCTTCGCCGAGATTGAATAGCTCACTGGCAGAACGTCCACGCCCTTGTACAGGGCAACGTCTAGGAGGACTCCGCGGGTGATTATCGGTGGGCACCCTTCGACGCCGAGCTTCCTGAACCCCCTCACGTGTTCAGTTTCGCCCGCGTCGAGGTCGCCGTGGAGCTTCGCCTTTCCGTCCCTGATTTCGCCGATGTGGCACAGCGCGTCAAGGTGGGTCGTGGAGTGCCCGCTCATGACGATGGTTTCGTCGGCCTCGGTGAACTTGGTGTTCCCCTCGAGGCCGATGTCTTGGAGCTTGTGCCTCCGCGAAAGCGACAGCATCAGGGGCGTCATCCCAGAAGGATTCCGAGGCGGATAAGAATTTACAAACGACAAAGAATAGACGGTGCCAGTCTTTATCAAATCGCCGTATTCTGGCATAAAAATCGGCTGTGGTATCTTGCCGTACATCGTCGTCATTCTCAGCTTTCCTCACATAATCATATAT
>CAZOKM010000113.1:0-5237 GCA_964580405.1 uncultured Candidatus Bathyarchaeia archaeon | reverse complement strand
GATGGCGCCGCAGCCGATTAATCCAGCAGCAATCTTCGTCTCGTTATCCCAGCTCATAAATGTGGATTCTTTAGAAGTCCAGATTTTTTGTTCTCGAAGAATATGCAAGTGTGGCTTAGATAAGGTTTTCTGAAAAGCTCCGATTGACTGGCGGTCGCATTATTGTTTGGGTTTTACCAGCCCAGAAGCGTCAGTATGTTGTACCTGAAAACCAACATGGCAATCAGCGAGGACACAAGCGACATCACAGTAATCAGCGTGTTAAGCGATGGTCCAGCAGTGTCCTTGAATGGGTCGCCAACGGTGTCGCCTACGACTGCTGCCTTGTGGGCTTCCGAGCCTTTTCCGCCGAATGCTCCGGACTCTATCAGCTTCTTCGCGTTGTCCCACAAGCCGCCAGCGTTAGCCATGAGCAACGCGAGCAGCAAGCCTGAGAAGATGCTGCCTGCGAGGTATCCGCCCAGCGCTTCAACTCCGCCTATAAACCCGACAGCTAACGTTGCCACGATAGCCATGACGCTTGCTGGTAGAAGCTCCTGAATTGCACCCTTGGTCGCGATGTCGACGCATCGGCTGTACTCAGGTTTTACTCCTTCCTTTCCTTCTCTGAGTCCCGGAATTTCCCTGAACTGTCTTCTGACCTCCTCGATCATTCTGAAAGCGTTTCTTCCGACTCCAAGCATTAGCATCGCCGAGAAAACTGCGGGTATGCCGATGCCTATGAACGCGCCCAGCAGAACAAGCGGGTTCATCAGGTCGAAGCTGATCGTTATGCCTGTTTCGTTTCTGACTATTTCTTGGAACGCGGCCAAGAGGGCGATGACGGTGAGTCCTGCCGCGCCTATGGCGAATCCTTTCGTTATTGCCTTCGCGGTGTTTCCCGCTGCGTCCAGCTCGTCTGTTACGTTTATGACTTCTTCGCCTAGTCCTCCCTGCTCCGCTATTCCCTTGGAGTTGTCGACTATCGGACCGTAGGCGTCGTTCGAGACCACCAAGCCCACGATTGACAGCATCCCCAAAGCTGCCATGGATATGCCGTAGAGTGCATATTGGGTGCCTAACGGCTCACACAGTTTGTAAGCCACAAGCGCTGCGCCTGCAATCCCCACTAGCGGTGGCAGAACGCTGCGTAGACCGTAGGAGAATCCTGTTATGATGTTGATGGCTGCTCCTGTTTGTGCAGCTTCAGCTGTTTTCTGGACTGGCGCCTTGTCCTCTGAGGTAAAGTAATCCGAGGTCACGCCTATGATGATTCCGGCGATTAAGCCGACCGTTGAGGCTCCCCAAATTCTGAGGTTATATTGAAAGAAGACCGATGTCACGTATGTTAAGCCAATAAATATGATGCACGTAACGTAAGTTCCTGTGTTCAGGGCTTTTCCTGGGTTGCCCTCGCTTCCTACCCTCACCGTTAAGGCTCCCACAATAGCTGCCAAGATGCCTTGACCAGCAAACACTAGGGGGATTTGTAGGTAAGTTCCTTGGGAGCCTGGCAACAGATTCAGGGTTTGCCCAAGAATCATGACTGCGACGATGCTTGCCGCGTATGAGTCGAAAAGGTCTGCTCCCATGCCTGCGACGTCGCCCACGTTGTCGCCCACGTTGTCGGCGATTACTGCTGGGTTTCTCGGGTCGTCTTCAGGAATGTTTAGCTCCACCTTTCCAACCAAGTCTGCGCTTATGTCAGCGGTTTTCGTGTAGATGCCACCACCAGCCTTAGCGAAAAGGGCAAGAGAGCTTGCGCCGAAGCTGAATCCCAGTATGACTTCAGGGTCGCCTGTTGCCCAGTACACGACGCTTACTCCGAGCAGGCCGAGGCCGACGACCGCCATTCCCATGACTGCTCCGCCGCGGAAGCCTATTGTGAAGGCTTTGTTCAGTCCTTCTTTCGCTGCGCTGGCTGCTCTTGTGTTCGCTTTTGTGGATATGTTCATTCCGAGGAAGCCGGCTGTTGCAGAGCAGACTGACCCGAAGACGTATGCTGCTACTGTTGCCACGTTTTTCAGGGGGTCAGGATTTGACCATATGGGTGAAGGAAGAAATATGAACATGAAAACGACGACTACGGACACGAACATCGCCAATGTTCTGTATTCCCTGTTTAGGAAAGCGCTTGCCCCTTCCCGAATCGCGGAGGCGATTTCCTGCATTTTTTCGGTTCCGGGGTCCTGTTTGTTAACATAATTGTAGAAGAATAGTGCAACTACGATTGAGATTAAAGCAGACAATGGCGCGATTAGCCAAAGTTCATACATGATACCGCCTTCAATACGTTCCACGCTTAAATGTGTTACGTCTTCAAATATTCTACGAAACACGTTTTATAAGCCTAATTGCGTATCAACAGTCCCATCAAATCGTTATTTTTAGCAGCCTTTTTTGACTTATTATAAAAAATTTGTGAATTTTCAGCTCTCAACGAAGATGATAAATACTGATGGTCAGAAAATATTGGAAAACGTTGAGGTGCTTCGAGTTTGAATAAACTGGACGAACAGGTTCTTAAGCTGCTGAGCGAGTCTGGACCTCTCACCCTCGTTGAGATTGCTGATAAACTGGACAAAAAGCCGAAAGCCATTTTCAAATCCTTGAGAAGGCTTTTCGAGAGCGAAAGCATAGACCGCGATCCGAAGAGCCGCACGTACTTCATCAAGAAGGCTGAGTGATAAGCCCTTTTTTTAACTGCTATAAGGTATTTCCCCACTCAATGGGTTTTTCTGGCTTTTAGAGTGTAAATTATTTAAGACGATAAGGGAATACTAATTTTCACAGTAGACTATGTAGGAGATTGGCTGGTTTGAAGATTGGTATCTTCACTGTGTTGTACAATGAGCTTAAGTTGGAAAAGGTTTTGGAGTACGTTTCGAAGCTCGGCTATGAGAGCGTCGAGCTCGCGGCCTGGAAGGGCAGCAACCACCTAGACATCGACGGCGTCCTGAACGGCGGCGCCACGAAGCTCAAGAAGACCGTTGAGAAGTACGGGCTCACGATTTCGGGGCTCAGCAACCACCTCGAGGGGCAGCTGGTCCTCGGACCTCACGACGCCTCAACGGATGACTGGTTCAAGGGCACGCCCGAGGAGAAGGCGAGGTACGGCGCGGAGCGGATGAAGAAGACGGCTGAGGCTGCGGCTGCTCTTGACGTTGGTGTAGTGAACGGGTTCATCGGTGCGCCTTATTGGGGGGCGTGGTACATTTTTCCGCCCGCCTACGAGAAAATCTACGAGGACGGCTTCAAAACGTTCGCTGAGCGGTGGAACCCCATTTTCGACGTCTTCGCCGCGCACGGGGTAAAGTTCGCGCACGAGGTTCACCCGCAGGAGCAGGCGTACAACGTTGAGACCACTGAGCAGGCAATCAAAGCGGTAAATGGCAGGAAGGAGTTCGGCGTGAACTTCGACCCGAGCCACTTCGTGTGGCAGGGGATTGACCCCGTGGTGTTCATCAAGAGGTTCGGGGACAGGATTTACCACGCTCACGCCAAGGACGCGGAGGTCGTGAAGGAGAACGTGGCGTCCTCGGGCGTCATTCCGACGGGCGGGTGGATGAGGCAGGGTAGGGGGTTCAGGTTCCGGGTCGTGGGCTGGGGCGACGTCCAGTGGAAGAGGGTCATCACCGCGTTGCTTGAGGTCCGCTACGACTACGTGCTGAGCTACGAGCACGAGGACCCCGTGATGAGCCGCGAGGACGGCTGCGAGAAGTGCGTCGAATTCCTAAAGCCACTAATGATTAAGGCTCCGCTTAAGCAGGTGTGGTGGTAGAAGTGTCGAAGAAGGAAGTCGGTTTCGTCACGATGGGCAAGGTCGCGAAGGAGCCCAGAGAAGTCAAGGACGTCGGCGTCGGCGTGCTGGGCTACGCGTTCATGGGTAAAGCCCACACTAACGGCTACAGGCAGATGCCCGTGTTCTTTTATCCGCCCCCCGCTAGACCGCGCTTGATAGCTTTGTGCGGTAGGACAGAGGAAGCCTTGGCTACGGCGGCGAAGAGGTTCGGGTACGAGACGTACTACACTGACTGGCGTGACGCCGTCAAGGATAAGAGGATTCAGCTGATCGACAATTGTTTGCCGAATAATTTGCACGCTGAGCCGTGCATCGCGGCGGCTGAGGCTGGGAAGAACGTGATCTGCGAGAAGCCGCTCGCTGGGACCCTCGAGGAGGCGAAGGCGATGTGCGGCGCCGCTGAGAAGGCGGGGGTCAAGAACATGACGGCTTTTAACTACCGCTTCGTTCCCGCTTTGAGGCTGGCTAGGAACCTGATTCAGGAGGGTTACATCGGCAAAATCCTCCAGTTCAGAGCCGTCTACCTCCAGGAGTGGATCATGGACCCGTCGTTCCCGCTGGTCTGGAGGCTGAGGAAGAGCGTTGCTGGGTCAGGTGCCTTGGGCGACTTGGGCGCTCACATCATCGACTTGGCGAGGTACCTGGTTGGCGACTTCTCGTCCATCTGCGGGCTGACTGAGACGTTCATCAAGGAGCGGCAGCTGCCCGATAGTCCTGAGAAGAGGGGCAAGGTGGACGTGGACGACGTGTTCCTTGCCCTAGCTAAATTCAACAATGGCGCGATAGGCAGCTTAGAATGTAGCCGCTTCTGTGCGGGTCGGAAGAACTACCAGAGGGTGGAGGTTCACGGCACGGAGGGCTCGATATGCTTCAACCTTGAGCGCTTGAACGAGCTCGACGTTTACTCGAAGAAGGACCAGGAGGACAGGATGGGCTTCCGCAACGTCATGGTGACCGAGAGCGTGCACCCGTTCATCGACCGCTGGTGGCCGCAGGGGCACATCATCGGGTGGGAGCACACGTTCGCGCACGAGATCCACCACTTCATTGATTGTATAGTTAACGATAAGCCTGTGGCTCCTCTGGCGGCGACGTTCCTCGACGGGCTCAAGTGCCAAGAGATAATGTCCGCCATCGAGGAGTCGTCCCAGAAGGGCAAGTGGGTAACCGTCCCCGCTTGAGCCCGATCTTTTTTTGTTTTTTGCGTCTTTTTTTGTCCATTAGTTCGACTAGGTCTGATTTGTATAACATCCGTTTTCAGATTTTGTCTAACAAATCGCAGACCTCGTCTGATTTGCGTGATAATGGATTTTTTGGTTTGCGTGACAATGCGCCGTAGACCTGCCTGATTTGCTCAACATTATTCTTTTTTGTTTGAACACCATTTTGGGCGGGACCTGCCTGATTTGAGTGGCAAATTTTTTTTGCGTTTGAGCGTCATTCATTACTAGCGAAG
>CAZOKM010000112.1:0-5281 GCA_964580405.1 uncultured Candidatus Bathyarchaeia archaeon | reverse complement strand
CCGTTGGCCTCTCGCTCTTTGGGGGCGGCGGGGACGGGACGAGTATTATCGGCTTTTTTGTGGCTTTCAAAGCGTTTCTTCGGGCTCCGTTGCGTCTCTGTTTTGGGGTATTCTTAGTTTCGTTGGGCTTTATTACTGTTACCGATGGTTTCGGCGGATTTTTCGTAAAGATTATATGTCTATTTGGGGGTATCTTGTGCTGGTGAATGTTTGTGGTGACTTGTGTAAGATGTGGTGCAGAGCTGGGCGACGACGCGAAGTTCTGCCGCGTATGCGGCGCTGCGGTGGCTGGGGTTCCTTCTCCGCCTCCGTCTCAGGTGCCGCCTCCGCCTCCCCCTCAGCAATATGTGCCGCCTCAGTATCCCCCTCAGGGTGCTCCTCCGTATGCTCCGGTTGTGGGTTCGTTCAAGTACGAGATTAAGTACCGTCCTTCGTACTCGCTGCTTGAGGTTAAGCTTCCCGCTGAGGGCTACATTACGGCTGAGGCTGGGGCGATGGTGTACATGAGCAGCAACGTCGAGGTTAAGACGCACACGCGGGCTGGGCAGTCCGGCGTCTTGGGCACGCTGAAGGTTTCGGTTTTGGGCGGGGAGACGCTGTTCATAAACGACTTCATTGCGCACGGCGCTGAGGGCAAGGTGGGCTTCGTTTCGGCTCCGCTGGGCGACATTACTCAGCTGCAGATCGGTCAGGGCAGGGGGTACATTATTCAGAGGTCGGCTTACATCGCTTCGACGCCGAACGTGAAGCTGGACACTCAGTGGCAGGGGTTCACTAAGGGCCTGTTCGGTCAGAACCTGTTCATGATTAAGACGCTGGGCGAGGGGGACCTGTTCGTGAACACTTTCGGCGCCATCGACAAGCACGAGCTGGCTCCGGGCGAGAAGATGGTTGTGGACAACTTTCACCTGTGCGCGTTGAGCGACACGTGCCAGTACCAGGTTCGCATGTTCGGCGGGTTGAAGTCGACCATCCTGGGCGGCGAGGGACTCATCACTGAAGTTACAGGCCCAGGCGAGGTCTACGTTCAGACGAAGAACCCGAAGGAGTTCGCTGACTGGCTGTGGATGTACATCGCGCCGAAGGTTCAGGGCAACCGCAGCATAAAGGCGGGCGGGTTCCGCATAGGGCTGTAGACTGGCCGTCCCCTTTTCTTTCCCTTTTTTCGATTCTGTTTCTTTTTGTATCTTTTAGTAAATTTTATTGTCCGTTGAATAGTGTTTTATGTTTGTTGTGCGGATTGTTCTTTTGAGTAGAGGTGTCTAGGTTTGCCGATCAGTGTTCCAGTCTTGGCCGTTCTGGGTCACAAGCACTCGGGGAAGACGACGGTGGTCGAGGGGTTGGTTCAGGAGCTCGCTAAGAGGGGGCTGCGTGTCTCGACGGTCAAGCACGTGAGCAGGAGCGGGTTCTCGATGGACGCGGAGGGCAAGGACACGTGGAGGCACACGAAGGCGGGAGCCGACCCCGTGATGCTGGTTTCGGACGTTGAGCTGACCATAAAAATCCGCGACGGGGTTTCTGCGACTCTGGAGAAGCTGACGGGGATTGCCTCTGAGAACGGCGCCGACGTCGTCGTTGTTGAGGGTCACTCGTTCGTCGTCCTCACGGACAGCAGGGCAGCCAAGGTCGTGTGCGTCCGAAACAAGCAGGAATACGACGAGTACAAGGGGGCTGCGGTCGGCGAAGTCCTAGCTTACTGCTCAACCCAGCCCATAAACAAGCGAATACTAGACACAAGAGCTGGTCTCCCCGTCGTCGTGGAAAAAGCCGTTGCCTTCGTCGAGAAGAGCAGGAAAATCCTTGAGGTCCAGAAGGAGCTGGGGGGCTTGGACTGCGGCAAGTGCGGGCGGGGCTCGTGCTGGGAGCTCGCCGAAGCCATCGTCGAAGGCAGCGCCGAAGCTGAATTATGTGTTGTCAGGGGCGCCAAGCCTGAGCCGAGGACGACGATCACGGTCAACGGCTCGGAGGTTGCGGTTCAGCCGTTCGTCGCCGAGTTCGTGCGGAGGACGGTCCTCGCCATGGTCTCAACCCTCAAAGGAACCAACATAACAGGCAAAGAACAAACACAAATAAACATAACATAGAGTGGGATGACCATTTTTTTCTAATCAAACAGAAGATTAATGAAATGATTTGTCTAGAAGTTTTCATTCTGAACAATGGAAATTAAGAGTAAAATATAAAATGCTATTAAGCATATTTCTCATCGATTGTCTTGTCTACAGTGGGATTAGCGAAAATTAAGGAAGACATTCAAGAACTTGCAGACCGATTTGGTACAAATCAAACTGAGTATAATTCAAGTGGATATTTAGAAAGTCAACTGCGTACTGATTTCATTAACGAATTATTTAAAGTACTCGGTTGGGATGTAGTTAATAAAAACAAATTATCCAGAATTCAACGAGAGGTTCTTGTTGAAAAGGGTGATACTAAAGGTCGACCAGATTATTCATTCCGCATAAATGGCGAAGACCGATTTTTTGTGGAAGCGAAGGCACCATCGAGAGGTACCGATAAGCCAGAAGACATATTTCAAGCCAAACGTTATGGTTGGAATACACGTAGTGTTAACATTGTTGTTTTAACTGATTTCAAATCCTTCAAAGTTTTTGATACATCAATAAAACCAGATTTAAAAAAACCGAAACTCGGTATAATTTTCGAATTGAAATTTACGGAATTTACTTACACGGATTTTGAGAATCTTTGGCTTTTCTCTAAAGAGAAAGTCTCCAGCGGTTCACTCGACCAATTAAGTTCGAAAGACCCTTCAGCAAAACGTTTACGCATACCAGTCGATACTGCATTCTTAGAGCAGATGACTGGTTGGAGAGAATATCTAGCTAAAGACATTTACAAGTATAATTCTGAAATAACTGTTCCTGCACTTAATGATGTAGTTCAACGGTTACTTGATCGTCTTATTTTCATACGGCTTTTAGAGGACCGAAAGATTATCGAGTCTAAGACTTTAAAAGAAATCGTTGACAACTGGAAGGATGGGAGACATCGTGATATTCAGACACAGTTGAATTCATTATTCAGACAACTTAATCATGATTTTAACGGCGAAATCTTCAAGGAACATTCATGCGAGAAAATATCCTATGACTCAAGAATAGTAGCTGAAATAATTGATGACTTATATTATCCCAAGAGTCCTTATGACTTCGCTGTTATTGGTGTAGAACTTCTAGGAACCATTTATGAGAAGTACTTAGGCAAGACAATTCGTTTAACAGAACAGAGGGTAAAAGTTGAAGAAAAACCAGAAGTCCGCAAGGCGGGCGGAGTATATTACACACCGAAATGGGTCGTTAGTTACATCGTTGAAAATACAGTTGGTAAACTTATTGAGAATAAGACACCTAAAGCGATCGAAAACCTTCACATTCTCGACCCTGCCTGCGGAAGTGGCAGTTTTCTGATTGAAGCACTAGATCGTCTGTTTCAGTACCATTTAACCTATTATCAGACAAATCCTAAAGAGGCAAAACGCAACGAACTCTTTCCAAACTTAGTCGTTATACATGATGAAGATGGAAACGAAATCCCTCGTTTAAGCATCTACAAGAAAAGCGAGATACTGAAAAATAACATTTATGGTGTTGACTTAGACCCGCAAGCCGTAGAGATAACTATGATGAGTTTGTACATCAAAATTCTTGAAGGTGAACGAGCGCTTCCTCATAATAAAGAACTCTTGCCATCACTTTCAAATAACATTCGCTGTGGAAATTCCCTGATACGTTATGATTTCTATGAGCAGAAAACACTGACAGAAGATTCTGAAAGAGAAAAGGTGAATGCTTTTGAATGGAATTCTAAAGCTACAGGTTTTGGTAAAATTACAAATGTGAATCACGGCTTTGATGCCATTATCGGGAACCCACCTTATGTTCGCTCAATTCTTCTACGAGATGAGCCAAAAACGTGGGAATATTATCGTACACATTACAGAACTGCATTCAAAGAATTTGATATTTACTTGTGCTTTTTAGAAAAAGCTTACACTTTACTTGCACCTGATGGGCGTCTGGGATTTATTATGCCTAACAAGTGGCTTCATGCAGAAATGGGTGAAGCCGCAAGAAGATTCTTCAAAGAAAATAAAACAGTAGAATCCATAATAAACTTTAGATCATTTCAAGTATTTAATGAAGTCACAACCTACACCATGCTGATTTTCCTTAGAAACAAGCGAAACGAAGCAATCCAAGTATTCAATTATAATGGGTTAGCAGATGCTAGAAACATACCTTTGTATTTCGATGATAAGAATTACTGGCAAAAAGGTTCGTTCAACTATGAATCTTTGAGTAAAGCTCCTTGGCATTTCGTTACAGGCGAAGCCCAACAAATTTTAGAAAAACTAGTAACTTTACCTAAGTTTGGAGAATATTTTTCTCTCGCAAAGGGAACTGGTACTGACGCAGACCCAGTATTTTTTGTCAGAAAAATCGCTGAAACCAACAATTATTACAAAGTTTTTTCAAGGCAAACTCTCAAAGAGTATGAGCTCGAAAAGACTTTCGTGAAACCTTCTGCGAAAGGAAAAGACATAGACTCGTATGAAATTAAAAATAATGACCAACTACTGATTTTTCCTTACAAAGGTAGAAAATTGGTCAAAAAAAAGAGATTCAATCTCGAAGCCTAAATCTTTGGAAATATCTCGAAGAATGCAGGGAGTCCCTCGAGAAGCGTGAAAAGGGTCGATTTAAGGGAATCAGTTTTTATTGTTATGGTAGACCACAAAATCATGAAATACTCGCTCTCAAAAAAATTTTAGTTCCTGCTGTAGTAAATAAAGCAAAAGCAGCTTGGGACGCTATAGGTTTACATGTTATAGACTCAATTTACTTCGTAAGGAGAAAAAAACAGAGTAATATAGCTGATGAATATATACTAGCATTGTTGAACAGTAATTTGCTAACCTATTTCTTAATGAAGGCATCTTCAAACCTGAGAGGCGGCTATTTTTCAATGAAACCAGCCTATGTGGATCGATTTCCGTTTAAAGCAAAGTTCTCAACAAGACAAGAGAAAGAAATTTACGAGCAGATTATTCAAATGGTTAAGCGGATAAACACCATTTCAAATACTAAATCAGAAACTGTGAGAAGAGAAGTTATTACGTTAAAAGAAAAGATTGACGAATTAATTTACAGATTATATGGACTTACTGACGAGGAACGACTAATTGTCGATAATCTTAATGCTCCACTTTAGAACTTATATTATTAATTTATAAATTGCATTACTTTTTTATTTAAAC
>CAZOKM010000111.1:0-5343 GCA_964580405.1 uncultured Candidatus Bathyarchaeia archaeon | reverse complement strand
CCAAGAAATCCCCAAAAAGGTAGGGGGTAGGGGTTGAGAAACATTAATGTCAGATCAATTTCTACGGTCAGCTATGTCAGATAGACTCTCATGGCATACAAAAAAATAGAAATTTTTATTCGTATATCTATCGTCGAGAACATCCAAATAAGAGTGCAGACCAGTAATTAAAAAAAAATCAAGTATCCTAAAAAGACAACGCATGACCCAAATCTATGCCTAACTAGAGGTAATTAAGTATAAACCAAAGATGAGGAGGAAGACAGCGCTTCCTACCAGTATCGCTTTGATGGCTTTCGGGTTGAGGTAGCTTCTCCCCTTTTCGACTGACCAGCTGATGAAGCTGAACCACAGGAGGTCCGCCGCCGCGTGCCCCAACAGGAAGGCGACGAAGCCCACCGTCCCAGCTGTGGATAGGGCAAATGCTATTGCGGGTATGCCCGTTGCGAGCCACCAGAAGTAGAACTGCGGGTTCGAGGCGCTGGCTAGGAACCCCGCCGCGACCAAGCCGTGCGACGCGAGATTCGTGTTGCTCTCTCGGTTGATGTCGCCTTTGATGTTTCGGGCTGCATTAATGAGTATGACGCCCATCACGAGGAATACCGCTCCGCCCACGTAGCTGATTGCTTTTGTCGCTTGGGCTGAGTTCAGGAGGGCGTCGAGTCCGAGTAGGATGGCTGCGATTATTATGGCTTCGATAGCGAGGTGCCCAGCGACTATTAGGGGTCCAGCCTTGACGCCCTTCTTCAGCGATTCCGAGACGACCACAACGAAAACTGGCCCCGGGACGACTGCCCCCGAAAGCGCAGCGAAGAAGGACAGCGCCGTCACAGCCACCAAATCGAACAATGTCGTCAAGTCTCTCTTGCGTAGTTTCTAGTAAACAGAAACCTTGGATACTCCCTTCACCTTCAGAAGACGCGGAATCAGCTCCCCCGGAATCTTCTTCTCGGCAATGAGGGTGAGCTTCGGCTCGGGCGTGAGCTCGGGGTCGTCGACTATAGCTTGGCGGATGCTGATATTCTTCTCTGCCAGAATGAGGGCGGATTGGGCGAGGATTCCGGGCGTCTTCGCGTCCTCGGGCGTAATCTCCACAACGCCCAACCCGAGGGTTCTTGCGATTTCCCGCAGCGACGTCCCGGCGGGTTTAATGTTCCTGAACACTTCGCTCAGCTCGGCGTCCTTCTGAATCATCTTAATGGTCTGCGTGACGGTTCTCCGGTCGACGCCTGCCGACCTGCTTATCCTCAGCGTGGGGACCATGATTTCGTCACAGTAGACGTCGCCGTTTTTGACGCACAGCCCGTTCCTAATGAGGATTTTCGCCACGGCTAAGCGTTCAGGATATCCTTCGAGGCACCTTGCCACCTTGTCCCACAACGCAATTCACCACAATGAAGATATAGTCTGAGATTAAACTAGCTGCCAACCACGTATAAAACTAGTGCAGCGTTTGTATGTTGATTTACCCGTGAGATTTTCAATCTTTTTTCTCAAAGGGCAGCCACTGGGCTTCTGCCTTAATCATTTCGTCGACCATCTTTTCGATTTCCCTCGGAGCCAAAAGGGCTGAGGTAAGCGGGTCGAACATGACCGCCTGCAACGCCGCTCCTCGGTCTTTCTCTAGGACTGCTTTGACGGCTAATTCTTGGACATTGATGTTCGTCCTGTTCAGAGCTGCGCATTGGGGCGGAAGGTCGCCTACCATACACGGATGAACCCCATTCTTATCTACGAGGCACGGAACCTCGACGCAGCTCCCCTTCGGCAGGTTCGTTATCAGATCCGTGTTTTCGACGTTGCCATTAATCCTGCACGGCGTCCCAATTTCCTTCGAGTGGATGATGTCAACTCCGTACTCGTGGGACCGCTCGATCCTGATGGGTTCCTCGCCCCTGATCTGTTTTTCGATGTGCTCGTAGTGCGGCTTCCAAGCGTTCTTGCATACATCAAGGTAGAACCACCGTGGCTCGCAGTATTCTTTCCGCTTTTCCTCGGTGGTGCGGAAGTACGGCACGTACTCGCCTAGGTGGTGGCTGGACTCGGTTATGAAGTAGCCCAAGTACTTCATCATCTCGAAGCGGATCCTATCCCTTTCGTAGACCTCTTTCTTCTTCATGGCTCCCCAGAGAAGCGGGTAAGCGTCTTCGCCTCTGTACTTGTATTCGAGGAAGAATGCTTGGTGGTTGATTCCCGCGACCCAGTAGGAAACGTCCTCGAATGGCACGCCTATGTAGCCCGCCAGCTGCATCGCTGTCCCCTGCACGCTGTGACATAAGCCAACATTCCTGATTTTCGTTGCTTTGTTCATCGCCCAGCAGTTGATCGCCATCGGATTCGCGTAGTTAATCAAAAGGGCGTCGGGGCACAGCTCCTCCATGTCGTTGCATATTTCCAAGAGGACTGGGATTGTCCGAAGTCCGCGGAAGACTCCTCCAGGACCAAGCGTGTCTCCCACTTCTTGGTTTACGCCGTATTTCAGCGGGATGTAAATGTCCTTTTCGAAGGCCTCCAAACCGCCGACCTGAATCATGATGACGACGTAGTCTGCGTCCTTCAACGCCTGTCTGCGGTCAAGGGTGAACTCAACCTTCGCCTTCGGCGCGTATTTAGCGACCGTCAACCGAGCCAGCTTGTCAATGAGCCCTAGCCTCTCAGCGTTAATGTCCATCAGGGAAACCGTGGACTCTCGGAGCTCAGGGTGGCTGACGATGTCGCACAGTAATCGGCTTGCGAAGACGACGCTTCCAGCACCGATGAATGTGACCTTAGCCAAGAATCTCACCACTTATTCTGTGAAGGTCGGAGTTTAAAATCGTTTTACAGAACGGTATAACCGCCATCGACTACGAGGTCGTGCCCAGTGACGTAGCCTGAGGCTTCGGAAGCCAAGAACACGACGGGTCCAACGATGTCCGAGGGCGTGGCAAGCCTCCCCATTGGGGTCCTCGCCTTCCAGTCGAGCTCGTACTGGGGCTTGTCCTTCAGGAACTGGGTGACCATGGTCGTCGACGTGTACCCGGGGCTGACGCAGTTCACCTGTATGTTGTGCTTTGCCCACTCGGCGGCGAGGCTCTTCGTTAGCATGATCACCCCGGCCTTCGAGGCGTTGTAGTGGGCTTGGGGTTGCGGCGTATTAACAATTGAACCCGACATTGAGGCGATGTTCACGATTCTGCCGCGCCCCTGCTTAATCATGCGTCTGCCGACCGCTTGGCACATGAAGAAGACGCCATTCAGGTTCACGTCCATCATCCGCCTCCAGTCCTCCTCCGGCATCTCCTCCGACGCCATCCACTGGGCGATGCCGTGGCAGTTCACCAAAACGTCGATACAGTCAAAATCAGCTAAAAAAGAATCGACAGCTCTCTCAACATCTTTGGGGTTGCAGACATCGACCTCGTATGCTTTGACTTTAATTTGAAAACCTTTTTTCAAGTCAGCACTAACCTTCTCAGCGTTCGCTATGTCGCGGTCGAAAAGCGCGACGTCGGCACCCATCTCAGCGAAGCCGCTGGCGATGACGCTTCCTATGCCTCCGCCGCCGCCAGTGATGATAGCCTTCTTTCCGTCCAAGCGAAACATGCCCTTGAACGAAACGGGATTGGGACCCAACTGAACCACCAAAGATATTTCAAAAATCCAAGTATAAATAATAGTCCTATGCCCAACGCATAAACCCCAATCTTCGTTCAACACTCAATTGGTACACGAAAGAAAACGGAAATCTGAAATAACTACGTTCTAGTTAAAGAACCTTTATTTTGCGCTCCAAAACAAAAGAAAACTTGCAGCGTAAATCAGAACAGTTCCATGACGACTCTGTTTGATGATGATAATTGAAAAACGGTTGATAATCGAATCAGAAGAGGTCTTAGGCTCAGGATTGTTAGACAAAATCTGAAAACCGATGTTACACAAAAACAGATAGGTCTATGCGTATTGTCACGCAAACAAAAAAAAAATTTTTATCACGTAAATCAGACAGGGTCAAAGTGTGGGGTTCCGAAGCTTTTTTGTAACAGAACGACGTAATTGCAAGAGGAATCTAGCTGAGACAAGGAAGGAGAACGTAAGCCGATGGATGTATCGCAAATAAAGACCAAGGAAGACGTCATCAGGCTCCTCCCCGACAAGACGGAGTTCGAAAAAGCCGTCCTCGCAAAAACCTTCGAAATCCCCCGAGGAAAAGTGTCAACGTACCAGAGGATAGCAGCCAAAATTGGCAAGCCCAAATCGTACAGGGCGGTCGCAAACGTGCTGCACAAGAACCCGCTTTGGCCCGCCGTGCCGTGCCAGAGGGTCGTCAAGTCGGACGGCACCATCGTGGGCACCAAAAAAGCCGTCGAAGGCCGAAGAAAGCAACTGGAGGAGGAAGGAATCCCCCTCGAAGGCAACCGCGTCAGACTCAACAAGGAAATCCTGTTCTAGGCACACGGCGCGAAGCCCATGAATAAGGTTTAAAAGACCGAGGACGGGTAAGATAAACCAAGTCCAACTTACCGAGAGGAGAAAAAGGTTGAGCCAAGACCAAGCGGAAAACTTCGCCATCCCCGGAGCCACAACCGTAGGAGTCGTCTGCAAAGACGGCGTAGTCCTAGCCTCGGAAAAACGGGTCTCGTACGGCTCCTTCGTCATGAGCAAAACGGGGAAGAAGGTTTTCAAAATCTCCGAAAAAACGGGCGTAGCCTGCGCCGGACTCGTTTCGGACATGCAGATTCTGGTCCGAGAGATGGAAGCCTACATCAAACTTTTCAGGATCGAGTCGGGACGCCCGATGTCAGTCAAGGCGGCGTCCAAGATGATGTCGAACCTCCTCTTCAACAACAGGCTGTTCCCCCTCATAACCCAAACTATCATCGGCGGAGTCGACGAAGAAGGACCCTCAATGTACGTCCTCGACGTGCTGGGCTCAAACATACCCGACCAGTTCACAGCCGTGGGCACGGGCGCCGAAATCGCCATCGGAGTCCTCGAAGACCACTACAAGGAAGGCTTGACCGTCGAAGAGGGCAAGAAGCTCGTCACGACGGCCATAAAGTCAGCCATAAGCCGAGACGCGATGAGCGGAGACGGCATCGACTTCCTCGTCATAACCGAAAAAGGAACAAAGGAAGAAACCGCGCAATTCTAGAACCCACCAAAAAGGTTCAGTCTACATGTCATTCACCCTGACGCCGGACGAAGGAACCTTCCTCGTCAAACTGGCGAGGAAAGCCGTGGAAGAGAACCTCAAAGACGGGAGAATAATCGCGCCCCCCAGAGACGCTTCTCTTAAACTTCAGGAGCGAAGCGGCGTCTTTGTTACTATCAACACTGTAAGAGACCAGAACAGGGAGCTCC
>CAZOKM010000110.1:4783-5364 GCA_964580405.1 uncultured Candidatus Bathyarchaeia archaeon | reverse complement strand
CGCTGCGCCCACGTAAGCGCTCATGACCTTCTTGTAGAAGGCGTCGTACTGGGGTTCGCTGAGCCCCTCGCCCACGACGACGAGGTTTCCGCCCGCGAGGCACCTCTGGCCCGCGTTCCCGTAGAACGACGTCATGCAGGCGGCGACGGTCTTGTCTATGTCGGCGTCGGGCATCACGAGGAGGAAGTTCTTTGCGCCGCACTGTGCGATGACCCGCTTGCCCGTTTCGCCGCACTTCCTGTAGACGACGTCTCTTCCGACGGCGGTTGAGCCGACGAAGCATATCCCCTTGATGTCGGGGTGGTTGAGCATGGCTGAGACGGTTGACCTTCCGCCGTTGACGACGTTCCAGACGCCCGGCGGGAACCCCGCTTCTTCTATAAGTTCAGCGAGCTTAGCTTGGCTCACGGGGTCCTCGCTGGAGGGCTTCATGACAATGCAATTCCCCGCGGCGACCGCGTACGGTGCGAACCACATTGGAACCATGAACGGGAAGTTGAATGGTCCGATGATGCCGAAGACTCCGAGTGGCTGGCGGATGAGGTACTCGTCGATCCCCGACGCGATGTCCTCGAGGTTGT
>CAZOKM010000110.1:0-4773 GCA_964580405.1 uncultured Candidatus Bathyarchaeia archaeon | reverse complement strand
GTAGCCCATCATGAAAGACGGGATGCCCGTCGCGACCTCGATCTGCTCGATTCCGCGCCTCGTCTCCCCGCGCGCCTCGTCGATGGTCTTGCCGTGCTCCATCGTCTGGACGCGGCTGAGCTCCTCGAACCGCTCCTCCACGAGATCCTTCAGCCTGAAAAGGCACCTCGCGCGTGCAAGAGGCGGGGTCCTACGCCAGTCGGGGAAGGCTTCCTTGGCCACTTCGACGGCTGCGTTGAACTCGTCCTCGGTCGAAATGGGGACGCGCGCTATGGTCTTGAGCGTAGCGGGGTTGACGACGTCAACGACTTCCCCTTTCGATTCGGTCCACTCGTTTCCAACGAAGTTTTTTATGTCCAGAACCTGTCTTATCGGCTCAGTCAACAGTGTCATTCAACATTCCTCCATAACCTTACTTTATTCCCAACTTTTCGTTAATTTCCTTCTGATAGTTCTCTACCTTGCAGTCTTCGACGTCGCTGATTTTCACGGGCTTGCCGATGAACGAAGACTCGAAAATCGCCATTGGCACAGCCATAGCCTTGGCTCCCAAGATGCCGTCAACCTCGGGCTTCTTATCCTCCAATACGGCGTCGGCGAAGTCCAGCAGCTCAATAGCGTGGCTCGGGTCGCCGCCCCAGAACGTCGCCTTGAACTGGCACCCCAGCCCCTTGGGGAAAAACTTCTCCCTGGACTCTTCGCTGAGGCTGCTGAGCATCATGTCCGTCAGCTTCGCGAGCTCCACGACCTTGTGCCCGGAACCGTCCGCGGCGGCTACGTCGAGCCCGTGCTGCCAGTCGACGGAGCCCTTGGTCCCGTAAATCGCGCGGTGAAGCAAGCCCTCGCCGAGAGCGGACTTCGTCCAGTTCCACTGCCCGAGGACGCCGTTCCTGAACTTGAAGATGGCCATGGATGTGTCCTCGACGGTGCAGTCGACGGGTTTCGCCTTCCCCGGCCAGTCCAAGTAGCGGACTAGCTCCAGAGCTTTGACGGTTGCGTAGACCTCGTCCATCTCGCCCAAGTTGTAAATCAGCAAATCGCCAAGGTGCGACCCAACGTCCAAGACCCAGCCGCCGCCAGCCGTGAACTTGTCGTGCCTCCACGGCGTACCGTCCACTATGCCAAGGTCGTAGGTCAGCTCCTGCCAAACTGTGAAGCGCGGCTCGCCAATCATCCCTTCGTCAATCGCCCACTTGATGGCGCGGTTCAAAGCCGCCCTCCTCAGGTTCTCGGCGGTGGCCAAGATGCGGTTATTCTTCTGTGCGGCTTCGTTCATGAGCCTGCAGGCCCTCATCGTTATCCCCAGTGGCTTCTCGACGATGGCGTGCTTGCCCGCGTCTAGACACGCGACGGCTATGTCGTGGTGGCTCCTGTGGTCGGTGCAGATGTCCACAGAGTCTAGAGTCGGCTCCTTCTCCAGCATGGCTCCGTAATCGGCGTAGACATTCGGCCTCTTGCCCTGGAACTTGCCTATTTCGTCAGCCAGCCCCTGAGCTTTTTCTGCTGTTCTGCTGCAGACGGCTGGCACATTGATTTTTCGTACGCCCTTGTCGTATAGCATCTTGAGCCCCGCTGCGTGACGGTGCGAAATCAGGCCGCATCCGATGATTGCCATGTTGATTTGGGGCATAGACTCACTTTTTTTCCTATAATGCTCATTATGGATATATAATCTTATACATGGTGAGGACACGCCGAAGCTCTCCAGCACGCCAATAAACTAAAAGGGTCATGTGAGTTATATATTCGGCAATGAACAACCTTAGGTGACATTGTATGCGCATCGATTGCCACGTGCACGGAGACCCCCAAAGCACTAAAGGCGACCCGGAGGCTTACGTTGAGTCCTGCCGAAGGCGCGGGATAGACGCGGTGGTCCTCATCGAGCCGCTTCAGACGTGCCTTGACGCCGTTAAGAAGTTCGGAGACTTCGTGGTCCCAGTCGCCATAATAGACACCGAAAAAGCGACGCCCAAGGATGTCGAAAGCATTATTGACGCTGGGTGCAAGGGCATAAAATTCATAGGACCAGCCCACCCCTACGGCGAAGCGTGCTACTGGCCCCTGTACGAGAAAATCCAGGAGCTAGGCGCGGTCGCCGTCTTTCACACTGGGTACCTGGGTTCGGAGAAGCCCGAGAACCGCCCCGTCTGGATGGAGCACATGAGGGCAGCTCAAATCGACGTGGTCGCGCGGCGCTTCACCGACCTGAAGATTCTGATGTCCCACTTCTCGAACCCGTGGTGGGAAGAAGCCTGGAAGGTCTCGTGGAGCAGGAAAAACGTGTACGCCGACCTTTCGGGCGGGACTGCGATTTACAGGTCGATGTGCATGTGGGCTGAGACGTTCGCGCCGGACGGCGTGCTGATGGAGAGCAGCGTTAGGAAGTTGTGCTTCGGCTCCGACGTCGTGTACTTCAGGGAGGGTCAGTTCCCGTTCGAGGAGTACATAAGCTTCCACGAGAGACTCTTCGACCGAATGGGCTCTCAACCGAGCTGCGCGAGCAGGTGAACAGCGGAAACGTCAAAGCCATCTTCGGTCTACATTAAAGTAAACGAATGAGACAGTTGAATTTTAAATGAACTAGTGAGGTAAAAGAACGATGATAATCAGCGTCAGCTCAACCAAGGAGGAAGCTGGACGTGCCGCAGCGGAAAAAGCTGCAGAGATACTCCGCGAAGTTTTGTCTTCAAAGTCCAAGGCTTGTTTTGTGGCTGCAACTGGAGCGTCACAGTTCGAATTTCTCAATTTCCTGTGTACAATCAGGGGGATTGGCTGGGGGCGGACCGAAATGTTCCACCTCGACGAGTACGTCGGGCTCCCCGCCGCTCACCCGGCGAGCTTTAGGCGTTACCTGACAGAGCGCTTGGTCGAGAAGGTTCGTCCTGGTAAGGTCCACTTCATCGAGGGCGACGCTTCGGACGCCGCAGCTGAAGCCGAAAGAATCAGCGGAATAATATCGAAGAAAGTAATCGACGTCGCCTTCATCGGGATAGGCGAGAACGGGCACATCGCCTTCAACGACCCGCCAGCGGACTTCGAGACGGAAAAGCCGTACCTGGTCGTCGGCTTGGACGAGAAGTGCAGGAGGCAACAGGTCGGCGAAGGCTGGTTCAAATCAATTGAGGAGGTCCCCCGGAAGGCAATCACGATGTCGATGAGGCAGGTCATAAAAGCCAAGAGAATCGTCTGCACGTGCTCCGACAGACGCAAAGCCGAAGCGGTGAGGGACTGCCTCTCAGCGGGTTCGCCCGTTACGCCGTTTCATCCCGCGAGTATACTCAAGGAACACAAGAACGTCTACGTTTTTTTGGACAAGGAGTCAGCTTCTTTGCTGAGGCAATGAAACAGCCGATTATGCCTTGAATTCCTTGTAGAACGGGTCGACGTTGCCGCCTACGGGCTCGGTGTTTCCGACGAGGTGCTGCACGTTCATGGAGAGCTTGTTGTAGACTCCGACCTCCGCGCCCTTCTTCCAGAACGCGTTCTCGACGACGCCGTACAAGACGGGGAAGACGGGCTTGTACCTCCTCTCGAAGCCGACCAAGGCGACGTCCACGGCGAGTCCGACGCTTTTCCCCAACGGGTAATCGGTGAACGACGCGACCGCGCCGTAGCCCTCCTGGCACTCCGAGCAGCCCATGTTGTGGATGAAAGTGTACGGCTCGTGCGGGGCGGCTACGTCCTTGCCTAAAGTTTTGACTTTGACAGTTTCGAGGTACTTCTTCCCCTGCTGATCAATGAAGCTCGAGGGGAGGCTCTTCTTGGCAGCTTCCTTCGTCGCCTTCATGACCGTGGCGTACAGGCCTTCAACGGCTTTGATGAACTCTTGCTGTTTGGCGTCGGGTTCCTTGCCTGCGCAGACGGTGCGCCGTATCACGCCGTGGTAGCCCCTGAAGGACGGGCTCAGCCCCATCGCCACCATTTCGCCCTTGCGGATGACCTTGCTTGACGCAGGGCCGATGACCGTGTAGTTCCTGTCGCCTGAGGTCACGATTGTAGTGAAGCCCGTCCTCTCTGCGCCCAGCGCCTTCATAACGAAGTCCCCGACCGAGGCGACCTGAAGCTCCGTCGCGCCGGGCACGGTCGCGGCCAGCATCCCCCTGAACGCGGCGTCGGCCACCTTGTTGGCCTCCTGCAGGATGCCAAGCTCAGTGTCAGACTTCTCGTACTTCGCCATTTGCAGAAACTTCGCGTCGAAGACGACGTTGGCCTCCCCGAAAAGCGACTCGAACATCGCCAGCTGGGCCTGGGGCAGAACCTCAGCCAATGAAGCCATGACGACCTTGGTTCCGTGTTCTGAGATGCCTATATCTTCCACGACCTGCTTCAGGCTCAGAAAGTGCGCCCACTTGTACTCCTCGTCCGAAATCTGGAACTCCCTCAGCAGCGAAACCTCGGCCCCCGACTTTTCGGCGTCCTCCTCGAGTACGTGACCGCCCTCGGAGCCCGCGACGATGCGCGGCTTCCCCTCGCGCGGCAGCAGGACGCCGTACCGCTCAATCATCGGTCCGAAAGTGCCAACGAGCCAGGCGGAGTCGCTTCTGTCCAGCTCGCTCCCGCACACGTACAATAAGTCGTAGCCATTCTCCCTCATGGCCTTCTGGATTCGCCTCCACCTCTCCTCGTACTCTCCACGCGGAACCTTCAGGTCCGTCTTGATGGTTGGGGCGTACTCGTCGAGGATTTGCTCAGCTATTTTGGCTAGCTTCTTGTTTTCCAACGTGCTTCGCCTGCCCAATTACATTTGTTTATTTTTGGATTAATTGTTTT
>CAZOKM010000109.1:0-5464 GCA_964580405.1 uncultured Candidatus Bathyarchaeia archaeon | reverse complement strand
AGAAGTCGCGCTTCGTGAACGCGGCGATCTGCTTGAGCTCTAATGGGATCTCCATCTCTGTATTCCCTCGAACCTTGGCGTTCCCTCGCCACGCCTTCCAGTCATCGCCAAGAAGGCGTCCTCCAGCGACGGTTCAACAGTGTTCACGGTCTTGATTTTCAGCCCCTGCTTCATGACTATGCCGAGAACCGTCGAGATGTCGATGTTCTTGTCGACCCTGACCGAGATGCCTAGAAAACCGTTGTCAGCGTCGATCTCCGGGGTGACGCCGTGAACCCCCTGAACACACTCGATCTCGTCCAGCATCGCCTCCTGCTCCTTGCCGTAAACGGCGTCGTAGAAGGACACGGTGAAGACCTTCACGTCGAACATCATGTACCTGATCTTGTCCGGGGTGTCGCACGCCGTCACCTTGCCCCTGTCCAGAATCGCGATGCGGTCGCACATCTCTTGTGCCTCATGAAGGTTGTGGGTGCTGACGACGATGGTCTTCGACTCCTCCTTAGCGAGCTTTTCGTGCAATAAGCCGCGGAATTCGGCCCCGGAGCCGGGGTCAAGTCCAGCCGTGGGCTCGTCGAACAGCAGAATGGGCGTGTTCCTCAGTAGGGCCCTGCACAAGAGCAGCTTTCTCTGCATGC
The DNA here is from genome assembly GCA_964580405.1 of uncultured Candidatus Bathyarchaeia archaeon. Lineage (GTDB taxonomy): Archaea > Thermoproteota > Bathyarchaeia > Bathyarchaeales > DTEX01 > JAGTRI01. The sequence continues at coordinate 4,826 of CAZOKM010000109.1, read as the reverse complement.
CCGTGGAGTAGCGCTGGTAGCTGTCGTCCGCCCTCTCGTCCAGACCCGTGAACTTGAGTAGGTAGTCGATCCTTTCTTTGGCCTCCTCTTTCCTCAATCCGTAGAGCAGAGCGTAGAAGTCAAGGTTCTGGTAGCCCGTCAGCCTCCAGTTGAACCCCCGGCTCTCGGGGAGGACCGCCTGAAGGTTCTTGAGCACTTCGTTAGGGTCCTCCCTGATGTCGAGGCCGTTAACGAACACCTCGCCCTCGTCGTGCAGGACCAGTGTGCAAAGGACCTTGATGAAGGTCGTCTTTCCAGCGCCGTTCGGGCCAAGGATGCCGAAGGTTTCGCCCTTCCTGATTTCGAGGCTGACGCCCCGAAGAGCCTCAATGAACGGTCCCTTCGTCCCCTTCAGGACGCTGAGGAACCCGCCCAAGGACGGGACGCTGCCTCCATGCCAATACATGAACCTGCCTTCCCTGCCCTGCTTAGCGGACGTCGGGTACCTCTTGACGAGGTCCACCGTTTTTATTGCAGCATCCATGTCGCGTCGACTATCCTATTTTCATGGATTCTCGGTCACGTGGACTACTGAATTTCGTGTAAAGTCGTAATGCAGATTGTTCAATCTTTGGTATAAGCGTAAGGTGCTTCCTAAAAAACGAGGGGAGCCTATCCGCCGACCAGCACGGGCACGAACGACACAAGGTCGCCCTCTTTGAGGACTGTTTCGTAGCCTTTGAGGGCGTAGACGTTGCGCCCGTTCACGAGGACAACCAGCGACGAATCCTCCACTTTATAACTGCCTAGAAGGTAGATTCCTGAAGCTCCAGCCTTTCCTCCCAAAAACAGAATGAGGTCACGCACTTTCGCTTTGTCCTTTAGATTAATGGCTGTTTTTTCTTTGAGGAACCGCTGCATATCCCCGAAGCCCTTAACTTTCACTTTCAACTCCCAGCCACCCTCTGATTAATTCGGTTAAAAATTCTAAACTTTAATAGAACGAATTAGGGTTTCCGAATCTTAGCCAATGCTTTGTCAACGTCGGGCAGGCTCAGCTTTTTCAATACACTGGATTTGGGGATTCCGTCCTCATCCCACCCAATTGCCTCGTAATACTCGCGTCTTCGCCTGTCCATGACTTCCTTGGTTATGAATGAGCCCTTGTGCGGTCCTGACGGTAAAGGTTCGTAGAACCTTGGAGGATTGTCGTCGTCCTTCAGGGGCTCCCACCTAACGTCAGGTCCGCCCAGCAGCTCAGCCGCCCTCTGGATGTGGACGATTCTGTGCCCAAGTGTGCGCTTCCACTCCTCCTCAGTGATGTCCCAGCCCGTCACCGCCCTCATGAACCTCCAGTCAAGCCCGTTCAAACCCCCACCCCACGCAATAACTGAACAGTAAACAGCGGAGTCGCTGAAGACGGTGCCCATGTCGCCGTAGGCATCGCTCACGGTCGCTGTGTGGTCGCCCCCTTGAACTGAGCAAGCATAACAAACGTCGTGAGTGTAGTCCTCGTCGCTTCGGGTCCCGTGAGCACCTATTTCAACACCTTTGACATGGACTGCGTACGGAAGCACGTTGACTCCCTTAAGCTCAGAGATTTTCAACGCCGCCCTGTAGGTTCCCTCGGCGAGAATGTCGAAGTAATTGCCCTTCCTTGACACGATTCTCTTCGCTAACTCAGCCAAGGCGTCTACGTCGCCCCACTTCAGCTCCAGCCCTCCCAAGTCAGCCTTCGTCAGCACACCCCTCTGATAAAGCTCCGTGGCGAATGCAAGGAGGTTTCCCCCGTTAATCCCCGAATAGCCGAGGTCCTCGATCAGTGAGCTTAGGTGGATGATGCCGCCCGCGTCGTACACGCCTACGTTCGGACCGAGGTATGCCTCCAGCTCGTAGTCCGGATTGTCGGTTATCGCCCCCTTGTACGGACCCGCCTTGACGACAGCTAGCTTCATGCAGGTTACCGCGCAGCCATAATCTCCCCAGTAGCGTTTCACCCAGTACCTGAGGTCGAACCTTGGTCCGCCTATCGACTTCTCGTCGTGCCACTCCTCCTGCCAGTTCCGAACAGGCTCTGAGCTTCTATCTGCTCCTACCTCGTAGCCAACGTATCCAGTGCCCCACCTGCGAATCCTGTCACGGCTCACAGAAAGCGAGAGCTTCTCGTATTCCTGAATAAGTTTCTCAACTTCTTCAGGATCTGAGACTGCTGGAAGCGGTCCATTCCCCTTTGCAACGATCGCCTTCAAGTTCTTGGAACCCATAACTGCCCCATACCCGCCGTATCCCGCTGCGTGGCTCCACTTCTGCTGGACGCAAGCAGCCCTGACCATGTTGTCTCCAGCTGGACCCGTGTAGAGGACGCCGGGCTCTTTTTGGAGTCCAAGCTTTTTGTGGCGGTTGTCAAGTTCGTCTTTGGCCTCCTTGGTCAAGGTTTTCAGGGTCGTCTTGCTGTCTTTCTGCCACACATGTTTGGCGCTCTTGATCTGCACTTCGTCATTGTCGACGAATATGTACACGGGCTCCTCTGCCCTTCCAGAAACGATTATTCCGTCCCACCCCGCGCATTTGAGCTCAATCGCGAATTCCCCGCTGACCGTGGAGCCGACGATGCCGTTGCTTTGGGGCGACTTTCCCGTGACGCATATTCGGGCGCCGTGGAAATATCCCGTGATGGGTCCAGTGAGAGTCAGGAAAAGGTTTTCGGGACCCAAAGGGTCAACCTTTTCCCATTTTGAGCCTAGTCGGTCCCACAGAATCCTTGCCCCCAAACCTCTGCCGCCGACATATTGGCGGAGAACTGAGTCTTTAATGCGTGTTTTTGTTATTTTTTCGTTGCTCAGGTCTATGTCTAAATATTTTCCAGCGCATCCGCCGATCATCCTAAATCAGCTCCTCAGCTTTTTCTCCGTACAAGTTTTCGGCAACGTCCCGAGTTATCTCCTCAGGCGTCCTGGCGAAAAGGCTGTGCGATACGGACGGAGCTTCACGTACAATGCGAAGCGCATTGTATCCTGCTTTTATGCAGACCTTCACGCACTGCGGGTCGCCATCGCACAGGTCGCAGATGAGGGCGTACTTCTCCTTCGGGTGAATGTGAGGAATCTTCCCGGGGCAAGCCCGTATGCAGGCGCCGCAAGCCGTGCATTTCTCTCGGTCCACGATTACCGCTGATGTCTTCTCGCTCACGGAGAGAGCGCTGAAGGGGCACGCTTTCACGCAGTAGTATTCTTTGCACTGGGCGCAGAGGTGAGGCACCTCAACTCCGGGGACGAGCATGAAGACTCTCACTCGGGACGCTTCGGGCCATATCCGCTTCTCGTGGCGCATCGAACAGGCTATCTCGCACCTCCTGCACCCCGAGCACTTTAGGTGGTCGCGACTTATCCAATCCTTCTCTGCGTCCGCCACGTTTCCCACCTTAATATCTGGTAAAAATAGCTTAACAAAATATTAAGCTTTACAATTTTCAACAATAAATTTCCCAGAAGACATTTTTCGGAGGATGGCGGGCCCGGCGGGAGTTGAACCCACGACCCCCGGATTAAAAGTCCGGTGCTCTATCCTGGCTGAGCTACGGGCCCGTGCTTGTTGTGTTTAGGGTTTTTCGGGAAATAAAGTATTTCGAGGTTATTTAGAGTTTGCGTTTGGACAAACAAAATATAGTTCTGGGAGTAAAGTATCCTGCGGAAAGGGCATGTCCGTCAAAGCCGTGCTGGAGAAGCTTGTGCCACAGAAAATTATTGGTCCTTCGCCAGCCTTCACGGTTTTCGACGCCATAAAAATGCTGGAAACAATCGCGGAGTCGGGTTCCATAGGTCGCGGCTCGCTTTCCAAGAAACTGGAGCTCGGAGAAGGCACAACCAGAACCCTGATTTCGCGGCTGAAGAAGGCGCGATTGATGACGATCTCCAGAAGGGGATGCGTGCTGACTGAGAACGGCAAAAAGTTTTGGGCCCAAATCAGATCTCTGATTCCAGTCACGCTCAGGATTGAAGGCAACGAGCTGACTTTCGCAGCTCACAATATGGCCACGTTAGTCAAAAACCGAGCTTCGAAAGTTGACAAAGGCTTGGAGCAGCGGGACGCAGCGGTCAGAGCGGGAGCTTCGGGCGCAACCACCCTAGTCTTTAAAGACGGCAGGCTCGTTCTCCCAACTCTGAGTGACGATGTCTCGAAGGATTACCCGAAGGTTTTTAGCCAGATAATGCGGCTCCTGAAACCAGCGGAGAACGACGTCGTAATCATAAGCTGCGGAACAAGCCTCAAAGCTGCTGAATACGGCGCCTTGGCTGCGTCTTGTATTCTACTCTAGTTTATGTGGATGTTGAAGAACTAGTAGGTTATTTTTTCTCCGCCTGTGAAGACGCGCTCCAGCTCCGCGTTCAGCTCGATCAGACCCTCGTTGGTTTTCGATGAGACGGGAACTAGGGGGAGGCTGAGGTCCAAGTCGTGGATAACTTCAGTCATCCTCTGGCTCAGCAGACGCTTTGTACCCTCAAGCTTCTCGTTTATCGCCAGCTCCAGAGATTCTGGGGTTTCGGACCAATCGAGGACCGACTCTAGCTCCGCTTCGGGAAGCAGGTCGCACTTGGACAGGACGTGAAACTGGGGCAGCAGGAACCGCGTTTGGACGGCGGCGGAAAGCAGCATGTTCGACACGTAGTTCAGAGGGTTCGACGAGAAGACTGAGTCGAAGAGGTACACGATGGCCTTGGGCTCGTTGCTGATCGTCTGGGCAATGTACGGACCGCTGACCCTGAAGGCGAACAGCTCCATCTGCCCCGGAGTGTCGACGATGAGCATGTCTGGCTCCATCTCCTCTATGTCCCTCTTCAGCCTCTCGA
>CAZOKM010000108.1:0-5472 GCA_964580405.1 uncultured Candidatus Bathyarchaeia archaeon | reverse complement strand
GGCTTACTTGGAGATCGAGCACGGCATAGGCACAGTGAAGGACGAGGTGTACCGGATTTCAGTAATGTCGATACTGAGAGAAGTCAAGAACGCGCAGCAGACTAAGCTGAGCCTCTTGAAGACGAAGGACAAGGTCGCGGAAGCCCTCCAAGAAGAGAAAGAGGACGAGCCCAAGAAGGAAACGAAGCCAGAGCCACTTGAGGAAACGAAAGAGGAAGACGCGCAGGCTTCAGAAGCTAAAAGCGAGCCTGCCGCGCAACCCAAGGAAGGAAGACAAGCCCTACCTGTACGTGTAACCGAAGGTTAGCCCCGGCATTTTTTGGCAATCCGCCACCATTGGAGGAGCTGTGATGATCAAAGATTTCTTCCACAGAACAAAGAAGCCCGTCAGCGAGCTCGTCATGGAAACGACGAGGGAGCTCGGAAAATGCTATTCCAGGCTCGAACTCGCGTCAGCCAAGCTCTCGGCGCGGGACGAAGACCTCTTCGAAGCCTGCAGCTACTACATGGGGAAGGGCAACAAGGCAAGGGCAACAATCTACGCCAACGAAATATCTGAAATTAGGAAGATTCTCACTTTTACCCAGCACACCCAACTCGCCGTCGAACGCGCCATCCTCAGGCTGGACACCCTCAAAGTGGTCTCCCCGACCCTTGAGTCGCTTGAGGGAGCGTTCAGCGACGTTAAGAACGCGTTGGGGCTGGTCGCAAACGTCATGCCGTCCATCACGCCCGAGATGAGCCGTCTTACAGACGTTGTGGACGAGATTCTGGTTGGCACCCAGTTCACCCTGGACGAGTACACTCCAGCGGTCGTTCTGGACGAGTCCGCAGAGACCATTCTGCACGAAGCCGCGGACGTCGCCGTTCAGGACCTGAAAACCCGCATCCCAGAACCGCCCGTTGAGGAGCCTAAACCTGCAGTTCCAGTCAAGCCCCTCGTGGCGTTGGCTGCGGATGGTTCTGCGGTCGTCGTCAACAGCGAAGGTGTGCCCGTATGCGGAGGCATCTCGCCGAATAGTTTAGACGTGTCCTCCTTCCTCCTTGAGGAGCTGGTCATGGACTACGTCGAAAGGAACAAGGGCGACCTGAACGTTGCCAGGTGCTCGCAGGAGCTTAACCTGCCCTCGGACAAGGTTGTTGAAGTTCTCGAATCTTTGAACGGGAAAGGCAAAATCGCGATTCAGAGGTGACACGCGTGAGCGCCATGGAAGAGCTTGAGAAAAGCGCCATAAAGCACGCTCAAGATGCCGTGGCTCTGGACCGCGAAGGAAAAAAGGAGATGGCAATTTCAGCCTACCAGAAGGCCATCGACTGCCTCTTGAGAATCGTGCATACGTATCCGAATCACGACTTGAACCGCATCTACGAGCAGCGGGCCGAAGTCTACAGGACCCGGGTACGGGTCCTCCAGGACGTTTGGATCAGCAGCTCCGCCAAGGCGACGAGTATAAGCTACGACGAGTCAACATCGACGATGACCCAGATGACCGAGGTTTCAGCCTTCGACGACATGATTTTAAAGAACCCGCCGAACGTGAAGTGGACCGACATCGCGGGGCTCGAAGACGCAAAGAAAGCCATCCAGCAGGCGGTCGTCTACCCATCGCTGAGACCTGACATTTTTCCCCTCGGTTGGCCGAAAGGCATTCTCCTTTTTGGTCCTCCTGGCTGTGGGAAGACTCTGCTTTCGGCGGCTGTTGCTAACGAGATTAAGGCAACCTTCATTTCAGTGGACGCGGCTTCGATAATGTCGAAGTGGCTGGGGGAGGCTGAACGGAACGTTGCGAAGCTATTCAATACAGCCCGGAAGGCGTCCCAGAAGAGTCCAGCCATCATCTTCATCGACGAGCTCGACTCACTTATGGGGATACACCGCTTGGAGGTCAGCGGCGAAACCCGCGTCCGGAACCAGTTCCTCAAGGAGATGGACGGCATAATCGACAAGAAAAACCCCGTTCACGTCTACGTCATCGGCTCGACGAACAAGCCGTGGACGCTGGACACCCCGTTCATCAGGAGGTTCCAGAAACGAATCTACGTGCCCCCACCGGGCTACAACGAGCGCCTCGAAATGCTGAAGCTGTACATAGGCGAACTGAAAACCTCGCCGGACGTTGACCTAGAAAAGCTCGCCACCCTAACCGACGGCTTCTCGGGAAGCGACATCATGGACATCTGCCAGTCCGCCCAGCTCAAAGTCAACAGCGAGCTCTTCGAGTCAGGAAAAGCGGAGTCAGGCGGCGAACCACGCGACGTGGGCATGCAGGACTTCAACGAGATGCTTGAGAAGAGGAAGCCGAGCTTCTCCCAGGACTCGCTCGCGGCGTTCGAGACGTGGTTCAACAACTTCAAGGCCCTGTAAGCCGCGTAAAAGGGCTGTAGATTAAGTTTATATTGCGACCCGCCTTTTTCAGCATGGTAGCGAACGAAATAACCGATAACATTCCCCCGGAAAACGCAAATTGGATGTATCGTCATGTCGAACAGCGAGGAAGAGATGGTCGTCACGCCCTGGACCGTGTCGGGCAAGATAGACTACAGCAGGCTGATTGAGGAGTTCGGGACCCAGCCCCTCACCGAGGAACTGCTGAAAAGGATGGAGAAACACGCTGGGCAGCTGCACATGCAGCTCAGGAGGGGGCTCTTCTTCTCGCACAGGGACCTGGACTGGGTGCTCGACCAGTACGAGGCGGGGAAAAGGTTCGTCCTCTACACGGGCAGGGGACCGTCCGGGCCCGTCCACATCGGCCACCTCGTTCCTTGGATTTTCACGAAGCACCTGCAGGACGTCTACGGCGCGAAGCTGTACTTCCAGATGACGGACGACGAGAAGTTCTTCATTCACCCCGAGACGGAGCTCGAAACTTCGACTAGGTATGCTTACGACAACGCTTTGGACGTTATCGCGACGGGGTTCGACCCGCAGAAGACGAAGATAATCATGGACGTCGACTCCGCCGGGGCGCTGTACAAGCTCGCTGCGAAGGTTGCGAAACGGGTGACCTTCTCAACGGTGAAGGCGACGTTTGGCTTTACTGACAGCTCAAACATCGGCATTATCTTCTTTCCAGCAATACAAGCCGTGCCGTGCTTCCTAGAGACTGAACTAACAGGCGAAAACGTGCCGTGCCTCATCCCCGCAGCCATCGACCAAGACCCGTACTGGCGGGTGACCCGCGACGTGGCGCCTAAGCTCGGGTACTTCAAGCCCGCCCAGATACACTGCAAGTTCCTGCCGGGGCTGGGTAAGGGCGGAAAAATGAGTGCTTCGCTTCCCGAGACGTGCATCTTCACGACGGACACGCCTGAGCAGGCAGAGAAGAAGGTAAAGAACGCCTTCACGGGTGGAAGGCCGACGGTTGAGGAGCAGAGGAGGTGCGGCGCGGACCCGACCATTTGCCCGCTTTACCTGTACGAGTACTACCTGTTCGAGGACGACGACGCGAAGCTCAAGGAAACCTTCGACAAGTGCAAGTCGGGCGAGCTCCTCTGCGGCGAACACAAGGCGAAGCTCGCCGAAAAAGTCAAGAAATTCCTTAAGGAACACCAGAAGAAGCGCGAAAAAGCCAAAAATGTCCTCGACAAATTCCTTTTCAAAAGCAAATAGGCGTCTGTCTTATTCTTTTTCTCAAACACTAAAGTTATTATCTGGATAAAGAGAAGAGATTCTCAGCCCGGAGCAGCCCGGTGGTGTAGTGGACAAGCATAGAGGGCTTTGGACCCTCCGACGAGAGTTCGAATCTCTCCCGGGCTACCAAATACTCAGACAACCTTTTTTTTGCAACGTCAACGGGAATGCTTATATTACAGTAAGACGTATCTTACTTTGATGCTTATGACCGAGTTGCTGAAGCTGAGTTCGAAGGGTCAGGTCGTCATTCCTAAATCTGTCAGGGAGAGGCTGGACCTGAAGGAGGGGGACAGGCTCGTTGCCTTCGCCAGAAGGGACCTGCTTGTCATGAGGAAGGTCGGGGACGGAGAGAACATACTCAACGTCCTTTCCGAGCCGATTAGGAGGAAAGCGAAGAACCTCGGCGTCACGAGAGAAGACGTTGCCGAAGCAGTTTCCTCGGCGAGAAGCCGTTGAAGAAAGTCAAAGCCGTCTTCGACACGAACGTCCTCGTTTCAGCTTGGTTCTGGCGGGGAGCTGAGTCCAAGCTAGTCGAGATTACGGAGGAAGGCACAATTGAAGCCTACATGTCGCCGCAGCTCCTAAGCGAACTAAGACGGGTTCTTGAGTATCCAAAGTTTAGGCTGGAACAAGGCGAGATAGACGAGATATGCGACTACTACGTCCTAGTACTCAGAACGGTGGAGCCAAAGAAGACCTTGAACGTCGTACCAGAAGACCCAGAGGACAACCGCGTGGTCGAATGCGCAGTTGAGGCAGAGGCAGACTATATCATCTCCGGTAACCATCACCTGCTGGATTTGGCGAAACACGGAAACATAAGAATAGTCAAGCCGAAAGAAATGCTCGAAGAGCTAACAAAAAAATAGTTACTCAATCATCATAACCTCTAAAGGCTCAGCATAGTAGTTGAAAAATGCAGAGAAGTTTGGATCTTTGACGAGCTCGAATTTATCCTGGGCTACAAAAAATAAATATTATATTGTATAAATTTAATTATATTAGTTGTCTTTGAGGGGGAACCTGTTGACGACAACTCCATCCGAAGAGTCTTTGAAGATTGCTGAAGAAGTACTTTCAATTATACAGAAAAATGCACCTTTAAGTGCAACAAATCTTTTAAGGCAATGTGCTAGAATCGCCGAGTTATTAGATTCAGATGATATTTTATGGATTAATAATGAACTCAAGGGATATCTTGATGATGATGTTCCCTCATATCGTTTAATTGATGTCGTATGTCATTATAGCTGGATAATGCAATTACCACCAGAAATATGTAGGATTCGAAAAATAAGAAATTCGTTCTATGAAACATGGAGAGAAAAAATTGTCATTAGGGCCTCATCAATTCTTCTGGAGTCATGGGCTGAAAAAGGGCATCTCATCGAATTAAGACGGAGCGAGAAAAATAATTTCGAAGTAAAAGAAATAGCTACTATTACCTCAGACCAAGTTTGGGAAATTTTGCACCGAATTATTGACAAAATACGTGAATTCGTGTCAAAAATATCAATTGAAATGAAATTTAAGGGAGGAAATTTTGTCCCATCACTGGAAGAGACTGTTGCATCTGGACTTGAAAAACTTGGGTATGAATTCGTTGAAAGTATGACTGTAACTCCGTCTGGTTCTTCAATAGACTTTGTAGTTCAACGAGAAGGCCAATTGATAGGCATAGAAGTAAAAAATAGGAGAATAAGATTGAATGATCTTAGAGTAATTTTGAATGCAAAATTACAGTTTGGTTTTAACAATGTGATGATAGTTTCAAATCCACCATTTAGTGATGATGTTTATAAATTTGCCAAATCAAATGATATCATTCTAGAAACTGT
>CAZOKM010000107.1:0-5478 GCA_964580405.1 uncultured Candidatus Bathyarchaeia archaeon | reverse complement strand
ATTCGATAATATTCGTTTTCGACGAGGAAGTCCTCCCAGCCCCAAGGCTTCATGACCCGTTTAACCATCGCAACCATCTCGTCAATCCGCGACAACATTCACAAAAAGAATCAATTTTCTTGTTCAAATAGTTTTATACCAGAAAAAACGAAAATTAACAACGGGAAAGCCGATGAACAAAAAAGTTTTCGACATTCGAGTAAAAAAGTTATTTGAGCGCCACGAAAAGCTCATAATGCGGCGAAACGAAAAATGCGAAGACGAAAATGGCATCTACGTCCGGTACAAGTACCCCATCCTGACCGCTGAGCACGCCCCGGTTTTCTGGCGGTACGACCTCGATTATAAAACCAATCCGAACCTGCTGCAGCGCATCGGCGTCAACACCACCTACAACTCAGGAGCCATCCTGCTTAACGAACGTTACCTGATGGTGGTGCGCGTCGAGGGCTGGGACCGCAAGTCGTTCTTCGCCGTCGCAGAGAGCCCGAACGGCATCGACCAGTGGCGGTTCTGGGACCACCCCATTATGCTTCCCGACATCGACAGGGACGAAACCAACGCCTACGACATGCGCCTCACGCGGCATGAGGATGGCTGGATATACGGAGTCTTCTGCTCCGAGCGCAAAGACCCCAACGCGCCCCCGGGCGACCTCCAGTCCGCCGTGGCGGAAACGGGCATCGTCCGCACAAAGAACCTCGAGAACTGGGAGCGCCTGCCCGACCTTAAATCTAAAACTCAGCAACGGAACGTGGTGCTGCACCCCGAGTTCGTAGGCGGAAAGTACGCGCTGTACACGCGCCCGCAGGACACCTTCATCGAGGCGGGCTCAGGCGGCGGCATCGGCTGGGCGCTGGTCGACAGCATGGAAGGCGCCGAGGTGAGGGACGAGCTCATCATCGAGCCCCGCGTCTACCACACGATAAAAGAAGCGAAAAACGGGCAGGGACCACCGCCAATAAAAACAGATAAAGGGTGGCTGCACCTCGCCCACGGGGTTCGCTACTGCGCCGCGGGTTTGCGGTACGTGCTCTATATGTTTATGACCGACCTGGAAGAACCCTGGAAGGTTATTGCCTCTCCGGGCGGCTACTTCATGGCTCCGGTTGGGGAGGAAAGGGTCGGAGACGTTTCGAACGTTCTGTTCTGCAACGGCTGGATAAGGAAGGACAACGGCGAAGTGAACATTTACTACGCCTCCTCCGACACGAGGATGCACGTCGCCGCGTCAACCGTCGAGAAGCTGGTCGACTACTGCCTCAACACGCCCGCCGACGGCTACAGGACGCACGCCTTGGTTGCAACGTTGGACAAGATGATTACGAGAAACCTCCGAATCATGAAGAGCAACGAGGATTGAAAAGTGATTCCATGAACCTTGGGGTCCAGTATTACCGTCCCCCTTTCCCAGAAGACAAGTACTGGGAGAAGGACATCGCGGAGATTAAGCGGTCCGGGCTCAACACTGTTCAGCTCTGGGTGCTGTGGGGGTGGGTCGAACCGAAGCCCGACCAGTTCGTCTTCGGCGACTACGACTGCCTCGTGAAGCTGGCTGAACAGAACGGACTGGGCGTCATCCTAAGCGCCATAGCCGAGATTCAGCCGCTCTGGATTCACCGCGAGGTGCCCGGGAGCGAGATGGTCGACCACATGGGCCACAAGGTCGTCTCGTCGAACCGCTGCGAGTGCAACTTCGGGATAACGCCGGGCGGATGCACAGACAACCCGGGCGTCTGGGAACGCATGAAGCACTTCTTCACCGAGGTCGTCTCGAGGTACCGCTCAGCCCCGAACCTGAGGGGATGGGACGCCTGGAACGAGCTCAGGTGGAACGTCAATGCCGACGGCTACGTCTGCTACTGCGACCACACGGTGGAGGCGTTCCGCAAGTGGCTAGATGACAAGTACGGCGGGCTTGACGGGCTGAACAGGGCTTGGAAGAGGCGCTACGGCTCCTTCGACGAGGTGACGCCGGGCAAGCTCCCCGACAGGACGTACACCGAGATGATGGCGTTCGAAAGGTTCCTCACTTGGAGGGCGAACCAGCATGCCAAGGCACGTTACGGCGTAATGAAGGCTCTTGACCCTAAGCACCCGGTAACGGTTCACGCCGCCTCCCCGTGCGCTCTGTGGCCAGGCTACAAGAGTGAATTCGACCACCCCCTCAACAGGGGCAACGACTGGTTCTTCGCGGACGACCTGGACGGCGTCGGCTGCTCGAGCTTCCCGAAGTGGGGGAACATGGATGACGCCGACTTCGCGATGCGGGTGGAGTTCGTCAAGTCGGCTGGGCGCGACAAGCTGGTCTGGCTGAGCGAGGTCCAGGGCGGGCGCGCCGCGACCGGGTTCAACGTCTACGCCGACGTCGACGCCCTCTCCCAGCAGAGGTGGATTTGGAACGGAATCGCCTGCGGCGCCGACACAATCCTGTTCTGGTGCTGGCGGGACGAGGTCTTCGGACGCGAGTCTGGTGGGTTCGGAATCTCGGGCTACGACGGCCTCGCGGAAGAGCGGCTGGCGCACATGAAAGTAACGGGCAAACTCGTCGAAGACCACAAAAACCTCATAGCCAAATACAGGCCCACAAAGCCGGAAATCGGAGTCTTCTTCAGCCCGCAATCCTACTATTTGGATTGGGCGCAGGAAGGCAGCGCCGAACGGATGATGTGGAGCCTCCTCGGATATTGCCGGGGTCTGGCGCGGCAGTCAATACCATACTCGGTTGTGGAGGAGGAACACCTCAACGCCCTGTCGGGACTCAAAACATTGTTCCTGCCCCGAACGATAGTGACAAGCGAAGCCGTGGAAGAGGCACTCGGTGGATTCGTGAAACAGGGAGGGACCCTCGTCTGCGAGTCGGAGTGCGGAGCCTTCAGCCCCGAAGGGTTCTACAGGTACCCCGAGGACCGCTTCACCGCGCGCCTGAGCGGAACAAGCGAGGTCGGGAGACGGCACATCAGGTCTGACCGCATCCACGCCACGGTCGACGGTCGCGAGTTGAGCCTCGGAGTCGCGCAGTGGTTGACGCCCTGGCAGAGGAGTAAGGGCACCGTGCTGGCGGAAAACGAGGACGGCGCGTTGATAACTGAGATTCCCGTCGGCAGGGGCAGAATGGTTCTGTGCGGGACCTACCTCGGCGACCCGTACCTGGGCAGCTGGGCACCCGACTTCGAAAGTTTCTTGGAGCACACGGCTCGCAAGGCGGGATGGAAGCCTCAGGTCGAGGTTGCTCAGCCAAAGCCGGACAGGGACTCGTTCGTCTACGTCAAGTGGGGAAAGTCGGCTGGCAAGAAAATGGTCTTCGTCTTCTTCCCGCCAAAGCAGGACACAGTCCACCTGAAATTCGAACACGGCTTCTTCGCCTCCGAGAGAGCCACAGACATAATCTCCAAACGGAAACTATCTATCCAAACTACCGAAAAAGGACAGGAATGCAGGTTCAACGCGCCACAATGGAGGTTCAGCGTCCTAGTCGAGGAGTAACCGTCCTCGCGTTTCCCGCCCTATTTATTTTTATGCAGCCAAAAGGATTCATCCCTGTATGATTGAGTTCGTCCTTTTCTCCCGAAGGGGCAGAACCGACGGCAACTTCAGGAGCCTCCGAGAAGCTGGCAGGCTCGACGTCGTCCACGAGTGCCTCCTGACGGCTTTCTTCACCTCGGGCACCCTGAGGCGCGACGTCGTCTTCCACGCCGTTCTGGGGGGTCCGCCCCGCCCGCCAGTCCACCTGACCTTCGACGGCGTAACATTAAGGGACGTGCGGACCGACGAAAAAACTTGGGAAGACATCCTGCGGAAAGTGCTGTCAGGCAGGACTCACTCAGGCATCGAGCTGCGGAGAGAAAGCTTCCAGGAGGTCCTGAAGTCGAAAAGAAACGTCTTCGTCCTCGAGGAAGGCGGCGAGGACATCCAGAAGGCCGAGCTCGGAGAGGACCCTGTCTTCGTCCTGGGCGACCAAGTGGGGCTGCCGAGGCAAGACGAAAGGTTCGCGCTACGCTCCGGGACCAAGGTTTCGCTCGGGAAGAAGCCGTACCTCGCCGCGTCCTGCGTCGACATCATCAACTACATTCTGGACCGAAGAAGCGCCCGCACGTAATCATCGGCTCAGAAAACATAAATAACCGCCGACGAGATACTCGTCTTCTCAGAACCCATAAAGCATGAAGGCTGGAGGACGCGTTGGGCAAAGCCTACCGAATCGCCGTGTTGCCTGGAGACGGAATCGGACCCGAAGTCACAGGTGCAGCACTTAAGGTTCTGGAAGCCGTGCAAAAATCAGCAAAAAACCTGAAGCTCACATTTACGTTCGGCGAGGCAGGATTCAACTGCATCGAGAAGCGCGGCACGAACGTCCCGCAGGAGACCCTCGACATGCTGAGGCGGACGGACGCGTGCCTGAAGGGGCCCATGACGACCCCCGAGGAAACGGGTGCGCCCCCGAGCGCCGCCGTGACGATAAGGAAGGCTTTTAATCTTTATGCGAACGTGAGGCCGTGCAAGAGCCTGCCGGGCGTCCCAGCCCAAAAGCCAGACATCGACCTCATCGTGCTCAGAGAAAACACCGAGGGATTGTACTCGGGGCAGGAGTTCCAAATTGCGCCGGGAAAGGGCGTCGCCATGCGCATTGTCACCCAGGAGGCTTCGGAGAGGATTGCGGAGCTCGCGTTCAAGCTGGCGGAAAAACGCAAGCGGCACGTGACCTGCGTCCACAAGAGAAACATCCTGCGCGTGACGGACGGCATCTTCGTCGACGCCGTGACCAAGGTCGCAAGGAAGCACCCCTCGGTGGTGGTTGATGATGTCCACGTCGACGCGATGGCCATGAGGCTCGTGAAGGAGCCCGAAAAGTTCGACGTCGTCGTCACGACCAACCTGTTCGGCGACGTCCTCTCGGACGAGGCAGCCCAGCTCGTCGGCGGACTCGGATTCGCCGCAGGAGCCAACGTCGGCGACGGCTACGGCATGTTCGAGCCCGTCCACGGCTCCGCACCGAAGTACGCGGGCAAAAACACGGTTAACCCGGTCGCAACTATTGTCGCGGCGAAGATGATGCTTGACTACCTGAACGAACCTCAAGATGCGAACACAATCGAAAGAGCCGTGAACGAGGTCTTGAAGGAAGGTAGGGTCCGTACCTACGATTTGGGCGGCAGCTCGTCGACGCAGGAGATGGTGGAAGCCATCGCAGGCAAGGTTCTCCGTTCCGCCCATTGACACGGACATGTGCAAAAGCCGTTTATACGTGTCCCAAGCGCATCTACTTCGAAGGCTGTGAAATTATGCTTGGCGGACTGTTTGGCGTCGTCACGAAGAACCATCTCGCCCGAGACTTGTACATCGGGATTGATTACCACTCGCACATGGGGACGGAGACCGCGGGCC
Organism: uncultured Candidatus Bathyarchaeia archaeon; assembly: GCA_964580405.1. Classification (GTDB taxonomy): domain Archaea; phylum Thermoproteota; class Bathyarchaeia; order Bathyarchaeales; family DTEX01; genus JAGTRI01. The sequence goes on along the minus strand of CAZOKM010000107.1, from coordinate 93 downwards.
TAGCCTGCTCGGACGGCGACATAAAGCTCGTTTCCCTCGACATCAGCAACAGCCAGTTCAAGTCAGTCGTGCAGGAAGAGTACAATCGGATAC
>CAZOKM010000106.1:0-5535 GCA_964580405.1 uncultured Candidatus Bathyarchaeia archaeon | reverse complement strand
CCATAATTTGGGATTACACAAATAACGAATTCAGTCCATCCGCATGGACTGAATTTACTTATTATCCTGCCAACACCGAAAATATTCTCCAATTACTGACAAATAACATATTCAGGCTCTTGTTGGAAAGCCTCATAATCATTTTTACAGTAATAGGTATCATTTCACTTGTCCGTGCTCTCTTTTAGTAACATTGGCGTGGCACAATAAATCTTACCTTATGGTTCACTCTGGAAACAAAGGCTTGAACAGGTGTTTCCGAGCGTACTCGACTATTTCCCTTTGTTCCTGTTCGCCGATTTTTCGGAACCGTTCCGCAGCCTCCAGCACGGTCGGCCAGAGCTTGACGTCGCAAGGCATTGAGTAAGTGGTCACGCCCTCTTGGGAAAGGACAAAATTCAGAACATTCTCGGTCTCTTTTACGTCGTCAACGGGTTCGTACCACGTGTTGTACTTTTTGCCTCCGACCCACCTGCGCCTCAGGATGGACTTGATGGCGATGACGCCTACATCTCTTTCCCTTGCAGCTTTAAGTAATAGTCGGAAGTCGTTCGCCGGGTGAGGGTGTGCCATGCTCGCGACGTTGACGGGGGCAAGCACCGTGTCGAAGTCGAACATCTCCAAAGCCTTAACGTGGACCCTCAGGTCCTCGTGACCCGTTATGCCAATAAACCGTGTCAGCCCTGTCTCCTTTGCTTCTTTGAAGGCTTCCATGGCGCCGCCTTCGCCGAATATCTGTTTCAATTCGTCAACATTGCCAACCGCGTGAAACTGGTAAAGGTCGAAATGGTCGGTTCCGAGGTTTTCGAGAGAGCGGTGAAGCTGCTCCCAAGCTTCTTTCCTAGTCCTTTTCGTGGTCTTCTCCGCTAGGAAGAACTGGTTCCTGTATTTTTGGACCCATGGCCTAAGCCTGACCTCGGCGTCGCCGTAGACAGGGGCAACGTCTATCATGTTGACGCCGTGCTTCATGGCGAGCTCAACAGCCCTGTCAGCCTCCTCCTGGTCCACGTAGCCCGGTCCGCAGCCGCCTAGAGTTATAATGGATACGGAGTGACCTGTTTTTCCCAACCTTCGCTTCTCCATAAGGGTCACAAGGTAACCTAATGGCTCTTCACGCATAAAAACCTGTTTTTAGCAGCTTCGAAGGTTCATTGACTTGGGCAATAATATTTTAAGCCTTCCAGCGATATTTACGGAACGGTTAAGCGAGGCTGTTTGTGGAGAAAGTCTTCATGGACGCTGATTCTTACTATCTCGAATGCATCGACTGCGGAGCCGAGTACAACCCGCAGATGGTCATCTACACCTGCCACAAGTGCGGCGGCCTACTCGCCGTAAAGTACGACTTCTCCAGACTTCCGTCCAACCTCGACTCAGAATGGCAAAGCCGTGGTCTGTCGGTCTGGAAGTACGCTGAGCTGCTGCCAATCGAAGATAAGACGAAAATAATTTCTCTGGGAGAAGGCGGCACAAGCCTGAATCGCTGCGCCAAGATCTCGGAAATGGTTGGCTTAAAAAACCTTTACGCGAAGAATGAGGGCGAGAACCCGACTGGCTCCTTCAAGGACCGCGGGATGACCGTCGGCGTGTCCAAGGCTCTGGAGCTGAGGATGAGGAGAGTCACGTGCGCCTCGACGGGCAACACCTCTGCTTCGTTAGCTGCCTACGCGGCGAGGGCTGGGCTCGAGTGCATGGTCCTCATCCCTTCGGGGAAGGTTGCCTTCGGCAAGTTGACCCAAGCCATAGTCCACGGAGCCAAGGTCGTCCAAATCAGAGGAAATTTTGACCAAGCCCTCCAAATCGTGCAGGAGCTGTGCCTCAAGCGACCAGTCTATTTGCTGAATTCCCTGAACCCGTTCCGCCTAGAGGGGCAGAAGACGGCGGCCTTCGAAGTCCGCGACCAGCTGGGCGGGCGAGTGCCGGACAAGCTCGTTCTTCCCGTTGGGAACGCGGGGAACATCAGCGCCTACTGGAAGGGCTTCAAGGAGCTCCATGAGCTCGGCTTATCCGAAAAACTTCCGCAGATGGTCGGAATACAGGCAGAAGGGGCTGCGCCCATAGCGAATTCCGTGAGGGAGGGCTTGGAGGAGGTTAGATTCGTCGAGAAGCCTGAGACGGTCGCCACGGCCATCAGGATAGGGTCGCCTGTGAACTGGAAGAAAGCCGTCGCCGCCGTCAAAGAATCTAAGGGGCTCGTTGAGACCGTTTCCGACGCCGAAATCCTCGAAGCTCAAAGATTATTGGCACAACATGAAGGTTTGTTCGTTGAACCCGCAAGCGCAGCTTCGGTCGCGGGGCTAATCAAGCTAGCCGAGAAGGGCCTCGTGGACGAGGACGAAACGGTGGTCTGCGTCCTCACGGGGCATGGGCTCAAGGACTCGGAGGTCGTCCTCAGAAAATTTCCCGCGCCCATCGAGGTTGACGCAACGACTCGGGCTGTTGAACGGTTGATGGCTTCAGAGGCACCCAGCGTCGTGGCCGTTTGCTGACTGCGTTATGCGGCTGGCTTCGCCTTTTTCAGAATCGTGAGTACGTCGTTGAAGACGGCTGAGACCGACTCTCTGCCCGCGCCGTAGCCCACGAGGGTAATCTCTTTAGCCAAGTCCGTTTCGAGGTGGACGGCGTTGAGGGTGCCGTGGACGCACAGCGGGTGGTTCACCGGAACCAGTTTCGGCGCGACTTGCAGGTTCCCGTCGATTGTGCCAACGAGCTTAATCGCGTAGTTAGCCTTCTTTGCTAGGCTAACGGCCTCCTGTGCGACTCCGCGTATTCCGAGCCGTTCAACGTCATCGAATTTAACGTTCCGCTTCATCAATGCATTAGCCAGTATAACGACCTTGCAGGTGGCGTCGATGCCGTCCACGTCGTACGTCGGGTCCCGCTCGCAGATCCTCCGCTCCTGCGCCTCCTTGAGCGCGAGCTCGAAGCTGGTCTCCTCGAAGTACATCTTCGACAGGATGTAGTTCGTCGTCCCGTTGAGTATGCCCGAAATCCGCTGAACCTTGTCTCCCTGCAGGCACTCGCGGACGAGGGAAAACACGGGAACCGCCCCCGCAACCGTAGCCTCGTACAGGAACTCGCAACCGTTCTTCTCAGCTAATGTTGTTAATTCATTGAAGGCGACGACCAAGGGTCCCTTGTTCGGGGTCACCACGTGGATACCCCTGCTCAGGGCTTGTTTGATGAATGTTACTCCGGGCTCCCCGTCCTTAATCTGCGTTAATGTGGCCTCAACCATCAGGTCCGCGCCGCTCTTTTCGATGAGCTCAAGTGACGAACCCCCCGCGACGTAGCCTTTGCCGTAGTCCGATAGTGTTGTGGTTTTCAGGAGCTTCCCGAGGTCCAAGCCCTTCTTTTCGAGGACGTATCCCTTGCTGTTCGAGACGCCGACGACCTTAAACTCCCCATCAAACTTGGCTACGATGTCCGATTTTTCGTGGAGGACCCTTGCGAGGTCTCTTCCCATGAAGCCGAACCCAACTATTATTGCCTTCATTCCTTCAGTGCACGTCTCCTAGACCGACGATATCAGTATCGCGTTTTCTTCCTTCGAGATTCGTTTCAGCTCGCCGAGAACTGTGTCTACCAGCCCCGTTGGGACTTCGAGGTCCATTTTGACGCAGGCTTGCTTGGAAGTTGGGGCTGAGACCTCGAACCCCGTGATCCTTGTGTTCTCGAACCTCGTTTCGATGAGCTTCTTCAGGTCCATCTTTCCGATGAGAATTAAGGTCACAGCAGTTGTTTCGATGATTTCCTCGGACTTGATTATCGCCACGTCCATGGCCTTCAGGTCGTCGATCGTCTTCCTCAGGTTCCACTTGGACGGAAAATCGAGAACGAGACTCACCGGCACGAAGCCTTCGGATGGTTTCTCCCGCTCGTGGATGATCGAGATGATGTTCCCCCCGTTCTTAGCGATCGGCTCCAGAGCCTTCACTAGGTTGCCGGGCTTGTCAGCCAGAGCCAGAGTCACGTCGTACTTCAAGTGTGCTTCGCCTCAACCCCTCGATAACTTCGTTTATGGCTTAAAAGCTTAGGTTCACGGAGTCCTGAACGTTGCGCCTTCGTCCGCGGACTGCACCAGAGACCAATACCTCCGGAGGTAGCCCGTCTGAATCTTCGGCAGCTTAGGCTTCAGCTTGGCAAGGCGATTCTTAAGCTCCCCGTCCTTTAAGGCGACGTTCAAAGCCCTCTTCGGGATGTCAATCTGGACCGTGTCGCCGTCCTGCAGTGCCGCTATGGGTCCGCCTGACGCCGCCTCGGGCGAAACGTGGCCTATGCAGAGCCCCCTTGACGCGCCGGAGTACCTGCCGTCGGTCACCAGCGCCACCGACTCGATTAGGCCCATGCCCGTTATCGCGGACGTTGGGGAAAGCATCTCCCTCATTCCGGGTCCGCCTTTGGGTCCCTCGTAACGGATGATGACGACGTCTCCCGCTTTGACTCTTTTCTTGAGTATCGCCTTCATCGCCTCCTCCTCGGAGTCGAAGACCCTCGCCGGACCCTTGTGAACTAGCATACTTTGCGGCACAGCGGACGACTTGACGACCGCGCCGTTCGGAGCCAAATTACCGCGCAGCACAGCTATCCCGCCCTCCTTGTGGACAGGATTACTTAATGGACGAATCACCTCGGCGTCGTAGTGAGGCGCGTCCTCCACGTTTTCTTTGACCGTCTTGCCGCTCACGGTGACCGCGTCCAAGTGGAGCTTGCCATTAAGTATCTTCATGACTGCCGGGATTCCCCCCGCGGCGTCGAGCTCGGCGAGGTCGTGTGGTCCGCCTGGCCTCATGTCGCACAGGTGGGGCGTCTTTCGGGCGATCTCGTCGAACACCTCCAAGGGCAAGTCCATTCCTGCCTCTTTTGCTATGGCCTTCAGGTGCAGGACCGTATTGGTCGAGCCCCCGAGGGCCATGTCCACCGTTATCGCGTTCTCGAACGCGTCCCGCGTCATGACATCCAGAGGCTTCACGTCCTCTTTAATTAACGAGACGATTCTTTCCCCGCTTTTCCTGGCTATCCTCGCCTTCTCGGACGAAATGGCGAGTGCTGTTGCACAACCAGGCAGGGACATTCCGATGGATTCTGCCACGCACGCCATCGTGTTCGCGGTGTACATGCCGTTGCAGGAGCCGCAGCCCGGGAAGGCTCTGTTCTCGATTTGCTTGAGGTCTTCCGCCGAGATTTTTCCCGCCGAGGCTTCTCCGACGGCTTCGAAGACAGCGGTGACGTCTACCTTTTTACCCTTGTAGTATCCTGAGAGCATGGGTCCGCCCGTCACGACGATTGAAGGTATGTTTAGTCGTGCTGCCGCCATCATCATCCCAGGAGTGATTTTGTCACAATTCGTCAGAAGCACGAGCCCGTCGAACCTGTGCGCTTGAGCCATGACCTCCACGGAGTCCGCTATGACCTCCCTCGACGGGAGCGAGTAGTTCATGCCCTCGTGCCCCATGGCCAGTCCGTCGCATACGGCGATTGTGTTGAACTCGAAGGGCACTCCCCCCGCGGCTTGGACTCCCGCCTTGACGTGCT
>CAZOKM010000105.1:0-5618 GCA_964580405.1 uncultured Candidatus Bathyarchaeia archaeon | reverse complement strand
ATGTACGCCGGGGTGGCGCCGTAGGCCATGAAGATGTCGTACTGCGTATCCGGGTTGAGGAACATCACGAAGAAGATGATGACGTTGACAGCGACGAGAGCCCACGTCACGTACGGCTTGTGGACGGGCCGGTTCTCGTCTTGGATGGGAAAAATGGCAGCCATCGGTCTATCCTCGCAGTCAACGGCACCCTTTTATTACGAAAATGGAGGCTCACAGGCTAAAAAGGTTGGCTTCTTTTCCGCAACAGCCATTTCTGGCTAGTTTTCGTGTCAGCGTCATTCAGTAGGATTTCGACTGCACGTTTGTAGACTTGCACGCTCGCAGCGTACTCCGAAAGGTCGATACGCTCATACTTCGTATGGCTGAGCATCGAGTCCCCGGGGCCATACGTTGCTGAGGGAACACCAGTCTCAGCCCCGAAGATGTTCATGTCCCCCGTACCAGTTTTCCTGAGGAACTTCGCCGGTCCACCCGTAACCTCCACGATGGCTCTGTCCCACGCCTTCACTAAGGGCGTCGTCCTGTCAGCCACGAAAGGCACAACCCTATCCACGACATTGTAAGTGACAGAAACGTTCGGGTTGCTGGTTCGAAAGTCGTTAATAGCTCTACTGATGGCTTTTTCGAGCACATCCATCTTTACGGACGGAGGCAGCCTAACGTCGATGTTGAGGACGCACACGTCCGGAACGCCGCCCGAGGTCCTTCGACTGCTGATTCTAGTCAGGCACGGAGTGACCGAATAGAAGACTCCCTGAGGCGACTGGAATTGTGCGCAAGCGTCCTTGATTTTTTGCCACAGTTCAAAGCCCTTTTCCGCCGCGTTTTCGAGGAGGTGCTGGGCGCCGACGTGGCCAGAGGACGTCTGGCATTTTATCCGAAGGCCAATTTTTCCCTTGTAGGCGAAGGTGATGTTCTTTACTCCGCTTGGCTCTCCGAAGACCGCGTAGTCCACGTCCAATTTCTGGTGCAGCAGTTGATGGATTCCCTTCGACGTCTTCTCCTCCTCGACTACCCCAGCGACGATTATTCTGCCCCGCTTGAGGCTGGATTTAGCTTCCGACGCTGCGAATATCATGGCCGCCAATGATGATTTCGCGTCGACGGCTCCTCTCCCGGTCAAGCAATCGTTTTCCCTCTTTACGGGTATCCAGCCCGAAACGGTGTCCATGTGACCGCACAGAAGAATTGTAGGAGACCCTGAGCCGACTTCGCCGTAAACGTTCCCAGCCTCGTCCGTCCGAACGTTCCCGAAGCCGAACTTGACGAGCTTTTCCTGAAGAAAGGTAACTATTTTTTGTTCCTTTCCGCTTGGGCTGTAGATTTGGAGCATCCCCCGAAGCAGCTGGACATGGTCTTCGTGGTCCATCTTCGTTTCACTTTCTTGTCTTGTTCTTCTTCAGATTGTTTTTTGGGGTTTGAGGACCTTTTTTTCCTCTTCCAAAAGGACTGCCTTCAGGATTTCCGCCGCCTCCTCGAGCTGGCTCATCTCGATGACGAGGGGAGGAAGGAAGCGGATGACGGTCTTGCCCGCGTAAAGAAGCAATAGTCCTCTGTTGAGAGCTTCTGACAGCACGCCGCCTATGAACGTCCGGGACTCGAGCCCAACCATCAAGCCCAAACCCCTGACCTCGCGCAGAATGCGGAGTTCACTCACCATCCCCTGAAGGATTTCTTTGAACTTGTCTCCGAGGACTCGGGCTCTTTCAGGCAGATTTTCATCAACAATCACGTCAATCGTCGCGCAAGCAGCAGCACATGCTAGGGGGTTTCCGCCGAAGGTGCTAGAGTGCTCCCCAACCTCAAGAGAGTCCATGACCTCGTCCTTCGCGATGGTAGCGCCAATCGGCACTCCTCCGCCCATCGCCTTCGAGACGCACATCACGTCGGGCACAACGTTCCAGTGCTGGGACGCCCACATCTTTCCGGTCCGCCCGAACCCCGTCTGGACCTCGTCGAAGATGAGCACGGCGCCCTTTTCGTCGCACAGTTCTCTTAAAGCCTTCAGGTAACCGTCGGGGGCAACGTAGACTCCGCCCTCGCCCTGAACGGGTTCAACGATGACGACTGCGGTTTTCTCGGTTACCGCCTCCTGCGCCTTCTCGATTTTGCCGAACGGGACGAACTTGAAGTTCTGCTCAAACAGGTGTTCGAAGGAGCCCCGATACTTGGGGTTGTGCGTCGCGGACAGGGCTCCGAGCGTCTTCCCGTGGAACCCCCTCGTCATACTCACGACCTCGGTCCTCTTGGTGTACTTGACCGCAGCCTTCAGAGCGCACTCGACCGATTCGGCTCCGCTATTGCACAGGAAAATCTTGTTTAATCCCTTCGGACAAATTTTGGCGAGCTTTTCGACGAGCTCAGCACGCTTGTCGTTGTAGAACGAGCCGTGGCACGAAATCAACTTGTCACACTGTTCCCTTATCGCAGCCACGACCTTCGGGTGGCAGTGACCGACTAAACTCACGCCGTAGCCGCTCATGCAGTCAATGTAGGCTTTGCCGTTCGCGTCCCAGACGGTTGCCCCTTTGCCCTTGACCAGCGCGACGGGAAACTTCTGGTAGACACCCGCGAGATGAGCATCCTCGGCTGCGATTATTTCGGCTTCATTCAATGGTAATCACGGTTCCGCTCTTATGAGTCAACGCGCTGGCGACGGGTTCAGCTATTAAACCTGAGGAAATGACGGCTTCCTTGGCTCCTGCCTTCAGGGCCTCAACTGAAGCCAGAACCTTCTTGTCCATTCCAGCACCAATCTTCGGTAAAAGCTCCTCAGCCTCCCTCATGGACAAAGACTTTACTGGTTCGCCCTTCACGAGAAGCCCCTGGACGTCAGTCAGGAAGACCACCTTGTCCGCTTTCAACGCCCCAGCGACTTGTGCAGCCGCCCTGTCAGCGTCAACGTTCAGGAACTCGTAGTCTTCCCCCAAGGCGATAGGCGAAACCACTGGGACATAACCCTTTTCAACAAGCATCTCAAGAAGCCCTGTGTTGACTTTTGCGATTTTGCCGGTGTAGCCACCGTCGATGATGCGTTTCCTGTCGCGTTCGTCGATAATGACCAGCTTCTTCTTGCGCTCAGCCCGAAGCATCCCTCCGTCCAGCCCAGCCAAGCCCACGGCGTTGACGCCCCTGCTGAGGAGCCAGCGGACTATCGCCTTGTTAATTTTGCCCGCCATCACCATCGTTAAAATCTCAACCGTCTCCTCGTCCGTGTACCTGCTTCTGATGCCGCCCGGTGAAGTAACGAAAGTCTGCTGCTTGCCCAGCTTCTGCGCAATCGACGTCACCTCGTCGCCGCCGCCGTGCACGACGACGAGCTTCTCGTGTTCTAGAATATTTTTAATGTCTTCCGCAAGCCCTGAACTGAGCCCCTTCTGGTAGACGTCACCGCCTATCTTCACAACAATCAACGATTCTCACCACTAAACTGGATGCAGCCCAACGTCCCGCAAGCCCTCTTTCTCGTCCCAACCGTACATCAGGTTCATGTCCTGCACCGCGGTTCCAGCCGCGCCCTTCATCAGATTGTCGAGGGCTGAGAGTAGCACAACCCTGTTCTGGTTCCCGTCGACCTCGAACCCCACGTCGCAATAGTTAGAGCCGACGACGGTTTTCGGATCAGGGTAGCGGTAAATGCCCTTCACGTCTCGCACGAGCCTGACGAACGGCTCCTGCCCGTAGAAGCCCCGGTAGATGCGCCATAGTTCAGGTAGCTGCACTGGAGCCTTCGTGAAAACGTGGCAGGTCCCCAGAATCCCACGGACCATGTTGACCGCGTGGGCAGACATGGCGACGACCACCTTGCCCTGAGCCACGAGGCTGAGCTCCTGCTCCAGCTCAGCGGTGTGCCGGTGACCGACGGGCTTGTACGGCCTCACGGTGCTGTAGTGCTCGGGGTGATGGGAAGAAAGCGAAGGCTTGCCTCCTGCGCCTGATGAGCCCACCTTGAAGTCAATGACAATCCTGTCCTTCTCGATGCTCCCAGACTTGACGATGGGAGCCAAGGCCAGAATGCCCGTCGCGGCCATGCAGCCAGGCGCAGCCACTAATTGCGCCTTCTTGATTTCTTCTCGGTGGAGCTCAGGGAGGCCGTAAACCGCCTTTTCCAGCAGCTCAGGGCACCCGTGGCTCCAGCCGTACCACTTCTCGTAGTCGCTCGGGTTCTTCAGTCGGAAGTCGGCGCTGACGTCGACCACCTTCAAGCCCGTTTCGACGACTTTGGGCATGAAGCCGGAAGAGACACCGTGCGGCGTAGCCACGAACAACAGATCACATCCGCCGACGACCTTCGCGGGGTCTGACGTTATGAATTTGAGGCTGGTTTGTCCCCTCAGATTGGGGTGGACGTGGTGGACGAACTCGCCCGCGTAGGTGTTGGATGTAGCAGCGGTTAATTCGACCTTTGGGTGCCTTAGCAAGAGCCGAAGGAGCTCCCCGCCCACGTACCCAGAAGCGCCTAGGACCGTGACTTTCACTTCTTGCCCACCTCGACCGCGTACTTGATGATTCTGCCCGGTATGTCGACCTTCGTCGCTGAGTACAGCCCCCTGAACTCGACGGTGCAGTTGACCTCGTGCGCCATCAGTCCATTCTTGGACTCCATGCAGTCAACGGCGAGGACGCCTCCGCCCACGGTCTCCGCGGCCTTCAGCGCGATGTCCTCGATTTCTTTGGTAACTAGACATGGCTCGCTGGTTCCACCTCGGGCGACGTTCGTCCTCCACTCGTTCTCGTGGGAATACCTGTACGAAGCCGCGACGACTTCGTCTCCGATGACGAGTATCCTAAGGTCCCTTGGCGGGCGCTCAATGTACTCTTGTAGGTAATAAGTTTGAAGCAGGGCGTTGTTCATCTGCTCCCTCGACTCGACAAGTGCCTGCGCCGAGTCCTTGTCCTTGATCAGGGCTATGAGGCGCCCCCAGCTCCCCACGACGGGCTTCGAAACGGCGGGGTACCCGAGGTCCTCCATAGCTTTGTGCACGCCCTCCTCCGTGAAGGCCACAAGCGTCCGAGGCGTCGGAATCCCTGCCTTTTCCAGAGCCAGCGTGGTGTATAGTTTGTTGCCGCAAATTAATGAAACCTGCAACGGGTTGATCACTCGAATTCCCGAGTTTTCCAGAATAGCTGTAATATGTAATCCCCTGAAGTAGCTAACGCACCGCTGAAGAACTACATCGCCATATTCTGAAGCTGTTTTTTCTTTGTTTACAGCGGTGTCAAGAAACGTGGCTTTGGGGTCAACGAGCTTCAGTTCTACTTTCGCCTTGGACGCGGCGCGGATTAGGGCTTTCTCGTCCCACCGTATCCTGTCGTAGACGAGTCCTATCGTCGTCATCGGGTTTTATTCCCCCCAGTCTTCCCCTTCGATCTCCGCGGTTCCGAGGGTCGCCTTACCGTCGGAGCTGATTTTCACTTCGTAGTCCATTCCGCAATCCGGGCAGCTTACGATCTCGCCTGAAATCACGTCTTCGGGGATTTCGATTTCGGCGTCGCATTCTGGGCATTTAAGTTGGAAGGTTGTTTCCTCCTTACGTTGTCCCATTACGAAGGTTAAGATTTATTTATCTACTTTTCGGAAAAGTAAAGATTCTTCAGAAAATAATATATACAGC